>JBIQKL010000001.1:8101-21958 GCA_044506555.1 Hyphomicrobiales bacterium | reverse complement strand
CGGCAAGCAGGCCCTAGCGGGTCTCGCCGATATTGACGAGCTGGACCCGCCGGTTGATCGCCGCGTCCGGGTGGCCCGGATCGATCGGCAGTTCCTCGCCGACGCCGACCGCAAAAAGCCGCCCCGGGGCCACCGTGAAGGTGGTGGTAAGTGCGGCCCGGATCGCCTCGGCTCGGGCGAGGCTGAGCTTAAGGTTGTAGTCCGCCGCACCGGTGGCGTCGGTATGGCCGACGACGAGGAACTTGTAGCGGGCGAGGAGCGGATGGTGGAGAGCATCGGCGATGGCACCGAGCGTGCGGTACGAACTCGGCACGATCGCCGTCGAGTTGTACTCGAACTCGATGTCGACCACGAGCTGGGTCAGGTTCGCGAGTTGGGCCCAGGTCGGCAGCGCGGATGCGCCCTTGCCGACGTTCGCGTTGACCTCGGCCATCAGCGCATTCGGGTCGACCACCACCGTCACCGCCGGTCCCTGCAGGCCGTTGATGATCTGCACCTCGGTGATCTCAGCCGCCGACGCCGCCCCCGGCAGCAAGAGGCCCGCGCCGAGCAAGGCGGCGCCGATCGCATTGAAACGCATTCTCATTCCCCGATCCACGGCCATGGTCAGCGCCACCCGGCGTTGGTGATGGCGGCGTTGCATTTCTTGCTGACATGGCTCGCGGCCTTGAGCAGGCAGTCGAGGGTGTGGGCGTCGCTGGTGACCACGCCCTGGCAGCGCCGAGCGGCATCGCCCCGGCAGACCTTGAGCACGCTGTCCTGCGCCGCGATCCGTGCGGCGAGCGACGCGCGCACCGCGGCAAGCGTCTGGATGCAGACCGGCGACACCTTGGCCTGATTCTGCATCAGGCACTGGCCGACGCCGTTATTGGCGAGCGGCACCCCCTTGCAATATGTCTGGACGTCCTTGCCGCAGTCGCGCGCCATCAAGCTCATCGCATCGGCGAAGCTGACGGTGGCCGCCTGCGCCGATCCGGCGGCGATCATTGCGATCGCCGCGATCGCCCCCGATATGAATTTCCGTCGCATCTCTCTCATTCCCGCCCCTCCTGTGGCTCTCGAATCGTCCACGCGGCATGCCTCGGACGGAGGGACTCGGCGACATCACCGCCAACCGCGCTCATCCCCGCCCAAACGCCAACGGGTCCGGCCCGCCGGGCCCCAGGCACCGCACGTCCGGTCCGTTCTAACGCCCCGCAACCGACGCGACCATGACTATTCTTGACCGCGTCGCCGGCGCCGCTCGCCTCCGGTCAACTCCGGAGCGGGCCGGTCGAAGCCGCGCTCCATACCGAGTCGGCGGGAATCCCGGCCACCTCTTCCGTCACCTCGGCATAGCCGTCCATCGACTTGAACGTCCCGATGATCGGCGCGACGGCCTCGGCCCAGAACCGCTCGACATCCTCGAAGGTGCGGAGGCCGGGGCCGGCGGGCGGCGGCGCCTCGTCGTAGGCGGCGAGCAGGTCGGCCGCCTTGGCGGTCAGGAACGCGACTTCGTCGTCGACCATGCGGTCGCCGATCCGCCGGCTCGCCTGGTGTGCATCGCGGCCCATCGCGAAGTAGCGTCCGACCGGGCCGGCCGGCTCCAGCGGCAGCGGCGGCATCCGGCCCGGATCGACGCAGGCCGGCTCCAGCGACCACAGCAGCGACGTCTCGACCCGCCCGGCATGATCGCCGCCAGACTCGCCGTCGGCATCGAAGCCGGGGACGTTGGCCTCGAAGTCGGGCAGGCCATAGAGTCGTGCCTTGACGCGGGGCTGCAACAGGTCGACGAGCGTCTTGAGGTCGCGCCAGTTCGGCCCGTAATGGCCGGTGAGCAGGATGACGGCGCGGAAGCCGATCTCCTCGGCGGCGCGCACGTGATAGCAGACGTTCTTGAAGTGGATCCACGGCGGCACCGCCGTCAGCCACTTCCGCGCCACCTCGCCGACCTCGCGGCGCGCCCAGGCGGCATAGTGGCCGACCTCGTGGATGTGCCAGTAATCGGGCGGTGCGACGATCCCGCCGCCGGCCTGCGCCGCCCGCCGGCAGACGGCATGGGCCTTCAGCGCATCGAGCCCCAGCGTGTTCTGGGGACCGTGCGGCTCGCAGAGTCCGTATGGGATGTAGAGCACCGGCGCCGCGGCGAAGGCGGCCTCCAATTCATCCGGGAACATCCGTTCCCACCGCACTTCCCGTTCCATCGGCGCCCTCCCCACGTCCCGCCGACGTTAAGCACCGGCAGCGCCGCGCGCCAAGCCCCCGGCGCGCCGCTGATGGAAAACCTTCAGCGCCTTCGCTTGACCGGTCGGACCTCGTTTGTATGATGAAAGGGTGGAGCTGCCGCTCCAGACATGCGGCCTTCGCGCCGAGCGGTTGAGACGCTGCCGCTACCTGCCAAGACGAAGCCGACGAACGGCTCGTTTCGCTTCTTTGAGGGAGGAAGCCGCCGGAATGTCCGAGACAATGCCCGCGCGCGCCGGCACGGACGGCGAGTTCGAATCGATCATCCGGCTCGAGGGCGTCCAGAAATATTTCGGCGCGATCCAGGCGCTCAGAGACATCGACCTCAAGATCGGCCGCAACGAGATCGTCGGACTGATCGGCGACAACGGCGCCGGCAAGTCGACGCTGATCAAGGTGATGACCGGCGTGATGCCGCCCACCGCGGGCCGCATCTTCATCCGTAATCGCGAGATCCAGCTCGCCGACTACTCGGTGCGGATGGCGCACGAATTGTCGATCGAGACGGTGTACCAGGACAAGTCGCTGGCCGAGAAGCAGCCGTTGTGGCGGAATTTCTTCGTCGGCCGCCAGATCACCAACCGGCTCGGTTTCATAAACATCAAGCGCGAGAAGGAGATCGCCGACCAGATCCTCAAGGGCGCCATCGGCTTCCGCAGCGCCGGGATCACGGTCGATTCGACGGTTTCCAATCTTTCCGGCGGCGAGCGGCAGGGCATCGCCATCGGCCGCGCCATGCACTACAACGCCGACCTCATCATCCTCGACGAGCCGACGGTCGCCCTTGCCGTGGCCGAGGTCCGCAAGGTCCTCGACTTCGTCCGCCGCATCCGCGACAGCGGCCGCGCCTGCATCTACATCGAGCACAACCTCGCCCACGTCCACGAGGTCGCCGACCGGCTCGTCGTGCTCGATCGCGGGCAGATCGTCTCCGAGATCCGGCCCAAGGACATGTCGGTGATGGAGCTCACCGAATACCTCATCGAACTCCAGCACAAGACCTGAGGAGGCGACGATGCACGCCTCTCCTTTGCTGGCCCTTGCTGCAGTGCACTTTCCGGTGCCGGCCCCTTTCCGTCATGGCCGGGCTTGTCCCGGCCATCCACGTCTTTCGAATCGCGCCGGCGTTCGCGTGGATGCCCGGCACAAGGCCGGGCATGACGTCGAGGGGACGGCCGCCGCACCGCGACACCGCACCGCCGGCATATGCCGCCCTGGCAATCAGACCTGAGGACGCCGCATGCCCGCGCAGAAGGGACCATCGCTGATCCAGCGCTATGAAGGGCTCCCGATCATCCTCGTCTTCGTGGCGCTGCTGGCGCTGTTCATGTACATCGCGCCCCAGGTCTTCCTGCAGCCGTTCATCTACACGACCTTCCTGTCGACGCTGCCGCCGCTGATGCTGCTCGCGATCGGCCTGACCTTCGTCATCGGCGCCGGGGAGATCGACCTCTCCTTCCCCGCTGTCATCTCGTTCTCGGGCTTCGTCTTCGCGTATCTCTTCAAGGAGTACGACCTCGGCTGGCTCGCGGTGATCGCCGCGATTGCCGCCGGCATCCTCATCGGCCTGATCAACGGCTTCATCATCGCCAAGGTCGGGGTGCCGTCGTTCATCGCCACCCTCGGCACGCAGTTCTTCTGGTTCGGCATGGCGACGGTGCTGTCGGGCGGCCAGTCCTACGCGCTCCGCGGCGTCGACGAGAGCTCGGTCTGGCAGTGGATCGTCGGCCGACCCTTCGCCGGCTCCGAGACTTTGTGGGTCGCCCAGCTGCCGCTGCAGGCGTTCTGGACGCTGGTGATCGTGATCCTGCTCTGGGCGATTCTCAACCGCCATCGCTTCGGCGAGCACGTCCTGTTCATCGGCGATTCGAACCCGGTCTCCCGCGTCGTCGGCATCGACGTCGACCGCGAGAAGATCAAGATCTTCACCCTGATGGGGGCGCTCGCCGGCATCGCCGCGGTGATGCTCACCCTCGAGAACAAGAACTTCTTCGGCAACCAGGGCCAGGGCTACCTCCTGACCGCGATCGCGGCGGTGCTGATCGGCGGCACCTCGATCTTCGGCGGCCGGGCTACCATCGTCGGCACCGTGTTCGGCGCCATCATCATCCTGATGATCGAACCGGCCCTGGTGGCGGCCGGCCTCACCGGCGCCTGGGTCCGGACGGTGCAGGGGCTCGTCTTCCTGCTCGCGATCGTCTTCTATCTCTACATGGACGAACCTCAGCGGCGCACGGCGTTCTTCGCGCGGATGGGGTTCCGGCGTGAATTCGGCGGCAGGTCCGCCGAAAGGGACGCGCAGGCGCGAGGCGGCGCCGGCGGTTCGTGAAGGTGAATTTCATCGTACCTGAAGGGAGGAAATCGACATGACGCTGAACAGGAGACTTCTCACGGGCGCCGCCGCGGCGGCGATGATTGCCGGCGCGGCCGGCACGGCATCCTCGGCCGAGCTGATCGGCGACGGCCTGACGATGTACATGCAGATGGGCGGCAACCCCGGCGACGGGGCGACGCTCGCCCGCCAGACCGGCGCGGCGCAGGCGGCCGCCGCTTTCGGCGTCGACCTCAAGGAGCAGTTCTCCGCCTGGGCGCCGGAGACCATGATCAACCAGTTCAAGGAAGCGGTCGCGGCGAAGCCCGACTGCATCGAGATCATGGGTCACCCGGGCAGCGCCGCCTTCGCCGATCTCGTCAAGGGCGCCGTCGACCAGGGCATCGTGGTCACCGTCGGCAACTCGCCGATGACCGACCTGCAGGCCGAGTTCGGGCCGAACGGCATGGGCTATGCCGGCGTCGACCTCTACCAGGGCGGCAAGCTCACCGCCGAGCACATGATCGCGCAAGGGCTCAAGTCCGGCGACGAGGCGATGGTCTACGGCGTGTTCAGCCAGGCCGAGCGCGGACAGTCCGAGAAGGGCCTCGCCGACACGCTCGAGGCAGCCGGCCTCACGGTCGACCGGCTCGAGATCACGCAGGAGGCGAACAGCGACGCCTCGCTCGCCGTGCCGGTGCTCGCCGCCTACATCCAGGCGCACCCGAACCTCAAGGCGATCGGCACCCAGCACGGCGGCGTCACCGGCATCCTCGCCGAGGTGCTGCAGAAGGCGGGCAAGCAGCCCGGCGACATCATCGTCGGCGGCATCGACCTTGCGCCTGCCACGATCGACGGCGTCAAGTCGGGATACGTCTCGGCGACGCTCGACCAGCTCCTCTATCTCCAGGGCTTCTTCCCGGTCATGCAGTGCGTGATGACCGCCAAGTACAAGATGCCGGGCCTCAACCTCAATACCGGCGCCGGCACCGTCACCCCGCAGAACATCGACAGCCTCGTCGAGCTCATCGACGCCGGCATCCGCTAGTCGCGGTCCGGACTCACCTGAGGCGCCGGCGAGTTCATCTCGCCGGCGTTCTTCGTTCTGGCAGGCCGGCATCGGCCACGCTCAACCCGGCCATGACGTCGAGCGGGCGTCGTTGCCCGCCGCGCAGGCCCGAGCCTAAGGCTGTTCCGCCTTCTGCTTTTCCTGCTCGTCCAGCTCCGCCAGGCTCTGGCTGAGCAGCATGCGCAGCGGCAGCATCGCCATCTGGAGCTGCCCCTCGGCCTGGAGCTCGTCCATCAGCGCCAGCGCCTCCTCGATCAGCGCCCGCTTCCGTACCGGGTCGAGTTCCATGATCTGGGTCTGTGCCAGCGCCATGATCAGATCGGCCTGCCGCGAGGCGTCGCCCGGATCGGCCGCGACCAGTTCGCGCGCGATGGCGAGGCCCTCCTCGAAGGCGGCGACCGAGGTCTCGAAGTTGCCGTTCTGGAGCCGCATATTGCCGACGCGGGTAAGGCTCACCATCAGGTCGCGCCGCCAGTCAAGGTTCCCGGGATCGCTCTCCACCAGCACACGGTTGATCGCAAGACTCTCCTCGAAGACCGGCAGCGCCCCCGCGTTGTCCCCCTTCTTGACCAGCGCGTCGCCCATCCGCTCCAGCGCCACGGCGACGCTGCGCTGCCACTGCTTGTTGCCGGGATCCGATGCGGAGAGCGTGCGGGAGATCCCGAGCTGCTCGTCGTAGATCTCGATCGCGGCGTCGATCTCGCCCTTTGCCAGGAGCGCATCCCCGACCTTTTCGAGCGCGATGGTGAGGTCGGACTGGTAGCCCTTGTTGCCGGGGTCGCTGGCGGCGAGCTCGCGGACGATGACCAGCGACTCGGCGAACATCGCCTCCGCCTCGTCGGTCTCGTTGCGGAGCATGAGCTGGTCGCCGAGCCGCTGCAGCGCGATCGTCAGGTCGCGGCGGTACGGCGCGTTCACCGGATCGCGCGCCACCAGCTCGCGGGCGAGCTCGAGGCTCTCCTCGTAGGCTTCCATCATGCCGTCGAGGTCGCCGGTGCTCCGCCGGGCGTCGCCCACCGCATTGAGGCTCTGGACGACGCTCCGCAGCCACTCGTCGTTGTCGGGATGGTCGGCGGCGAGCTGCCGCATCACCGCGAGCGCCTCCTCGTAGCGGGCGAGGCCCTCGGCGGTCTTGCCGGTCGCCGAAAGGACATCGCCGACCTTGACGATGGAGATCCAGACATCGGCCTGCGCGTCGGGGTCGTCGGGCTTCTTCTCGAGGACACCGCGGGCGAAGGCGAGCGCCTCCTCGTAGGCCTCCTCCGCGGCGCCGAGGTTGCCGGTGCGGATCTCGATGTCACCCAGCCGGTTGAGGTTCAGCGACAGGTGGCTCTGGAGCAGGAGGTCGTCGGGATCCTCGGCATGGAGCCGGCGACGGATGGCGAGCGCGTCCTCGATCGTCGTCCGCGCCGCCTCGGTATCGCCGGCCGCGAGATAGGTGTCGCTGAAGAGGGTCAACGTCACCGCCTCGCCGCGCAGCACCCGCGGGTCGTCCGGCGCCGCCTTGCGCAGTTCGGTGACCGCAGTCTCGACCCGCTGGAGGATGGCGCGGAGGTTCTCGATCCGCATGCCCTGCACGTCGCGGACGCCCTGCGCCACGTCGCGCGCGACGTCGTAGACGATGTCGCTGGCGATGCTGAAATTCGCGTTGGCGCGGTCGGCCTCGGCATTCGCCCGCTCGGCCTCGGCATTGGCGCGGTCGGCTTCGGCGGTGGCGCGCTGCTCGGCCCGAAAGGCGAGTACGCCGGCGCCGATCGCCAAGAGCGCGACGACGCCGAGGATCACGGCCGCGATCCGCGTCCGCCGCTGGACGCGCTGCGCCGCGTCGCGCTCGGTTTCGGCCTGGCGGAGCTTCGCCGCCTCCAGCGCCCGCCGCTGCTCTTCGGCCTGGCGCTTCCGCTCCGCGTCGGCACGCTCGGAGGCTTCGATGAACGCCGTCTCGTCCGCATCGAACCGGCTCGGGTGGAGCTTCAGCCAGTTCTTGCCGCGCTCGAGCAGGATGCCCGCGATCAGGCCCTTGTCGCGCTCGGCCTCCGGCAGCGCCCGCCAGTCGGCAAGCGCGCGCTCGAGCCGGTTCCGGCCGATCAGGAACTCGCGCTCCTCCTCGAGCCAGCCGACCAGAAGCGGCCAGACCCGGAACAGCGCTTCGTGCGCCACCTCGACCTCGCGCGTGCCCTCATGCTCGCGGATGACGAGAAGCCGGGCGCTCGGTCCCGCTAGCGCCGAGAGCAGGCGCTTGCTCTCCTCCGGTACCTCGTCCCACTTCGCCGCGCGGCGGACGAACCCGCCCTCGTCGTTGATCCGCACCATGCCCGGCACGAACGCCTCGCGGAGCGCCGCGATCTCGGCCGGGGACGGCTTGGCGCGGGCGATCGCCTCCGACGCGGTGTCGCGGACCAGCGTCTCGAGCGGCGACAGGCCGGCCGCAGCGTCGCGGAGGCTCTCGTACTCGGTGAGCCTGAGCCGGCCGTCGTCGCTGAACTGGTCGTAGATGCGGCGGAGCGCGAAGGCGACCAGCGGCAGGGCATCGGTCGTGCGGGCATCCGCGGCGATCCGCGCCACCAGCCCGTCCTCGATGTCGAGGCCGGCGACGCGCGCCGGCCCGCGGACGATGTCGCCGATCCGCTCGACCGGCAGCGGCCGGAGCGAGAACTCCTCGAACTCGGCGTCGAGGCCGGCCGCCTTCTGGACCTCGCCGAAATGATCGGATCGGAGCGTCACCACGACGACGAACGGCAGCCCCGGACCGAGGAGGCGCGAGAGGTAGGCGAGGAAGATCTCGCGTTTCTCCGGCGGCGTACGGGTGAACAGCTCCTCGGCCTGGTCGAGCGGCACCAGCACACCGGCCTGATGCGCGCTGTGCCGGTCGGCGAGTGCGTCGGCGATCGTCCGCGGCTCGGTCGCCGGCAGGGCCTCGGCGGCGATGTCGACGCCGGCCGTCTTGAGACTCCGCGAGAGGCCGACGAAGGGATCGTCCTCGGGCCGGAAGGCGGAGAGCACGATCCACTCGCGCTTGGCCTTCCTGAGCCGCGGGATCAGCCCGGCGCGCAGCAGCGACGACTTGCCGGTGCCGGATTCGCCGAGCACGAAGATGCAGCGCCGGCCGCCCTCGATGCGGCGGGAATCCGCGCGCTGGATCAGCTTCCGGACGTCGTCGTCGCGGCCGAAATAGATCGCCGCGTCCTGCTCGTCGAACGACAGGAATCCCGGATAGGGTGCGCGGCCGGGCGGGAAGTCGAAACCGCCCTGCCCCATCAGCGCCACTTCCGTCAGCCGGCGCGCAAGGCGGTCGAGGCCGCCTTCCTTGTCGCGGACGAGGTTGACCTTCTGCAGGTCGTCGCCGACGAACTGGTCGCCATCGGGAGAGACGATCACGGGGAAGATCGCCTTGCCGCGCGAGCGGGCCTGGGCGAACTCGGCGAAGCACCACTTCGAATCGAACCAGTTGCGTGTCAGCACCAGGATCATCGCCTGGGCGCGGTCGAGCTCGTCGTAGAGCTTCTGTTCCCAGCGCTCCCCCGGCGGGATACCCTGGTGCTTGTCGATGTCGAGGAAGCCCTGCTCGAAGCCCTGCGCCTTGAGCCAGGCGAAGATTTCCTCCGCCTGCTCGCGGTCACGGCTGGAATGGGAGATGAAGACGCGCGCCATGGCGCGCTCCTATACTTGCCCCGCGCCGCAACACAATGTCACGTCCTGTGACGCCCGTCACACCTCCGAGTCCCGCCATGACCGCCACCCGCATCATCATCGACGGCGACGCCTGCCCGGTGAAGGCCGAGACGCTGAAGGTCGCCGAGCGCCATCGCCTGCCGGTGGTGATCGTCTCGAACGGGGGCTTGCGTCCCTCCCGCGATCCGAACGTCCGCCACGTCGTGGTGCCGAAGGCGCCCGACGCCGCCGACGACTGGATCGCAGCAAACGTCACCGCCGCCGACATCGTCGTCACCGCCGACATCCCGCTCGCCGACCGCGCGCTCAAGGGTGGCGCGCTGGTGGTCGGTCCCGATGGCCGCCCGTTCACGGAGGATTCGATCGGCATGGCGCTCGCCATGCGCGACCTCAAGCGCCACCTCCGCGAGACCGGCGCCATCGAGAGCGGCGGCCGGGTATTCGCTCCCGCCGATCGTTCGCGATTCCTCGGCGAGCTCGACCGGCTGGTCCGGCGGGCGCTGAAGCCGACATGACCCCGACGGCACCCGCTCAGTCCAGTGTCCGGCGGTAGCGAACCAGCGCGATTGCCGCCATCCCGGCCCAGAATGCCGCGAGCGGCCAGACGTTCGGCCAGATCTCCGGGAATGTCGCGCCCTTCAGCATGATGCCGCGGACGGCGCGGAGGAAATGCGTCAGCGGGATCACCTCGCCGATCGCCTGCGCCCAGCCCGGCATGCCGCGGAACGGGAACATGAACCCGGAGAGCAGGATCGACGGCAGGAAGATGAAGAACGTCATCTGCATCGCCTGCATCTGGCTCCGCGCCACGGTCGAGATGGTGTAGCCGAGCGTGACGTTGGCGGCGATGAACAGGAGCGTCACGCCGAGCAGCAGCGTCAGCGAGCCCATCATCGGCACGTCGAACAGGATCTGGCCGGCGACGAGGATCACCGCGACCTGGGTGAAGCCGAAGCCGATATAGGGGATGATCTTGCCGGCCATGATCTCGTAGGGCCGCGCCGGCATCGCCAGCAGGTTCTCGATCGTCCCGCGCTCGACCTCGCGGGTCAGCGCCAGCGACGTCATCAGGATCGTCGTCATCGTCAGGATCACGCCGAGCAGGCCGGGTACGATGTTGTACGAGCTGATCCCCTCCGGATTGTACCGGCGGTGCACCACCACATCGACCGGCAGCATCCCGGGCGCGAGGCCGGCGAGCGGGCCGGTCGTCTCCCGGGCGAGCGCGCTCCGCACGATCTCGTTCAGGGCGCCCAGGGCATTGGCGGTCGCGGTCGGATCGGTGGCGTCGGCCTCGACCAGGATCTGCGGCCGCTCGTCCCGCACCAGCGCCCGCCCGAAGCCGGTGGGGATGGTAACGATATAGGAGACGTCGCCGCGGGCGAGCGCGGTCCGCGCCGCCGCCTCGGTGTCGATGCCGCGCGCGATCGCGAAATAGCCCGAGGTCTCGAGCGCGGCGACGATCGAGCGCTCGATCGGCCCGTAGTCGGCGACGATCACCGCGGTCGGCAGCTGCTTCGGATCGGTGTTGATCGCGTAGCCGAAGAGCACGAGCTGCAGGATCGGCACGCCGATGATCATGGCGAAGGTCAGCCGGTCGCGCCGCATCTGGATGAACTCCTTCGCCATCACCGCTGCGACGCGGCCGAAGGAGAAGACGCGGGCGCGCACCGTGCTCATGGATCGGTCCCTCGGGGCGGTGCGGCCCCGCGATCCTCGGTGGCCGGCGCAAGCCCCACCCCCCTTCCGCTCGGCCCCGCGGAGAGAAGCGGTGGAGTGCGCACGCACGCCTGTGGGCGCCCGCTCACGACGTCGCCTCGCCGGCGAAGTTGTCCGTGGACTGCGCCATCAGTCGGATGAACACGTCCTCGAGGCTGGTCGCGTCGGGCGCCGCGGTGGCGCCAGTGCCGGCGATGGCCTCGCGCACGCTCCGCTCCAGCCGCTCCGGATCGAGGCCGACGACGTGAAGGTCGTTGCCGAAGGGCGCGACCTGATCGACGCCGTCGCGGCCGCGGAGCGCCTTGGCGATCGCCGCGATGTCGCCGCCCCGGACGACGATGGTGTGGAGGCCGGAATCGGCGATCACCTCATCGACCGTGCCGCGGGCGATCACCCGGCCATAGGCGATGTAGACGATGCGGTGGCAGCGCTCCGCCTCGTCCATGTAGTGGGTCGAGACGAGCACCGTCAGCCCCTCGGCGGCGAGCTCGTGGATCTCGT
Source organism: Hyphomicrobiales bacterium (assembly GCA_044506555.1). Taxonomy (GTDB): domain Bacteria; phylum Pseudomonadota; class Alphaproteobacteria; order Rhizobiales; family Kaistiaceae; genus Bauldia. Next base: position 10,466 of record JBIQKL010000001.1, on the reverse strand, counting down.
CCCAGAACTCGCGCCGCGCTTTCGGATCGACACCTGCTGTCGGCTCGTCGAGGAGGAGCAGCTGCGGCTCGTGCATGATGCAGGCGGCGAGCGCCAGGCGCTGCTTCCAGCCGCCCGACAGCGAGCCCGCGAGCTGGTCCTGCCGGTTGGTCAATCCGAGTCGGTCGAGCGTTCGGTCGACATAGTCGCGCCGCGGCGTCAGCTCGTAGAGCCGTGCGACGAAGTCGAGGTTCTCGCGGATCGTCAGGTCCTCGTAGAACGAGAAGCGCTGCGTCATGTAGCCGACCTCGCGCTTGATCAGGTCGGCCTGGGTCCGGATGTCGTAGCCGAGCACCTCGCCGCTGCCGGAATCGGGGCGGAGCAGGCCGCAGATCATCCGGATCGTGGTCGTCTTGCCGGAGCCGTTCGGGCCGAGGAAGCCGACGATCTCGCCGCGCTTCACGCTGAGATCGACATGGTCGACGACCACCCGACCGTTGAAGCTCTTGGTCAGGCCCGTGACGTCGATGACCGGCGCGCCGTTCACCGCCGGTCTCCGGCGGCGAGCGTCACGTCGACGGGCTGGCCGACCTTGAGCCGCGCCGCCTCGCCGAGCGGCCGCGCCTCGACCCGGAACACGAGCTTGTCGCGGACGTCCTTCGAATAGATCACCGGCGGGGTGAATTCGGCGGCGCTCGCGACGAAGGTCACCTCCCCTTCGAGGCCCGCCGGACAGCCATCGCAGGCGATCCCCACGCGGCTGCCGATCGCCACCGAGGCGAGCCGCGGCTCGGGCACGAAGAAGCGCACCTTGCGGTTCGCCTCCGGCAGGAGCGAGACGATCGCCGCGCCGGCCTGGGCGTATTCCCCCGGCTCGAAGAAGGTCTCCTCGACCAGCGCCGCCTCGGGCGCTGTCAACGTGCGGCGTTCGAGCGCGTTGCGCGCCTGGGCGAGCGCCGCCTGCTCCGCGGCGACGTTCTTTTCGGCGGCGGTGATCTCCTCCGGCCGCGCCGGGAGCTTGGCGGCCTCGAGCTCGTGTTCGATCGCCCGCACGCTCGCCTCGGCGGCGTCGCGCCGGGCCTTGGCGTTGTCGACCGCCGCCTGTGCGATCACGCCGCGCTCGAGCAGCACGAGCTGGCGCTGGTACTCCTCCTCGGCCAGCGCGAAGTTGGCCTCCGCCTCGCTGAGCTGGGCCTCGATGACGCTGATCTCGACCGGCCGCTTGCCCGAGCGGAGATTGGCGAGCTGGGCCTCCGCCTGCGCGAGGCGCGCCTCGGCGCCGGCCACTGCCTGGCGCTCGTCGGAGTCGTCGAGGCGCACGAGCACGGCACCGGCCGCGACCTCGGCGCCGGCCGTTGCGGGCCGCTCGACGATCCGGCCGGGCGCGTCGGACGAGACGTAGACGTAAGTCCCTTCGATATAGCCCTGGAGGGGGGCCTCGCCGCTCTCCGAGCACGCGGCGAGCGCGAGGGCGGCAAGCACGGGCAGGAACGCCTTCGTCGCGCTCATGGCAGCACCACGTGGTCGAGGACGGCATGCACGTCGGCGACCACCACCCGCTTGATCGCGGCCCGCTCCCGCTCGCCGATCGCCGGCCAATCCATCCGCCTCAGCACCAGGCTGTGGGCGACCCGGAACACCAGCACCTGCCCCATCAGCGTGATGGCGCAGAGCCGCACCGCCTCGTCCTCCGGGTCCCGGTCGAGCACCCCCGCGACGAGGCGCACGGCGATCGTCATCGCGGCGCCCATCATGCCGTAGATCACCTCGAAAGCGGCGGTCGGCTGCATCTGTTCGCGGACGATGAACCGCGCCCAGCGCTCCGCTTCCGCCTCGCCGAGCAGCACGTCGGCATAGGATTCGAGCAGCCGGACGAGCGCCGCCCGCGCCGCTTCGGGTGAAGCCAGCGCGTCGGGAGAAGCCGCCACGCCGAGCGCCGGGGCGATCAGCGACGCGACCCGGCCCACCAGATACTCGGCGACGGCGATCTGCAGCGCTTCCTTGCTGCCGAAGTGATAGACGATCGCCGCCAGGTTGGCGTCGGCCTCCTTGGCGATCTGCCGGGTGCTGGCGCCGTCGAATCCGTAGCGGCCGAACACGTCGAGCGCCGCCTCGATCAGCCGCTGCCGTGTGTCCGCACCCCGGTCACGCCGCGCCCGGCGATAATGGCGCTCCTTCTTGGGGTCCGCGGTCGCGTTCCGGTCCGTCGCGGCGCCTTCGTTTGCGCCGGACATATCGGCGCGCGCTTTCGGTCCGTCGGGCTTCTTCTTCCCGGGCGTTGCCACGGCCGTGTCGTTCGCTTCGTCCGTAGCCTTCTTCGCGCGCGGTCCTGCGGACGCTCTCTTCCCGCGCGTGCCCGCCGCCATTCCCTTCTCCGGCTTGCCGC
>JBIQKL010000001.1:2385-8001 GCA_044506555.1 Hyphomicrobiales bacterium | reverse complement strand
ACCGCGGCGCTGTCGGCGTGTCCGGGCGGCGATTGCAGCGCGACGCATTCGAGCGATGCCGCCCGCTGCTACCCGCTGCTGGTCGAGATCCACCGCCCGGCCGGAGACGCCCTCGCCGGCTGGCGCCCGGCGGAGGCCAATCCCTATCCCCGTACCCACGGCGCAGCGTGATGGTTCGGGGCGGCGAAGACGATGGCTGGGGCGCCAGGATTCGAACCTGGGATCACGGGACCAAAACCCGTTGCCTTACCGCTTGGCCACGCCCCAATGCGCCGTTCCTATAGACGAGGCGCGCGTCCGCAGCCAGACCCCGCGCGGGCCGTTCGCATCGAGGCGACGCGATCCGACGGAGACCGGCCGCACGCCGGCGCAATGCACGTCTTCGGCGCTTCGGTGAAGCCCGGACCCCGATTTGCCGTGGCGCCCGAGCGATTTGCCACACGATCGCCTCTTGACCCCGCCCGAAGAACCAGCCAAATACCGGGCCTTCCCGGCCGGACGGAGTGTAGCGCAGCCTGGTAGCGCACCTGCTTCGGGAGCAGGGGGTCGCAGGTTCAAATCCTGCCACTCCGACCAACCTTCTCGGGCGAGTGCCCGATCATTCCCTCTTGCCCGATCATTCCCTCTTGAACGGCTTCGTCTGATCCCGGAAAACGGCGCTGGGGGACGGACTTGCCCTCGGAGGAAGAATGACCGCCAGGGCCGCTCTCGTCCATCGCCCGACCGGCTCCATGTCCATTCCCGCCGCGGCAGAGCCGCTTGGCGCCCTTCTGTTCGCCGCGGCCGCCGTCCTCGCCGCGGCGCTGCTGGCGCAGTACATCTCGATGATGGCGACGACGTCGCTGTGGATGGACGAGCTCTACACGGTGCTGAACTTCTCCGCGAAGGGCGCCTGGACCGCGTGGACGGACTACCACGTCCCGAACAACCACATCCTCTACAACGTCCTCAACAGCGGATGGCCGGTCGCCATCGCCCACGAACCGGTGCCGGCCCGTCTGCTCAGCTTCCTGGCGATGGGCGCGGTGTTCGTCCTGCTCGCCCTCCTCGCCGTCGAGGCGCGGGCATGGGGCGGCGGCGCACTGGCGATGCTCCTGCTCGCCACCAATACCGAGACGCTCGACCTGACCCTCCAGGCCCGCGGCTACGGGCTCGCGACCCTCGCCTGCCTCGTCCAGGTGACGGCGGCAGGCCGATACCTGCGCCAGGACCATCGCGGATGGCTGGCTCTCACCGTGGCTGCGGCCTTCGTCGGGGGTGCGGCGCTGCCGGTCTACATCCTCTTCGCCGTCCCGTTCTGCCTGGGTCTCCTGATCCTACGGCCGCGCCGGGACGTCGCGATCGCCATCGGCGCCGCCGCCCTTCTCGGTGCCGCCTTCTATGCCCCCACCGTCCGGCAGATCATTGCCGCGTCGTCGGCCTATGCCGAGATCTGGGGAACCGAGTACGTCTCGCTCGACGCCGTCGGCGGCACTTTCAGCTACATCCTTCCGGCCGGCCTGGGCAGCATCGCCTATGCCGTGCTTGTCGCCTGGGCCATCGGCTACGGCGTGCTGCACGCCGATCGGCCACAACGCCAGTTCGTGGCGCTCGGGGTCGCGTCGGTGGTGCTGTTTGTCGGCCTTTGCCTCGCCATGACCACGCCGCTGGTCCGGACCACCCAGTTCGCGGCCATCGTCCCGCTCGTCCTGCTCGTCGCCGTCACCGGCAGGCGGAGCATCCGGCCGGACACGCCGCGCGCGATCGCGAACGGCCTCCTGCTCGCCGCGGCGATCCCGCTCTGCATCATCGCCGCCGACCACCTTCGCGACCTCCGCTTCAAGCCGATCGAGGCATGGCGCGAGGCAGCGCACGCGGTCGACCTCGCCGCGCCGGCGGAGGCTCCCGTCTTCGTCACGCTGCGTGGCCATCTGCTCGCCCTCTACCTCCGCGATCCTGCCCGCGTCGTCGACGCGTTCGACGCCGAGCGCTTCCGTCGCGGCGCGCTCGTGGTCGTCGACAGCGATTTCCGCGCGAAAGACCGGTTCTCCGGCACCGACCACGCGCCCGGCGCGGTCGACGCGATCGTTCCGCAGGTGCGTGGCAGGCGGCAGATCGTCTCCTTCGTCCCGCCGGCCAGCGAAGCCTTCGCCGTGACGGTCACCGGTGCGCGGGCCGACGGCCTCGAGCGGCTGCATGACGGCGACTCGCGCACCGGATGGGTCGCCCGGCGCACGAAGTCGGGCCGTCCCGTCGTGCTCGACGTCGCACCGGAAGGAACCTGCGCCCGCCTTCTCGTCCTCGCCGGTCGCGGCATGCTGCCGGACGGCATCGCAGTCGGTGTCGAACGAAACGGCGCGCTGCAGGCGCTGGACGGAGACCGTGTCGGCCGTGCCGGCAGCCTCCTCGTCGTCGACATCGGCGAGCCGACCGCCCGGCGGGTCGAGATCCAGTTCGCACCGCACGCGAGCGGACGACCACTGGCCCTCGACGAAGTCTGGTGCCTGCCCGCGGTGGAGGGCTAGACCGATGCGCCGCTCGACCGGTCCCGAGATCCGTGCCGTCACCGCCCCCAATCCGGGGCCGTTCACCGCCGCCGGCACCAACACCTACATCGTCGGATCGGGCACGGTGGCGATCATCGATCCCGGTCCGGCGAGCGCCGCCCATGTCGAGGCTCTGCTCACTGCGACGCGGGGCGAGCGCGTCACCCACATCTTCCTTACCCACACCCACCGCGACCACTCGGGCGCGCTGCCGGCGCTGGCGGCGGCGACCGGCGCGCTCGTCCTTTCCGGCGGCCCATATCGCCCGGCACGACCGCTCGCGTCCGGTGAGGTCGGAGCGCTCGACGAAGCCAACGACACCGGCCATAGGCCCGACATCAGCCTCGCCGACGGCGACGCGGTCGAGGGCGAGGACTGGCGGATCGTAGCGATCGCCACCCCCGGCCATGCCGCGAACCACCTCGCCTTCGCCCTGCCCGAGGCGGGTATCGTGTTCTCCGGGGATCACGTGATGGGTTGGTCGAGCAGCATCGTCGCGCCGCCGGACGGGTCGATGGCGGATTACATGGCGTCTCTCGACCGGCTGGCGGCCCAGCCCGAAGGACGGCTGCTTCCCGGCCACGGTCCGCCGGTCGAGGATGCGCATGCCCGCATCGCCGCGCTCCGCCGTCATCGGCTCGCCCGCGAGCAGGCGATCATCGGCCGCCTCGCTGCCGGCGACCGGACGATTCCGGCGATCGTCGCCGCCGTTTATCGCGACGTCGATCCGCGCCTCCATGCCGCCGCGGCGCTGTCGGTGCTCGCTCATATCGAGGATCTCGTCGCCCGAGGTGTCGTCGCCGCCGAGGGGCCGGCCGGACTCGCCGGCCGCTACGCGCCTACTCGGTGATGCCCTGGAGCGACGCGTCCAGTTCGGCGAAGAAGCCGCGTATGCGCTTCGCGTTGGCCCCGAGATCGTGGGCGCCGTTCCGTGCCGTCGAGCGCATGTCGACCAGGGCGCCCTCTCCGTCCGGGACGATGCGGATCACGATGTCCTGACGGAAGCCGAAGAGCAGCGTGGTGTCCACCGCCTCGATCCGGCCGACGTTTTCGGGCTCCTCCGGCCGTTGCGAGCCGAGCATCGTCCAGCCGCTCTTCTCAGCGATGGCGAGCGCGTCCTCGAACACCCGCGCCGTGCCGACCGGATAATGTCGCGGCACGATGTCCGGATAGCGCTCGCGCTGGAGGTCGGCTTCCTCGTCGTCGGGCGGCGCGAACGGCGCGGCGTCGGCCGGCCGGTTGATCAGCGCGAGCACGTAGTCGGGCGGGTCGTCGAGATCGGTCGAGATGTCGGTAAGGCGGGGATAGGTGACGAGCTTCCACGCCCCCACGATCGGCACGACCAGGATCGCCAGTCCGAGGAGCAGGCCGGCGAGCGCGGCGCCGATGCCTTTCCGGCCGTCGCGCCAGATCCCTTCGAAGGCGGCGATCGCCGAGATCACGCCGAGCGCGGCGAGCGAGAAGCCGACCGCCATCGTCGCATAGGTCGGCGTCGCCTCCATCAGCCCGGCACGATGGCCGAAGGCGGCGATGATCAGGACCGGCACGGCGAGCAGCGACAAGCGCTGCGCCCAGGCCGCGAGCCGTGACCGGCGCTCCCGCAGTCGGACAGGCATCGGCTCCATCGCTGTGGTGAAGGGGACGGGTATCCTTGTCAGCTACCGGCTTGTCGCCGGGAGCGCAAGCATCCCGGATGCTGTGGCAGGCGGGACACGCTCGCGCGACTGTGACTGCCGTCACTGCCCCTTGGTGACCATCCATTCATCATTCCGCCACAGACTCCGGAGACATACCCAAGCCTAAGGGCGGCCCGAACACCTTCGGGAATGGGTAAGAGTACGAGGCTACGGAAAATGAATACGTCGAAGAAGAGTATCGACCGGCGACCGTTCCAGTCGAAGGCGGATCTCGAGCGACGGGACCAGCTGGCCGAGCAGTATCGCAACGTCGCGATCCCCGAGGTGGCTGCGGCCCTTCGCCAGGGCAAGCCCGACGACCAGACCAAGGCGGCCTGAGCTTCTGTCCGCCACGGCAACGACGGCGGACTCTACTGCAATCACATTACCCGGCGGGCGTGATCAGGCCGGCATCGTCGTTCGCCACGCGGTTGACGCGGTCGCTGACCGGTATCGCTTCGAGTGCGAGCCCAGGCGGCGCGGCGAGGAGCCGGGCGCCGGATCCCGCCGATGAGCGCGCGCAATCCAGCCAGGTGTCATGGTCGGGCGGCGAGATGACCGCCGGCATGCGGTCGGCGATCCCCGCGATGTCGGAAGCGGCCGGCATGGTGACGACGAGCGCGCCGTCGACTTCCGAGCCGTCGGCTCCGAGCCAGGGATCCCAGAGCCCGGCAAGGCCGACCACGCCGCCGTCCCGCGGCCGGATCAGCCACGGTTGGCGCGAGCCGTCCCGCCTCTGCTCCCAGTGATACCATCCCGAAGCCGGCACCAGGCAGCGGCGGTACTGCATCGCTCCGCGGAAGGCCGGCTTGTCGGTGATGCCTTCGGCCCGCGCATTGACGAAGGGGCCGAACTTCCGCGGATCCTTCGCCCAGGACGGCACGAACCCCCAGCGCACCAGCGCGAATTCCCGCGCGCCGCGAACGTCCCTGACAATGCCGATGGGCTGGCCCGGCGCGATGTTGTAGCGCGGCGGGAACCAGTCGAGCGGCGGAAGCCCGAAGGCGTCGGCCACGGCTTCGGCATCGGCGATGAGGAGGTAGCGTCCGCTCATGAGTCGGCCGAGACTAGCGTCCCTCGGCGCCGTGCTGTAGCTCGACGCGGATATCACCGTCCGGATCGTCTCATGCCCGCACTCCTTCCTCGCCCGGTTCTCGGCGTCAGCACGGTGATCCGACGCGGCGACGAAGTGCTTCTCGTCCGGCGCGGCCGACCGCCGGCACGCGATCTCTGGGCGTTTCCGGGCGGCAAGGTGGAGTTCGGCGAATCGCTGGCGGCGGCGGCAGCGCGGGAGGTGAGGGAGGAGACCGGCCTCACGGTGACCGTCGCCGGACCGATCGACCATGCCGAGATCCTCATGCGCGACGATGCCGGCGCCGTCGAGCGGCACTTCGTCCTCCTCGTCTTCGCGGCGA
>JBIQKL010000001.1:0-2285 GCA_044506555.1 Hyphomicrobiales bacterium | reverse complement strand
CCGCCGACCGCGCCCTATGAGCAGGGACTCGTCCGTCTCTCCGAGATCCTCGGCGCGATGCATTATCTCCGCGACCTGTGCGGCGCCGGCGAAGGGACCCTGTGGCGCGACCAGATGCAGGGCCTGATCGATGCCGAGCAGGCGGATGGCGCCCGCCGCGCCCGCCTCGTCGACGGGTTCAACCGCGGCTACGAGGGCTTCAAGTCGGTGTACCGCGCCTGCACGCCCGCCGCGACGACGGCCATCGATCGCTACATGCAGGAGGGCGCAAAGATCGCCCGCGACGTCGCCGCGCGCTACGGCCGCGAAGAGTAAGGCCGGCGTTAACCCGATAGATCAAAGGTTTAAAGCGGCATTAACCTTTCCTTCACGTTCTCCGTACCGCATCGATCGGACGTGATACGGTATGCTTCCGTTAACCATTTCGGCCAGGATTCGGATTCGCGCCATGACCACCACCGCGACGGAGACCGTCAAGCGCACCGCCGAGGACCGCCAGATCGCCGAAAAGAAGCGGATGGCGCTCACCTATCTGACCGAGGCCTGGGACGCGGCCGCGGCGGAAGGGGTGGACGTCGAGATCCTCGCCCATGCGGCGCTGTTCACCGCGCTCGCGGAGCTGGTCGACACCTATGGCGAGGAGGCCGTCGCCGGCCTCGCGGCGAACCTCCCGGCCAAGATCCGGGCCTTCGAGTATTCCGTCGTCCGCTCGGTGCAATAGGTTGCCGCCGCGGGGATTACGTCTCCATCCGGCTTCCTCTATGGTCCTTTCCGGTATCATGTCGTCCTCAGGCTCTTTCGGAGGCCTCATGCGGGGTCTCGATCCGTGCCTTCTGGCGCTGGCGCTCGGCCTGGTCGCGGCCGCGCCGGTCCTCGCGTCGCCGCGCGACGACGTGCCATCCGACGATACGGGTATCGTCGAGCCCTTCACGGCGAGCGACCGGATGATGCCGTCGATCCCGGCCGACGGCTCCCTGACCGGCGAGGCGGCGCAGGACGAGCGCGGCGGCGAGCCCGTGCATGTGCCGATCACCGAGATCCCCGAGGTCGAGTACGACCCGGCCAAGCTGCCGCCGCCGGTCCGCCGGCTTCGCGAGCAGATCCTCGAGGCGGCCGCCACCGGCGATCCGGAGAAGCTTCGCCCGATCTTCGAGGCGAATGGCGAGCCGCCGGCGCTCAGCTTCAGCGAATCCGACGATCCGATCGACGCCGTCAAGGCGCTCTCCGGCGATCCGGAAGGCCGGGAGATCCTGGCGATCCTGATCGAAGTGCTCGAAGCGGGCTACGTGCATGTCGATGCCGGCACGCCGGAGGAGATGTATATCTGGCCGTACTTCGCGCGCTATCCGGTCGAAGCGCTCACGCCGCCGCAGATGGTCGAGCTCTTCAAGCTCGTGTTCTCCGGCGACTACGAGGACATGAAGACCTACGGCGCCTACATCTCCTACCGCGTCGGGCTCGGCGCCGACGGCACCTGGCGGTTCTTCCTCGTCGGCGACTGACACTTGTTTGGTGCGGCGTAGTGCGGCTGCTAGGCTGGCGGCGCAGTCGTCACATCAGGATTCCCGACAATGGCCCCTCCCCTCGCCGGCCTCTGGCCGCCGGTCAGTACCCCGTTCCGCGCCGATCATAGCGTCGACGTGGCACGCCTCGTCCGCCACTCCCGGCAGTTGCTGGCCGACGGTGCGCATGGGCTCGCGATCCTCGGTACGACCAGCGAGGCCAATTCGCTGACGCTCGACGAGCGGCGCCGCGTCATCGACGCCCATGTCGAGGACGGGATCGCGCCGGAACGATTGCTGCCCGGAACCGGCGCCTGCGCTCTCGGCGACGCGATCGCCCTCAGTCGCCATGCCGGCGCGCTGGGTGCCGCAGGCGTGCTGCTCCTGCCGCCGTTCTACTACAAGAAGGTCTCCGACGACGGCCTGTACGAGTTCGTCGCACGGCTGATCGACGGCTGCGGCGCGGAGGCGCCGCGGCTGATGCTCTACCACATCCCGCCGATTGCGGTCGTCGGCTGGTCCGAGGCCCTGGTCGGCCGCCTAGTCGAGGCCTTCCCCGAACTCGTCATCGGCATGAAGGACTCCTCCGGCGACAAGGCCAATACGCTCAGCCTCATCCGCGCCTTCCCCGGCCTCGCCATCTTCCCCGGTGCGGAATCCTATCTGCTCGAGGCGCTGCGGGCGGGGGCGGCCGGCTGCATCTCGGCAAGTGCCAACATCAATGCGGCCGGCATCCGGGCGCTGCTCGACGGCTGGCAAACGGACGACGCTGAAGCGCTCCAG
>JBIQKL010000191.1:0-3644 GCA_044506555.1 Hyphomicrobiales bacterium | reverse complement strand
AAATCGAAATCCCCGACGTTGTCCTCGGTGAACACGAAGGGCAGGCCGAGCAGCACCTCGCTGCCCTCGATCCGGAGCGTGCCGAGCCGCCCGGCCTCGACCGAGGTCGCCCCCGGCTCGAGGGTGCCGTCGGCCGCGGCACGCAGCACCTGCAACGCCGCATAGCCCAGGTCGACCGGGTTCCACAGCACCGCCGAGCGGACGCAGCCCGAGGGGAGGTAGGGCTTCACCGCGTTCGGCGTGCCGACGCCGATCACCGCCACCTCGGCGCACTTGCCCATCTCGCCCAGCGCGCCGCCCGCGGCCGGAGTCGCGGCATAGCTGAGGGTGACGATGCCCTTCAGCGCCTCGCCGTGCCGCTGGACGAGACCCTGCACCTGGCCGGCCGAGGCCGATGGATTGTCCTGTCCTTCGCCGGTGCCGAGCCAGGTCAGCCCGGGGTGGCAGTGCACGGCATAGGCCTCCATCTCGGCGATCCACCGCGCCTGCATCGGCGCCTCCATCTGCGTGGTGACGATGGCGAAACCGCCCTCCTCGCCGATCTCGCCGGCGAGCTGATCGACGATCCCCTTGGCGATCGCCGCCGGCGCAGCCCGCACGACGAACCACTGCCGGGCCTCGGGCGAGACGTCCGCATCGTAGCCAACGACGTTGATGCCCTTGGCGAGCGCCTCGCGCAGCACCGGCGCGACGGCGATCGGGTCGTTGGCGGCGACCAGGATGCCGTCGACGCCGGCGGTCACGTGATCCTCGAGCGTCGCGATCTGGCGCACCGTGCTGATCTGGCTCGGCCCGTCGGTCTTCACCTCGACCGTGCCGAGCTCTTCAGCCGCCTCGCGCATGCCGCTCGCCGTCGCCGCATAGTAGCCGACCCCGGTGATCCGCGGCACGTCCACCACGCGGATCGTCTCGCCGGCGCGGGCGGGCTGATTGACGGCGATTCCGCCGTCATAGGCCTGCGGCGTCGCCGCATCCTCGGGCGCGTCGCCGTCGCAGGCGAGCGGCCGGGTCGGCAGATCGTCGGCGCCGAGCCATGCCGCCGCCGCGGGCACGCTGCCGCAGGCGAGCGATGCCGCCAATGACGCAACAAGAACAGTCGCCGAATGCATGCAACGCCACCGCATCTGTCGAACCGGGCGCGAGCCTAGCGCAATTCCGTTTGCGCCCGAAACGGCGACTCCGTACGAAAAGGCCCCCGCGATGACGCCAGCGAGTCCCCGCCGACGATGACCGACGAGATCACCATCCGCACCCCGGACGACTGGCACCTCCACGTCCGCGACGGCGCCATGCTCCGCGCCGTCCTGCCCTTCACGACCCGGGTCTTCGCGCGGGCGATCATCATGCCCAACCTCCTGCCGCCGGCAGCGACGACCGCCGACGCGGCCGCCTATCGCAAGCGGATCCGGGCGGCATTGCCGGAGGATGCCGGCTTCACGCCGCTGATGACCGCGTACCTCCAGGACGGCACCGACCCCGACGACATCGAGGCCGGCTTCAAGGACGGCGTGCTCACCGCGGTGAAGCTCTACCCGGCCCACGCCACCACCAACGCCTCCGCCGGCGTCACCGATTTCGCCAATGTCCGCGGCGTACTGGCGCGGATGGAGAAGCTCGGCATGCCGCTCCTCATCCACGGCGAGCACGTCGCGCCGGAGGTCGACATCTTCGAGCGCGAGCAGGCGTTCGTCGAACGCCGGCTGGCGCCGCTCCTCAGGGACTTCCCGGGCCTCAAGGTGGTGCTCGAACATCTCTCGACCGAGATCGCGGTGGCGTTCGTGCGGGCGCATGCGCCCCAGCTCGCCGGCACGATCACGCCGCATCACCTCGCCGAGAACCGCGACGACTGGCTCGGCAACGGCCTCCGTCCGCATCTCTACTGCATGCCGGTGATCAAGCGCGAGAGCGACCGGATCGCCCTGGTCGAGGCCGCGACCTCGGGCGAGGCCTGCTTCTTCCTCGGCACCGACTCGGCGCCGCATCCGCTCGGCCGGAAGCTCGCCGCCGTTTGCGCGGCCGGCGTGTTCAACGCCCCCACGGCGCTCGAGACCTATGCCGAGGTCTTCGCCGAGGCGGGCCGCCTCGACCGGCTGGAAGCCTTCGCCTCGCTCAACGGCCCGCGCCACTACGGCCTGCCGCCGAACGCGGGTACCGTCACGCTCCGCCGCGCCGGCTGGGACGTGCCGCCCTATGTGGCGATCGACGGTCCGGACGCGCGGGTGGCGGCCTATCGCGGCGGCGATACGATCCCCTGGCAGGTCGTCGGGCGGACGATCACCGCGAGTTGACGGAAGCCGCCGCTTGCCGGCAAATGACGCCATGACCACATATCGCCCATCCCGAGAGGAGTGGCCTTCGCGGCGGTCATGATCAAGTTCATTGCCCGCTTCATCGGCCTGTGGCTGATCGCCGGCGCGCTGGTCGCACTGGTGGTCGACGGCACCAAGACCATCGCCGCCTCGACGCTCACGGTCACCCCGCTCGGACAGTCCTGGTACTCGATCAGCCCGGCGACGCTGATGTCGGCGCAGGGCTTCGTCCAGGGGACCGTGGAGTCCTATATCGGGCACTGGCTGTGGGATCCGCTGATCGTATGGATCCTGCTCCTGCCCACCTGGCTGGTGCTCGGTCTGGTCGGGGCGTGGCTGGTCTATGTCGGACGGAGGCGCCGGATGACGGCGGCCTACGCGTCCTGAAGCCCCCGCGAGGGGAAAGGAGTGACGAGATGAGCATTCTCGATCTGTTGTCCGGAAAGGTGACGATGCCGACGCCGGAGACGGCCCTGCCCGGCCGGCCGGAGCCGATCCCGACCGCGACCACCCACTTCGTCAACGGCAATGCGCTGAAAGGCCCCTATCCGGACCATCTCCACACGGCAATCTTCGGCCTCGGCTGCTTCTGGGGCGCCGAGCGGCTGTTCTGGAAGATCCCGGGGGTCTACCTGACCGCGGCCGGCTACGCCGGCGGCCATACGCCGAACCCGACCTACCAGGAGGTCTGCTCCGGCCGGACCGGCCACACCGAGGTCGTGCTGGTGGTCTACGATCCTGCCGTGGTGACCTACGAGACGCTCCTCAAGACCTTCTTCGAGGCCCACGACCCGACCCAGGGCATGCGCCAGGGCAACGACGTCGGCACCCAGTACCGCTCCGCCATCTACGTCGCCGATGCGGCGCAGCGGCAGGCGGCGGAGGCGGCGCGGAAGACCTATGGCGAAGCGCTGAAGGCCAAGGGCTACCCGGCGGTGACCACCGAGATCGCCGACGCGCCGCCGTTCTACTTCGCCGAGGACTACCACCAGCAGTACCTCGCCAAGAACCCGAACGGCTATTGCGGCCTGGCCGGCACCGGCGTCTCGTGCCCGGTGGGCACCGGCGTCGCCGCCTGACCCGCCGGCGTTCCGACGGGCACGGAATCGCGCCCGTCGGCCGGGCATCGGCCATGGCCAAGCCGCAGCGCACCATCCCCGTCCATGCCCTCGACGATCCGCGCATCCATCTCGCGCCGGCCCGGCCGGGTCATCTTGCGCAGGGACGCCTCAAGACGCTCTGCGGCAGGCTCGCCGTGACCGCACTGCCGCTCTTCTCCGCGGCCGACGAGAACCGCTGCCGGACCTGCTTCGGCAAGGTCGACGCCGACGGCTT
>JBIQKL010000057.1:13583-25668 GCA_044506555.1 Hyphomicrobiales bacterium | reverse complement strand
CCCGACGCAGGTGGCCAGGGCGTCCGTCACGCGGTACCGTCCGATGACCCCGCCGATTCTGAGGTCCCATGTCCCGTCGCTACGTCGTCCTGGACGTCTTCACCGACCGGCCGCTCGCCGGCAATCCGCTCGCCGTCGTGCTCGACTCGGAAGGTCTGGACGAAGTCCGGATGCAGGCCGTGGCGGCCGAGTTCAACCTGTCCGAGACGGTGTTCGTGCTGCCCGCGGCGGGGCCGGTGCACACGGCTGCGGCGCGGATATTCACGCCGAGCCGCGAGCTGCCCTTCGCCGGGCATCCCACCGTGGGCGCGGCGGTGCTGCTCGGCATCGAGCGCGCGGCGGCAGGGAACGGCAACGAGGAGATGGTGCTGGTCATCGAGGAGCAGGTCGGGCCGGTCCGCTGCGGCGTGAGCCTCCGTTCGGATCGGGCTGGCCACGCGGTGTTCGATCTGCCGAGGCTGCCGACGGAGGGCAGTCCGCCGCTGGTGCGGGAGGCGCTCGCGGGGGCGCTCGGCCTGACCCCGGGCGAGATCGGTTTCGAGAACCATCGGCCGAGCAGCTTCGATGCCGGCCTGGCATTCGCCTTCGTTCCGGTCCGCGACCTTGAGACGATCGCGAAGGCGCGGGTCAACCGGGCCGCCTGGCAGGCCGCCTTCGGTGACCTGGCGGCGTATCTCTATTGTCGCGACGTCGGCGACACGGCGCACCATTTCCATGCGCGGATGTTCGCGCCGGCACTCGGCATCGCCGAGGATCCGGCAACCGGCAGTGCGGTCGCGGCGCTGGGCGGGGTGATCGCGAAGTTCGACCAGCCGCCCGGCGGAACGCACCGCTACATCGTCGAGCAGGGATTCGAGATGGGGCGTCCGAGCCTGATCGAGTTGGAGATCGACATGGACGACGGCGCCGTGGTGGGCGGCCGGCTCGGCGGGGAGGCGGTGATCGTCGCGCGCGGCAATATCGATGCCTGACCACGGCGCGCGTACTTTCGACTCATGCTAAGCTGAGGGCGTTGCGTCGGGGGAGGGGTCCGATGAATGCCTTTATCCTGTTCCTGCACTTGCTTGGGCTGATGATCGGTTCCGCAGGCGGATTGGCGAGCGGAATCCTGATGCGCCGCGCGATGACGATGCCCGCCGAGGAGGCCAGGACGGTCCGCGGCCTCGGTCCGATGCTCGCGCATGTCGCCGGCGCCGGCCTGGTGCTGATGTGGGTCACCGGGCTGATCATGGTGTGGAGCAAGTGGGACGGGCCCGGCAGCCTGCCGACCTTGTTCTGGGTCAAGTTCGCGTTCGTGGTGATCCTCACCGTGGCCAGCGCGAGCATCGACATGACCTATGCCCAGATCCGCCGCACCGGAAACGTCGCACTCGCCGGCCGCCTCCCGGTGCTCGGGCCGGTCTCCGGCATCGCCGCGACGCTCGCGGTGCTGTTCGCTGTCTTCGCGTTCAAATAGCGGCAGGGGGAAGGGCCTCCGCGCGGATTGGGCTTGCCTCCGACCGGGCCGATTGGCTAGAACGATGGTAATCCGCGGGCCTCGGATATCTCTCTTGGCCCTGCGTCTGGTTGATGGGGCCGAGATGGTCGCTTGCGATCGCGATATCCTGACTGCGTCGGCATCTGCCGGCTGCAGCCGGATTCTGCCCGGCCCGGCGCTCCTTCTTCGTCTGGATCTCGCGCTTAGACGCCCCTGAGCGTCGGCTGCTCCCATTGGCGGGCGGGCACTCAGGGGACGGAAGCGCAAGGACCCGACAACGGCCCGACCGCCACCGGCGGGCCAGATTTCGAGAAAGATGACCTGAGATGAGCACGCAGACCAACGCGCCGGCCGGCAGGGACCGCGTCGTTATCTTCGACACCACGCTGCGCGACGGCGAGCAGTCGCCCGGCGCATCGATGACATTGGACCAGAAGCTGCAGGTCGCCGAGCTTCTCGACGAGATGGGGGTCGACATCATCGAGGCCGGCTTCCCGATCGCCTCCAACGGCGACTTCGAGGCGGTCTCGGAGATCGCCAAGCGGGTGAAGCGGGCGGTGGTCTGCGGTCTCGCGCGGGCCAACAATGCCGATATCGACCGCGCCGCCGAAGCCCTCCAGCACGCGGAGCGCCGCCGGATCCATACCTTCATCGGCACCTCGCCGCTGCATCGCGAGTTCCAGCTCCAGCTCGACAAGGACCAGGTCCACGAGCGGGTGGTCAGTTCCGTGACGCGGGCGCGCAACTTCACCGACGACGTCGAGTGGTCGCCGATGGACGCGACCCGCACCGAGCACGATTTCCTCTGCCGCGTGGTGGAGACCGCGATCAAGTGCGGCGCGACCACCATCAACATCCCCGACACCGTCGGCTATGCGACGCCCGAGGAGTTCCGGGAACTGATCCGGATGCTGGTCGAGCGCGTGCCGAACGCCGACAAGGTGGTGTTCTCGACCCACTGCCACGACGACCTGGGGATGGCCGTCGCCAACTCGCTGGGCGGCGTCATCGGCGGCGCCCGCCAGATCGAGTGCACCATCAACGGCCTGGGCGAGCGGGCCGGCAATGCCGCGCTCGAGGAGGTCGTGATGGCGATCAGGACGCGCGGCGACATCCTGCCGTTCTACACCGAGATCGACGCCTCGCTCCTGATGCGGGCGTCGAAGCTGGTGGCGGCGGTCTCGGCCTTCCCGGTCCAGTACAACAAGGCGATCGTCGGCAAGAACGCCTTCGCCCACGAGTCCGGCATCCACCAGGACGGCGTGCTCAAGAACGCCCAGACCTACGAGATCATGCGACCCGAGGACGTCGGCGTGAAGTCGACCTCGCTGGTGATGGGCAAGCATTCCGGCCGCCATGCCTTCCGCGAGAAGCTGGTCTCCCTCGGGTTCGAGCTCGGCGACAACGCCTTCGAGGACGCCTTCCGCCGCTTCAAGGACCTGGCCGACCGCAAGAAGCACGTCTTCGACGAGGACATCGCGGCGCTGGTCGAGGACGAGATGGCGCAGCAGAGCGAGTCCTTCCGCCTCGTCGCGCTGACCGTGATCGCCGGCACCGGCGGCCCGCAGAAGGCGATCGTCACGCTCGACGTCGACGGCGTGCATCAGACCAAGGAGGCGACCGGCGACGGTCCTGTCGACGCCATGTTCAAGGCGATCCGGTCGATCGTCCCACACGAGGCGCAGCTGCAGCTCTACCAGGTCGGTGCGGTGACGGAGGAGTCCGACGCCCAGGCCGACGTCTCGGTCCGTCTCGGCGAGGACGACAAGATCGTCACCGGCCGCGGCGCCGACACCGACACCATGGTCGCCTCCGCCAAGGCCTATGTCTCGGCGCTCAACAAGCTCGTGACCCGCCGGGCGAAGTCGAAGCCGGAAGCGCTGAAGGCGAGCTGAGCATTCCCGTCACGGACGGGAGCGAACCACCTTGCGGCGGGGATTTTCCCCGCCGTTTTCTTCCCGGGCCGCAGCGGCGGCGCCGCCATCGGCGCCGGATGCGTGCACCAGCGGGACGCTCACCACGGAGAGCGCCAGCGCCTCGCCGCGCCCGACACTGATCGCCGCGTGCGGCGCGCGGGCGTCGAAGTAGCAGCAGTCGCCCGCACGGAGCCGGATCGGCTCGTCCGGCTCGATCAGAAGCTCCGCCGTGCCCTCGAGGATGTAGAGGAATTCCTCGCCGGCGTGGGTGTCGAGCGCGCCGAACTCCTCGAAGCTCCGCGTCTTGATCCGGATGCACATCGGCACCATCCGGCGGTGGAGGAGCTCGGCGACGAGGTACTCGTGACCGAAGTTCGCCGACTCGTGGATCTGCCCCTCGCTGCGGCGGGTCACGACGTGGCGGCCGAAGCTGTCTTGCACCGCGGCGCTGGTGAAGAAGTTGGCAAGATCGATCTCGAGGCCCGAGGCGAGCTTGGCGAGGTTGTTGTAGGTCAGCGAGATGCGGTCGTTCTCGACCTTCGACAGGGTCGAGACCGCAAGGCCGGTGCGAGCGCTGACCTCGGCCAGCGTCCAGCCCCGCTCGCGCCGCATGCGCTTCAGCCGCTGCCCGAGCGCAGCGTTGCTGCCCGCCGGCCGGTCGAGAGCCATCGCGTCGTCCTCCGCCATCTTCCCCCTCCTGCCCAAGTCCGGATGCGGCCGCAACCGCGCGTGCCACGAGTTTCGTAAGATAAATTCACGGGCCGCTGCCCTGCGTCGGCATCCTGAGATATCGGGCCAGAACGAATGCCGGGCAAGATGAAATTTTCCGATACGAAAATAAGTTATGGACAGGCAGCGAGTCTCTGGTAGCCTTCGGGGAGGGAGCGAGGTCCGGGCACGGCCCGTTGCACTCGCTGCACCGTCGGCATCGAGCGAACCGGAATTGACTCCGTTCCCGTTCCTCGGGTGCCGACATACGGGTAAGCGAGTGTGCGTGGGCTCACGCATCGTGAATCCGGGGCTTGAGGGGGCGCCGCTGTACACGTTCCGCTTCAACGAGGTGCTGCGCTACAGCGACATGCTGGCGATGGGGGCCCTCCGCTCCGTCAGCCTGACGGCGCTGACCGCATGCCTCGGCCTCATGATCGGAACGGGCTGCGCGCTGATCCTTCTCTACGGATCACGGCGAATGCGGCCTTTCGTGACCGGCTACGTCGAGTTCTTCCGGAACACGCCGTTCCTGGTCCAGCTCTTCTTCATCTTCTTCGGGCTCGCGAGCATCGGCTTCCGGATGACTGCGTGGACCGCGGCGATCCTCGCGCTCTCGGTCAATTTCGGCGCCTACACCACCGAGGTGATGCGCGCCGGCATCGCGGCGATCCCGCGAAGCCAACTCGAATCCGCGGCTTCGCTC
This sequence comes from Hyphomicrobiales bacterium, assembly GCA_044506555.1. Classification (GTDB taxonomy): domain Bacteria; phylum Pseudomonadota; class Alphaproteobacteria; order Rhizobiales; family Kaistiaceae; genus Bauldia. Next base: position 20,861 of record JBIQKL010000057.1, on the reverse strand, counting down.
GGCCTCGGGCGCTGGCAGACCTTCACCAGCGTCATCGCCTTCCAGGCGGTCAGGAACGTCTATCCCGCGATCTCGAGCTACATCATCCTGCTCTTCCTCGGGTCGAGCGTGGTCTCGCAGATCTCGGCGCAGGACCTGTTCTACGTCGCCTCCTTCATCGAGTCGCGGACGTTCCGGAACTTCGAGGTCTACGCGGTGGTCAGCCTCATCTACCTCGTCATCGTCGTCGTGTTCCGGATGCTCTCGTCATTGCTCTGGACCTTCGTCTTCGCGAGGCGCGGCTGATGCGTGCGCTCAACGCCGGCGACTTCGTCTTCCTGCTCCACGGCCTGCTGTGGACCGTCGTGCTGTCGTTTGCCGCGCTCGCCGCCGGGGGCATCCTCGCGGCGCTGATCGTCGGGCTCCGGCTGCTCCGCTCGCGCCTCGTCGACGTCGTCCTCGCCGGCTATGTCGGACTGTTCCAGGGCACGCCACTGCTCGGGCAGCTCCTGTTCTTCTACTTCGGCCTCAGCATCATCGGCCTCGACATCGGCGCCTTCTTCGCGGCCGTGGTGGCGCTATCGCTCTACTCGGCCGCCTTCCTCAGCGAGATCTGGCGCGGCTCGATCGCCTCCATCCCGCGCCAGCAATGGGAGGCGGGGGAGTCGCTCGGCCTCGGCCGGATGCAGACGCTCACCAGTGTCATCCTGCCCCAGGCGATGCGCTCGGCGATCCCGCCGACGGTCGGCTTCCTGGTGATCCTGATCAAGGACTCGTCGCTCGTCTCGGTGCTCGGCTTCGTCGAACTGACCCGCGCGGCGCAGATGATCAACAACTCGACGTTCCATTCCTTCACCATCTTCGGGACGGTGGCGGTGCTCTACTTCGCGCTGTGCTTCCCGATCTCGCGCCTGTCGCGACGACTCGAGGCGAGGTTCCAGCATTGACGATGATCAGAGCCCGTGACGTCACCAAGCGGTTCGGTGCGCTGGACGTGCTGAAGGGCATTTCGCTCGACATCGCGCCGGGCGAGCGGGTCGCCCTGCTCGGACGGAGCGGCTCGGGCAAGAGCACTTTCCTCCGCTGCCTCAACGGGCTGGAGCGGATCAGCGGCGGGTCGCTCGAGGTGGTCGGCATCGATCTCGCCGCCCCGTCCCCCGACCTCAAGGCGCTCCGCCGCAAGGTCGGCATCGTCTTCCAGAGCTTCAACCTGTTTCCGCATCTCACCGCCGAGCAGAACGTGACGCTGGCGCAGCGGAAGGTCCTGAGGCGCCCGGCCGGCGAGGCGTCGCAGGTGGCGGCGGAGGTGCTCGCACAGGTGGGGCTCGGCGACAAGCTCGGCGCCTATCCCTCGCAGCTTTCCGGCGGCCAGCAGCAGCGCGTGGCGATCGCGCGCTCGCTGGCGCTGTCGCCGACGCTGATGCTGTTCGACGAGATCACCTCGGCGCTCGATCCCGAACTCATCGGCGAGGTCGTCGGCGTGCTCGAGCGGCTCGCCGCGAACGGCGACATCACGATGGTGCTGGTCACCCACCAGCTCGGCTTCGCCCGCTCGATCGCCGAACGCGTCGTCTTCATGCACCAGGGCCGGATCTTCGAGGACGGCCCTACGGACGTGGTCATGGGCTCGCCCGCGACGGCGGAATTCAAGGCTTTCCTGTCGGCAGTTCTCACCTGAAGAGGAGAAGGGAAATGAGCATTACGCGACGCGCGCTGTCTCTGGCGGCAGCCGGCCTCATGTTGGGGCTCGCCTCGGGGCAAGCCATGGCCGACCAACTCCAGGACGTCCTGGACGCCGGCAAGATCCGGGTCGGCGTCATCGCCGATGTGGCCCCGTTCGGCTTCGTCGACGCCGAGCAGAAGCCCGCCGGCCTCGACGTCGACATCGCCAACATGATCGCCGCCGACCTCGGGGTCGACCTCGAGATCGTGCAGATGACGGCGCAGAACCGCATCCCGTACCTGGTCACCGACAAGGTCGACATCCTGGTGGCGCTCCTCAGCCTGACGCCGGAGCGCGCCAAGCAGGTGATGTTCACCGCGCCCTATGCCAGCAGCAGCATCGGCATATTCGGCGAGCCCGGCGTGACCGTAACGAGTGTCGCGGACCTCGACGGCAAGTCGATCGGCGTGACGCGCGGCACGGTCGAGGACACCGCGCTGACGAACTACGCCCCGGATGCGAACATCATCCGCTTCGAGGACAACGCCACGGCCACCACCGCCTATCTTACCGGCCAGGTCGACCTCTATACGACCGCCGACATCCTCGCCTACGAACTGAACAAGGGCGACGGGCGGAAGCTCGAGATCAAGGTGCCGTTCGGCGCCGACCTGGCCCACATGGGGGTCAAGGCCGGCGAGTTCGGCATGCTGCAGTGGCTCAACTCGTTCATCTACGTGCACCGGGCCAACGGCGATCTCAACGACCTGAGCGTGAAGTGGCTGGCCACGCCGATCGCGGACCTGCCGCCGCTCTGATCTCGGAAAATGACGGGCGGGCGGTCCCGTGCCGCCCGTCTTCTCCCCGCCTCTCCCCCTCGATACAGCGACCCGCTCCATGTCCAGTCCCCTTCGCAATGTCTTCGACATCCCCGAGGACGTGACCTACCTCAACTGCGCCTACCTCTCGCCGCTGATGAACGCCGTGGTGGCGGTCGGGCGCGAGGCGGTGGCGCGGAAGGCGCATCCCTGGGAGATCGTCCATGACGATTTCTTCGCCGAGGTCGAGGCGCTCCGGAACACCTTCGCCGACCTGATCGGGGCGAGCACCGAGGATGTCGCCATCGTGCCGTCGACCGCCTACGGCATGGCCACGGCGGCGACGAACATGGAACTCGGGCCGGGCGACAATATCGTAGTGCCGGCGGCGGAGCACGCATCCGCCTATCACAAATGGCGCGTGCGCGCCGCCGAGGTCGGCGCCGAACTGCGTGCGGTCGATGTGGCGCCGGACGGCGACTGGACCGAGACGATCCTTGCCGCGATCGACGCTCGGACGCGGGCCGTGTCCGTGCCGAACGTGCACTGGAGCGACGGCCGGCTGTTCGATCTGGCGCGGATCGGCGATGCGGCGCGCGACGTCGGCGCGATCTTCGTCATCGACGGGACGCAGTCGGTCGGCGCGCTGCCGCTCGACGTGGGCGCGCTCCGGCCGGACTACCTGACCTGCTCCGCCTACAAATGGCTGTTCTGTCCCTACGGCTTCGCCTTCCTCTACGTCGCGCCGGCGCGCCGTGGCGGCACGCCGTTCGAAGAGCACTATTTTCACCGCGAGAACGCGGCGGACCAAGAGGGCAAGCTCGATGCGATCCTCGGTTACGACCACGGGGCCCGCCGCTTCGACACGGCCGAGCGCGCCAACTTCATCACCGTCCCGATGTCGATTGCGGCGCTCCGCCAGATCGCCGACTGGACGGTGCCGGGCGTGATGGAGCGGATCGCGCCGGTCAGCGAGGCGATCGTCGAAGGCGCGCGGGGTCTCGGCTATGACGCCCATCCGCCGGACCGGCGGGTGCCGCATCTCTTCGGCCTTCGCCGGCGCGGCGGACTTCCGGCGGGGCTCGGCGGCACGCTCGCGGGCGCGAGGGTGTATGTGTCGATCCGCGGCGACGCCATTCGGGTCAGCCCGCACGTCTTCAACGATACACGTGACGTGGACACGTTCCTCGCCGCCCTCCGCGCTGCCGCCTGAACGATCGCGCTAGCTCGAAAAACGCCCGGCCCGGCCTCCGGCCGGCGTTGACAGCGCACCTATTCACCGGAATACTGACTTGCAGGTAAGTGAGCATCGTCGATCCCGGACCGCTTGCTGAGCGCGATCATCGGAGCTCGATGCGAGGTACCTTCGGGCGCAGGAAAGGGGAGATCCGATGAACGATTTCACGCGACGGATTCTGGACAACCGGCTTCACGCCGACATGAGCCGCCGACGCTTCCTCGCGGGGGCGGCGGGCCTCGCGACTGTGACCATGCTCGGGCGCCCCGTCGGGGCCCTGGCGCAGGAGCTCGGCGGACAGCTCAACTTCTTCGGCTATGACGGCGAGCAGGGCGAGAACGTCGCCCGCGAGTTCCTCGCCGAGAACAACATCCAGATGAACGCGACCTTCGCCGGCGCGGCGGACGAGACGCTGACCCGCTTCAACACCGGGGGTCGCGGCTCGCTCGACATCCTGACGATGAACAAGGACTTCCAGAAGTCGATCATCGATTCCAATACCGAACTGTTCCAGGCGCTCGATCTCGCCCGCATCCCGAACGCGGCCGGGCTGTTCCCCGCCTTCAAGGACGCGCCGTGGCTGTATCGCGACGGCAAGACCTACGGCATCCCGATGATCTGGGGCGACGAGCCCTGCGTCTACAATCCGGCGAAATGGGACGGGCTGCCCGACAAGTACACCGACTTCGCCGACCCGAAATTCGAGGGCGAGCTGGTCCTCCTCGACGATCCGTTCGGCAACATCTGGCTGTTCGCGAAATCGCTCGGCCACAAGGACCCGAGCCGGCTGACCAGGTCCGAGCTCGATGCCGCGTTCGAGGCGATGCTGACGATCAAGCCGAACGTGGTCGCGATCGGCGTCTCGCTCGGCGACATGGCAGACATCATGATCCGCGGCGACGCCTCGATCGGCCTTGGCGGCTGGGCGTACCAGACGATCATCGCCAAGGAGAAGGGGGTGACGCTCGTCGTCGGCACGCCGAAGGACGACGGCACCTTCTTCTGGTCGGACGCATACGCGCTCGCCATCGACTCGCCGAACGCCGACAACGCCTATGCCTTCATCAATTTCATGACCTCGGCAGAGGCGAACGCCAAGCTCGCGGTCGAGCTCGGTTCGGGGGCGGTCGTCGAGGGCGCCTACGACCTGATGCCCGAAGGCGACCGCGACCTCTACGACTACAGCACCGTCCGGTCGCCGGCGGGCGGCATCCTCGGCACGCAGACGGTGGTGCCGCCGCAGGTCGCCGAGGGTGATATCATGCCGGCGTCGGCCTGGGTGGAAGCCTGGCAGACGTTCAAGGTGTCGTAGGGCCGGGCAGCTTCCGACAAGCCGATGGCCGTGGTCGCCGGGGAGGGCAGGATCGCCGCCAGCGGCATGAATCCGCGAAGAGGAGCCGGAGCCCGCGGGCTCTGGCCGATCGCGCCGGCGAGCGCGTTCTACGCCGCGTTCTTCTTCATCCCCATGCTCTTCCTGTTCGGGCTGAGCTTCTGGGAGGCGCAGGGCTTCAAGCTGATCCCGGCGTTCACGCTGGCGAACTACGAGAAGATCGCGACCTCGGCGCTGCACCAGACGCTGATCGTCCGGACGGTGACCGTGGGGCTGAGCACGGCGCTGATCGTCGTGCCGGTCGCCTTCGTCCTCTCCTATGTCATGCGATTCGTGCTGGCGCGGCGCGGGCAGTTGATCCTCCAGCTCGTGCTGCTCTCGCTGTTCAGCGGCTATCTCGTCCGAATCTATGCGTGGCGGACGATCCTCGGCAAGCAGGGCCTGCTCAACAGCTTCCTCCAGTGGCTCGGGATCATCGAGGAGCCCCTGTCGTTCCTGATCTACAGCAACTTCGCCGTGGTGGTGACGCTGGTCGGCCTCCTGATCCCGCTCGCGGTGCTGCCGATCTATTCGTCGATGGCCAACGTCTCGCGCGACTATCTCGAGGTGGCGCAGGATCTCGGCGCCCGCCGCGCCCATCTCGTGCGCACCGTGCTCCTGCCGATGACGCTGCCGGGGGTCGGGGCCGCCTTCGCCTTCTCGTTCCTGCTTGCAGCCGGCGACTTCGTCACCCCGGCGCTGGTCGGCGGCACCCAGAGCATCATGATCGGCAACGTCATCGCCGACCAGTTTCGTGGCGTCGGCGCCAACTGGCCGCTGGGCGCGGCGCTGGCCTTCGTGATGATCGCGATCGTCATGGCGATCTACCTCGCGGCGATGCGGCTCGTCCGCTGGGTGACGCGATGGTGAGCCCGGTCCGCCGTCGCGCCGGCGCCGCGTTCGCCGCGCTGGTGCTGCTCTATCTCTACGCGCCGATCGCGGTGATCGTCCTCTTCTCGTTCACCTCGTCGCCGCGGCTCGCGATCCCGATCGAAGGCTTCACGCTGGGATGGTACGCCAACGCCCTGTCCAATCCGCTGATGACCACGGCGCTTCGCAACAGCGTCCTCCTCGCGCTGGTCTCGGCTCTGGTCGCCGGCGGCCTCGGCGCCGCCTTCGCCTTCGGCCTGGTCAAGCTGCGCGGCGGCCGGCTCCGGCAGGGGCTGCTCGCCGGCAGCCTCCTGCCCGCGGTGGTGCCGCTGCTCGTGATCGGCGTCTCGCTCGCCGTGTTCTTCCGCGGCATCGGCCAGTCGCCGGGCCTCCTCAACGCCGCGATCGGCCATGCCCTCGTCTGCCTACCCTTCGTGATCCTCACCATGAATGCCCGACTTGAGGCCTTCGACTTCAGCATCCTCGAGGCGGCGCGGGACCTCGGCGCCTCGCCGGCCCGCGCCTTCCGCGACGTCACCCTCCCCATGATCCGGCCGTCGCTGGTCGGTGCGGCGCTGCTCGCGGCGGCGCTGTCGCTCGATGAGTTCGTGGTCACCTGGTTCAACATCGGCAACGACCTGAGCGTGCCGGTCCTGGTCTGGGGCCTGCTTCGCCGCGGCGTCGACCCGACGATCAACGCCATCGCGGTGATGCTGCTCGTGGCGCTGGTCGTCCTCGTCCTCGCCTCCAACCTGATCGGGCGGAGGCGGGCGCGATGAGCCGGGCGGTCGAGGTGGCCGGTGTCCGGAAGTCCTTCGGCGAGGTGACGGCGCTCCAGTCCGTGGACCTGGCGATCGAGGACGGATCCTTCGTCTCGCTCCTCGGGGCGAGCGGCTGCGGCAAGTCCACGCTGCTCCGCATCATCGCCGGCTTCGAGAGTGCGAGCGCCGGCCGGGTGCTGGTCCACGGGCGCGACGTCACCGGTCTTCCGCCGCACCGCCGGCCGACCAACATGGTGTTCCAGCGCGGGGCGCTGTTCCCGCACATGGATGTCTTCGACAACGTCGCCTACAGCCTGAAGCTCCGCCGCCTGCCGCGCGAGCAGATCCGGGCGAAGGTCGAGGAGATGCTGGCATTGGTGCGCCTCGAGGGACTCGGCGGACGGGCCGCGTCGGAGCTCTCCGGCGGCCAGGCGCAGCGGGTGGCGCTCGCCCGGGCGCTCGCCGCCGAGCCGCAGGTGCTGCTTCTCGACGAGCCGCTCTCGGCGCTCGATCTCAAGCTCCGCCAGCAGATGCAGCTCGAGCTCCGCGCCATCCAGCGGAAGCTCGGCGCGACCTTCGTC
>JBIQKL010000057.1:0-13483 GCA_044506555.1 Hyphomicrobiales bacterium | reverse complement strand
GGCCGAGGTCATCTATCTCGGCGGCAGCGTCAGGGTGGGCGTCCAGGCGGGCGAGGTCATGGTCTGGATCGATCTCCGGGACGAAGACGCCGATGGCATCGGAGCCGGTCAGCCGGTGACGCTGTCATGGAAGCCGTCGGCGGCGACCGTGTGGGCCGGCGAGGCGGCTCCGTAGAGTCAGGAACGAGCGAGCAGGCGGAGCAGGTTGCCGCCCATCACCGCGGCCCGGGTCGCATCGTCATGGGCCTCCAGCCCGGGGACCATGATCGACTGGGCGAAGGAGACGTGGTCGAGGGCCGGGCTGAAGTCGGAACCCCACAGGCAGCGCTCCGGGCCGAACCGGGCGAGCAGCGCGGCGACGAACGGCGCCGCGGCGGCGTGAGGCCAATCGTGGGCGGGATCGCTCACCGCATAGAAGCCGGAGAGCTTGACGAAGACGTTGGGGCGCGTTGCGAGCGCCAGCAACGGTGCGAGCTCCGCTTCCGCCGCCGCGTGTTCCGGGACAGTGCGGCGGGCCGATGGCAGTCCCATGTGCGAGACGACGAGACGGCAGCCGGGAAAGGCATCGGCGACCGGCGTGAGAGCGCCGACCTCCGTGAGGCCGACATTGAACGAGACGATGGCGCCGCGTTCGTCGAGCACCCGCCACGGACCCTCATCCCATGCGGCGAAGGCTTCGGCGGCGGCGACATCCGGAATGTAGACCGCGAGGCCGGCGTGGCCGGCGTCGAGCAGCGCCGCGATCGCGTCGGCCGAGGGATGAGAATCCGGGGCGACATAGGCGAGCGTCGCCAGCCACGGCCGGGTCGCGGCGAGCCCGCGGATATAGGCGTTGTTGTCGGGATCGATGCCGTCGCCCTCGTAGCCGACGACGAGACCCGCCGCGATGTCGTGCCTGGCGCGGAACGCCTCGTAGACGTCGATGTCGCTGCCGATCAGCGGGCGGCCGTAGACGCCGGGAAAGCCGTTCCGGAACAGATGGAGATGGGCGTCGGCGAGCATCACGGCTTCACGATCCCTCCGGTTGCGAGCGAGCGGACGATGGCGTCGGCGGCGACCAGCCCGCGCCTGGCGTCGGCCAGCGTCACCACGCCGGGATGCCGGCTTTGTCGCACGCCGGAAAGGAAGGCGTCGAGCTCGGTCGCGAGCATGTCGTCGGGCGGCGCTGCGCGGAGGTCGATCTCTCGCGCGGTCTTCCCGAAGACGCGGACGGCGATGCCGAGGTCCATCTCGACGCTGCCGCGATCACCGACCACCTCGACCCGGTCCGGCGCGCCTTCAAGCACCGGCAGCGTCCAGGCGTTGGAGATGTGCCACATCGCGCCGGAATCGTCCCAGGCGGTCACCAGCGTCTCCGAGCGTGCCGTGCCGGCGGGGCGGCGGAGGGCGAGCACGCCTTCCAGCGCGCCGCCGGTGACCCAGAGGGCAAGGTCGATGTCGTGGACCATGGTCATCAGCACCGGGTCGATGTCCGGATAGCGGACGGCATGGCTCTCGTCGCGGTGGTTGCGCGCCGTCACCGACAGCACCGTGCCGACCTCGCCGGAGCGGACGATGTCGACGACCTGGCGATACGGCGCGGCGAAGCGGAGGATGTGGCCGGGGAGGACGAAGGCGGTGCTCCGCTTCTCGGCGGCGATCAGCACGTCGGCATCGGCGGCCGAGAGCCCGACCGGCTTCTCGAGGAGCACGGGAATGCCGCGGGCGATCGCCGCGGTGGTGATGCCGACATGGGTCTGGCCGGGGCTCGCGACGACCAGCCCGTCCGGCTGCACCGCCTCGATCATCGCGAGGGCATCGACGAAGTCGCGCTCCGCGCCGAAATCGCGGATCGCCGCGGCTGTCGCATCCGGCCGGATGTCGGCAACCCCGGCGATCCCGACGTCGTCGCGGCGGGCGAGGGCGGCGAGGTGCTCACGACCGAAGGCGCCCGCGCCGGCAACCGCAATCCTCAATGTTTCCTGTGACATGGGCCTCTCGACGGATGCCGCGACATTGACAATAAACTGACTTACCAGTAAGTGAGCAGAATGCCTAGGCCCGCTGTCGTCGGCGCCGGCGAACGCTGACTTGTCGGGGGCGCGAGCGTGACCACATCATCCCTGAATCCGCGGCTCGTGCCGGTGGTGCGGAACGGCAGGACGGAAGCCGTCCGCTCCGGCGACATCGTGTTCGTCGGCGGCCAGATGGCGCTCGACGATGCCGGCCGCGTGGTCGGCACGGACGTGACGACGCAGGCGCGGGCCGTCTTCGAGGGCCTGAAGCGGACCCTCGCCGAGGCCGGCGCGACGATGGCCGACGTCGCCAAGCACACGGTGTTCTTCGCCTGCGACGGAGACGAGGCGGCGATCGGCCGTTTCCTCGCCGAACTCGATGCGGTGCGCGCGGAGTACTTCTCCTCGCCCGGCCCGACCACGGCCGAGGTTCGCTGCGGCCTCGACATCGAGGGTGCGCTGCTGATGGTCGATGCCTGGGCTGTGATCGGCGGCCGGCGCGAGGTGCTCTCGCCGCCGGGCCACTGGTCGTGGAAAAAGGCGGGGCCGTTCTCCCACGGGCTCAGGATCGGCGACATGATCTTCATCGGCGCGCAGCGGCCGCTCGACCGCAACGGCGACCTGCTCGGCATCGGCGACATCGAGGTCCAGACCGACGAGGCGTTCCACAACCTCAACACGCTGCTCGCGGCCGGCGGCGGCGACCGCAACAACCTGATGCGCCAGAATACGTATTTCCGCTTCGTCGGCGAGGGGCGGGACGTGACCGATTTCTGGGAGAAGATGACCAACGTCCGGCGACGCCACATGTCGTCGCCGTCGGCCGCCGGCGCCGGCCTCCGCATGTCGGGCTTCGCCACCGGGGAGGAACTGATCCAGGTCGAGGGCATCGGCGTGCTCGGCGAGGAGAAGCAGCGGCTCCAGCCGGTCGGCCACTGGGACTGGAGCATCGAGGGCAACACCTTCACGCAGGGCTGGAAGATCGGCAAGCTTGCCTTCATCGGCGGCCAGATCTCGGCCGACAGCAACGCCAAGGCGGTAGGCAAGGACGACATCGCCGCCCAGACCCGCAACGTCTTCGAATTCATCCGGCGGACGCTCGCCGAGGGCGGTCTCCACGAGAGCGACGTGGCGAAGCTCTACATCTATTACGACGGTGGCCGGACCTGGGACGAGGTGGGGCGGGCGCGGGCGATCATCGCCGACGTCCAGCGCGAGTTCTACGACAGCCCGGGGCCGGCGGTGACCGCGGTCCGCGTCACCGGCTTCGCGTTCGAGGACCTGCTCATCGAGATCGAGGCGATGGCGGTGACGCGCGACTAGCCGTGGCGGGGTCGACGGCTGGCGCCGGTCTTCACTTGCGGGTAAGTCAGGGCCCGCATTCGATGGCGACCGCCGTTCTGGCGAACGGCGTGCAAGAGAGACGGAGGAAGGATGGAGCGCCGCAGCATCACGACGGGCCTCGCCTACGAGGAGAAGGTCGGCTATTCGCGCGCCCTCGTGGCCGGGGACTGGGTGTTCGTCTCGGGGACGACGGGCAGGGACCGGCTCACCAACGAAATCCCCGAAGGCATCGTCGAGCAGACGCACAATACCTTCAGGACGATCATCTGGGCGCTCGAGGAGGCCGGCTCGTCGATGGCCGAGGTGGTGCGCGGCCGTATCGCCGTGACCGACCGGCGCTATGAGCAGGACCTCCTTCCCGTGCTCGGGCACTATCTCGGGCCGATCCGACCGGCGTTGACGATCTATGTTGCCGAGCTCCTCGATCCGCGGCTAAAGATCGAGATCGACGTGACGGCGCTGCGTGGGTCGGCCGCTCGCTGAGCCGCTCGTTCTCCGGGGGAATCCGCCGCGAAGGAGCTTGGGTCGCATGGGCCGAAAGCCGAAGGACGCGTCGCCCATGCGGCGGCAGATCAAGACGCTGGCCCGCGATCTCCTGATCCGGCACGGCTATCGCGGCGTGAGCTTCGGCGACATCGCCAGCGAACTCGAGACCACGCGCGCCAATATCCACTATCACTTCGGCAACAAGCAGACGCTGGTCGAGGAGGTGCTCGAGGACTATGTCGACGAGACGCTTCGCGGCCTGACGGCGGTCTTCGCGCGGCAGGACCTGCCGTTGACCGGCAAGATCGGCGAGGTGATCGAGATCAGCCGCCGACGCCATCGCCGCTACAACCCGAGCGGCAAGGGGACCGCCCCCTGGAGCCTGATCGCCCGCATGCGCCAGGACAGCGAGGCGCTGACGCCGAAGGGCAAGGCGGCGCTCGAGCGCTTCGCGACGGAGCTGGACGAGGCGGTCACTGCCGCCGTCCGGTCGGCCCGCGACAGCGGCGAGTTCGTCGAGACGATGCCGGTGGCCGATGTCGCCCTGCAACTGGTGAGCATCGCCAACAGCGCCGCGCCGATCACCCAGGATGCCGGCGATTTCGACCGGCTGGAGCAGCTCTACCTGGCCTTCGGCCGCGTCGTCCAGCACGCCTATGGCGAGCCGGGACGGCCGGCCGCCGCGACGGCCAAACCGCCCGGATCGCCGCGCGAGGGCGGAACCGTCCGCCGGGTGGCGGCCGGCGGACGGCGGTCCTGACGCCTGCCACGAATATGTGCCTTTCGGTGCTATGGTCGCGCCCCGACAGGCGTCTTGGGAGCGAATAAATGGTGAAACTGGTGGCAAAGCAGGCGGTCGACTCGACGACGTTGCCCGGCATCTCGCTGTTGTTCGCGCCGGAGCAGGCCTACTTCTACGACCGCGGCAGCGACCATTTCCGCGTCGCCCAGAACGCCCGGCAGGACGGGACGATCCTCGACGTGAAGGGACACGGCTTCCGTCATGTCTTCAGCGCGCCGACCGGCGCAGGAACCGTCGCCAAGTTTACCATCAGCCTGGATGGCGACACCGTGTACCGGATCTCCGGAATCGACCGCAAGTTGGGCTCGTTCCTCGATGCCGACCTCGAAGGCACGATGAAGATGCTGTTCAAGAAGAACGATACCTTCAAGGGTTCCTCGGGCAACGACACGTTCGCCGGCGGGAACGGCAAGGACAAGCTTTCCGGAAATGGCGGAAACGACGTGCTCCGTGGCGAGAAGGGGAAGGATAAGCTCGACGGCGGCGAAGGCTCCGACATTCTCGACGGCGGCGGCGGCAAGGACACCTATGTCTTCAGCGTCGCGCCCGATCCGGATTCCCGCGATACGATCGTCAAGTTCAAGAGCGGCGAGAAGATCAACCTTGCGGCGGACGCCTTCGGTGCGCTCGCCAAGGGGGCGCTTCCGGAGGATCATTGCCACGTCGTCGGCAACGGGACCCAGGATGCGGACGACTACATCCTCTACAATCCGGCGACGGGGGTCCTGAGCTACGACTCGGACGGAAACGGCTCGGGCAAGACGATCAGCTTCGCTGTCGTGCAACTGAACGCGAACCTCGACGCGGGCGACATTCTCGTGATCTGAACCCCTGCGTCGTCGTCGGTCGCCGGCGCGACACACGACAGAAGCACACCATGCCCGGTGCGGCGCCGGTTCCGATACCGATCGCGGTCAAGCGGCTCGGGACTCGCTCTGCGGATCGTGGATATGTTCCGGATGCGGGCGGCGGAATCGGCCCGTACCACGGCGAGGAACGCCGGGATCCTGGGGAGGAGTTACGGGGATGTTGCTTGGGTTCAATCTTCTTTTGTGGGCCAGCCAGATCACGGAGGAGCATTTTCCGCTCTTCGAGAAGATCAGGAGGACCGGGTACGACGGCGTCGAGCTGCCGCTGTTCGGCGGCACGCCGGAAGACTACGTCCATGTCGGGCGCGAACTGAAGAACCAGGGGCTGCGGGCGACCGCGGTCTGCGTCATTCCCGACAAGGAGCGCGACTGCACCAGCGGCGATCCGGCGGTCCGCGCCCGCGGCCTCGCGCATCTCAAGTGGGCGCTCGACTGCCTCGAGGCGGCGGGCGGCGAACTGCTCTGCGGCCCGTTCTACCAGCCGCTCGGCATCTTCTCCGGCGAGCCGCCCACCGACGAGGAGCGGGCCGGCATCGTCGAGGTCCACAAGGCGGCGGCGCAATATGCGGCAAAGGCCGGGATCAAGGTGGCGATCGAGCCGCTCAACCGGTTCGAGTGCTACGTGCTCAACACCGTCGCCGACGCGGCCGACATCGTGAAGCGGGTCAACGAGCCGAACTACGGGCTCCTCTACGACACCTTCCACCAGAACATCGAGGAGAAGGACCCGGTCGGCGTGATCGCGCCGCATATCGCGCAGATCAGCCACGTCCACACCTCGGAGAACGACCGCGGCACGCCGGGCAAGGGGCACGTGCCGTGGGCCGCGACGTTCAAGGCGCTGAAGTCGAACGGCTACGACGGCTGGTACGTGATCGAGGCGTTCGGACGTGCGCTGCCGGGCATCGCCGAGGCGACGCGCGTCTGGCGCGACTTCTTCCCCCATACCGACGAGGTCTACCAGTTCGGCCACGATTTCCTGCGCGCGGAATGGGCGAAGGCGTGACCGCGATCATGCGGCAGGAAACACGAAGACGATCTCGGGACCCGCGATCTGTCTCGCCCCGGGGTCGGCGAGGACGTGCGCCACGACACGTTCGGATCGATTTGCGGGCGGATCGCCAGCGTGGGGTTGGTGGGTGATACAGGGCTCGAACCTGTGACCCGCTGATTACGTACCGCTACGACTTCCGTCGCCCCTTTCGGGTTTGCAGTCTGGACTATCCCATCGCCATGGCCCGGGGGGCTTTAGGCGGGCGCCGTCTAGTCTCTACACCTTCCCCTTGCGGGGCTTGGCTCGGGATTGCCACCGGCGAGGCCGAGAGGGTTCCCCGAATTTGACGCCTTGTCACCGACCTATTTCTAAGCCGGGCTCCCATCGAGAGTCAGCTGCTCTACCAACTGAGCTAATCACCCATCTTCAGTTTCGGTCACCCCCGTCTCCGGCGGTTCCCGTCGGTACTCGCGCCCGACCTGCGCCTGGCCCGTATCCGACGCCGGACCTTTTAGAAGGGGGCGGGCGAGATGTCCAGAGCTCCTATATGGGAATTGGTCAGGCCTTTGTGGAGCGGAAAATCTCGATGTGCTGGCCCTTTACGGTGATCTTGCCTTCCTTCGCCAGCGAGCGGAGCTGCTTGTTCACCGCCTCGCGGCTCGCGCCCAGCATCTGCGCCAGTGTGCCCTGGGTCAGCTCCATGTCGACGATCGCGACATCCTCCTCGACGCGGCCGTGAATCACCGCGAGATGACGGAGAAGGACGAGGAGGCGATGGCGTAGGTCGTGGAAGATCGCCTGGTCGACCTGGGCGTTGGCGGCCCGCAAGCGCTCGCAGAGCATCAGGATGATCGCCCGCGCGATCTTCGGTGAGCTCTCGACGAGCGCCATGAACGGCTCGCGCGGCACGAAGATCAGACGTGCGTCGGTCAGCGCGGCGGCGCCGGCGCTTCGCGGCAGGCCGTCGAGGAGGCCCATCTCGCCGATCACCTCGCCGTCCTCGAGCAGGTTGATCGTCGCCTCGCGGGTGTCTTCCGCCGTCAGGTAGATCCGGATGATGCCGCTGACGACGATGTAGAGACCGTCGGATTCATCGCCCTGCTCGAACAAGCTGTGGCCGGACGCGAGGCTCGATTCGCGCGCTATTCCCGAGAGCCGGCGGAGATCGTCCGGATCGAGGCCGCTGAAGATCATGGTCCTGGCGATGGTCGCCGAAAGGTCGGTGCCGGCCAAGGGGATCGTGCTCCCAATTGTCAGTCAAATGCCCACACCGCTCCAGTTAGCATCTCTGCCAAGGGAACGCATCCCCTTTGCTGGGTGGGCGAGCCGCCGGCCCTTCGTCCGCCTGCCAAGAGGGGTCCGTCCATGGCCATGTCCGTACCGGCGCCGTCGCCGGCGCTGCTCTCGCCGACGCGACGCCCGCCGCGCCTGAGGGAAAGACGTGGATGACCGGTCAAGCCCGGCCATGACGTGGTGTGTCTGCGTCCTTCGATCCTGCGCACCGGACTTCGGTAATCCCCCCACTCTGCTCCCTGACGCGGAATTCACTGGAAATGCGCGACGCGGATGGCTCATGCTCCTCTCTGCGTGCGCCGCGTAGGAAGAATGGGGAGCATTTTCTTGCTGCGACGATTGCGGAAGCTTGCGACGGTGGCGGGGCTGATCGTCCTCGCCGTGATCGCCACCGTGTTCGTCGTGCGGGCGCTCGATTCGCTTCGCGGCCCGCCGCTGTCCCTGTGGCACACCTTCGTGCCCGACGAGATGAGCGTCGCCGAGATGGACGGCGCCGACTGGGGCGCCTATCTCGTCGCGGAGGACCGCCTCTTCCGCTCGGTCCGCGAGAACGTCACCGATAAGCTGCCGCCCCGCGACCGGGTCGAGCACGACCGCTATTTCGCCGACGCCCCGATCTATCCAGGCGCGTTCCCGCAGGATTTCAACCGCTCCTACCTGCTCATGCCCGAGGGCGATCCGCTCGGCGCCGCGGTATTCCTGCATGGCCTGACCGACGCGCCCTACAGCCTTCGCCATGTCGCCGAGCTCTATCGCGATCGTGGCTACGTGGCGGTGCTGATCCGCATGCCCGGCCACGGCACCGTGCCGGCCGGTCTGATCGACGCGACCTATGAGGAGTGGATGGCGGCCACCCGGCTGGCGGTCCGCACCGCGGTCGGTCTTGCCGGGCCGGACGTACCGCTCCACCTCGTCGGCTATTCGAACGGCGGCGCGCTGGCGGTGAAATACACGCTCGACGCGATCAACGACGGCACCTCGGCGCGACCCGATCGCCTGGTGCTGCTCTCGCCGATGATCGGGGTGACGCGCTTCGCCCGGTTCGCCGGGCTCGCAGGGTGGCCGGCAATCTTTCCGGCGTTCATCAAGACGGCCTGGCTGAGCATCCTGCCGGAGTACAACCCGTTCAAGTACAACTCCTTTCCGGTGAATGCCGGACGCCAGTCCTTCCGCCTGGTCGCTGCGCTCCAGGACGAGATCAACGCTGCGGTGCGGAGCGGGCGGATCTCCGAGATGCCGCCGGTGCTCACCTTCCAGTCGGCGATCGACTTCACGGTCTCGACGTCGGCGGTGGTCACCGCGCTCTACGATCAGCTTCCCGACAACGGCAGCGAACTGGTGCTGTTCGACGTCAATCGCGCCGCCACGGTCGGCATCCTGTTCCGGAACCGCACGACGCGGGCGGTCGACACGCTGCTGCCGCCTCCGCCGCGAAGGTATCGCACCAGCGTTATCGCCAACGCCGCGCCGGGCGACCTGGAGACGGTGGAAAGAGCCGTTCCTGCCGGCGGCTCGGAGGAGGCCGTCACGCCGCTCGGCATCGACTACCCCAGCGACGTATTCTCGATGTCCCACATCGCCATGCCGTTCCCGCCGTCGGACAGCCTCTACGGCGCCGCGCCGGAGCCGCCCGGAGAGTTCGGGGTGAGCCTGGGCGACATCGCCACCCGTGGCGAGACCGGCGCGCTGATCGTCGGCCTCGACGCGCTCCTCCGCAATTCCTCGAACCCGTTCTATCCTTACCTGGCGCGCCGGATCGGAGAGACGATCGATGCGCGCTGACCGGAGACGCCGATGCGGCGCTTGCTGCTGATCCTCCTCGTGCTGATCGTGGTCGCCGGCGGCGTTACGGTGGCGATCTCCTTCCATCACCCGCCGATGCGGCTGATGCCTCCGCCGGCCGTCTTCCTCGACGAGCGGGCGAGCGTGGTGATGGAGGGCGCGACCGACCCCGAGATCAAGCTGTTCTATGCCACTAACCGCGAGGCGCGCGGTACGCCGGAGAACCGCGACTATGCGCGCCTCGCGGGTGCGCCGCTCAACGCCGGCGAGCTCACGATCCGGATCGGCGACGACGCGACGGCGCTCGATCGCATCTTCGAGTGGTCGACGCGCGCCGGCGACGATCCGCGCCCCTATCTGCATCTCCAGTCCGTGACGGAGCAGGCGACGATGGCGCCCGACGCGCCGCTGTCGGCGGAGGCGGAAGCCTGGCTCGCGGCGGTCGACGAGGCGATTGCCGCGAGCACCGACAAGGACGTGATCATCTATGTCCACGGCGCCAACACCACGCTCGAGCGGGCGGCCGGGCAGGCGGCCCAGCTCCAGCACTTCACGGGCCGCGACGCGGTGGTGCTCCTCTTCGCCTGGCCGACGGCGGAGAACTTCCTGCTCTACACCCGCGACATGCGGACGGCCGCGGAGTCGGCGCCGCAATTCGCACGGCTCGTCGAGCTGCTCGGCGAGCACACCAGCGCGAAGAAGATCGACGTCTTCACCTACAGCGCCGGCGGCACCGTCGGCAGCGACGGCCTCGCCATCGTCGGCCGCGACGCGACGTCGTCGGGGACCGACCCGAGGATCGGCGAGGTCTACCACGCCGCCCCGGACGCCGACTTCCGCACCTTCGTCGACGATATGAAGGACTATGCGGGCCGCGCGACGCGAACCACGGTCGCCGCCAACATGAACGACAGCGCGCTCCGGCTCTCGGCCTTCGTCAACCGCGGCTCGCGGGCCGGTCGCCCCGACATGGAGGAACTCAGCCCCGAGGCGACCGAGTTCCTGCTCCGCGCGACGGACGAGTACGGCCTCGAACTGCTCCGGGTCCGGCCGGAGAACATGTATGGGCTCTCCAACTTCTCGCACACGTTCTGGTACGACGATCCATGGGTGTCGAGCGACGTGCTGTTCACGCTCCTCCACCACCTGGCGCCCGATGAGCGCGGTCTCGAGGAGGGTGAAAGCGCCATCGGCGGGCACTACTGGACCTTCACGCCGGACTATCCGGTGCGGCTTTCGACGATCATCGACCGGCTCCGGCAGAGCGGCGAGATCGCGCCCGGCGACCCGCTGATGCCGGTCGAGCCTGACGGGACAGACCCGGTCGTCGCGGAGCCCGTGCAATGAAGGTGCTCGGACTGGTTGCCGCGTTCGCCTTCGGTGCCGTATCGGTCCCGGCACTGGCGCAGGACTGCGTGGTGCTGCTTCATGGCCTGGCGCGCACCGAGAATTCGTTCCTGCTCATGCAGGAGACGCTCGCCGCCTTCGACTACAAGGTGGTCAACTCAACCTATCCCTCGACCGAGATGCCGGTGGAGGAACTGCTCGGCCACATCGACGACGCCGTGGCGGCATGCGGCGATGCCGGCAAGGTCCATTTCGTCACGCACTCGATGGGCGGCATCCTCCTACGGGCATGGATGGTCGACCACCGGCCCGACAACCTCGGCCGTACGGTCATGCTCGGCCCGCCCAACCACGGCTCCGAGCTGGTCGACCTGTTCGGCGACCTCTGGCTGTTCGATTTCCTCGTCGGCCCGGCGGGCAACCAACTCGGGCGGGAGGTGGAGAGCCTGCCCAACACGCTCGGCGCGGTCGACTTCGAGGTCGGCGTCATCGCCGGCAACCGCTCCGCGGTGCCGATTCCCGGCATCTTCCACGGGCCGAACGACGGCCTCGTCGCGGTCGACAGCACCTTCCTCGAAGGTATGGCCGACCACATCGTACTGCCTGTCACCCATACCTTCATGATGAACAATCCGCTGGTGATCGCGCAGGTGCTCCATTTCCTCGACCACGGCGAATTCGACCCTGACCTGACCCTCCGCAGCCTGTTCCAGCGCGCGCTCCGCCGCTAGACGCGGGGGACGCTTGCCGGGAGGCGGCGCCGGGGATACGGTCGCCGTCGATCGGAGGGCCACCGCCATGATGCGCCTGATTGCCTCGACCGTCCTTGAATTGCTCGCCAATGCGATCGGACTTCTCGTCGCCTACCTGATCCTCCGACCGAACATGGAGATCACCGTCGCCGGCTTCGTGCTGGTCGTGGTGATCTTCTCGGTGTGCCGCTTCGTGCTGGCGCCGCTGATGATGAAGTTGTCGATGCGCTATGCGCGGATGCTGGTCGGCGGCATCTCGCTGGTGGTGATCTTCGTCTCGCTCCTCGTCACGTCGCTGGTCGCGGGCAACAACCTGATCATCACCGGCGTCACGACCTGGATCCTCGCGACGCTGATCGTCTGGGTCTTCGGCGTTGTCGCCATGCTGCTCCTGCCGCTGGTCATCTTCAAGAAGACGCTGGCCGCCGCACGCAACGATCAGCGGCCGCTCATCGGCTGAGCCGCGGCCGTCATTTCGCCCGGACGCGCCGGGCGGCGGTTGGCCGCGCAGGTCGCGCGGGCGGTTCCTCGATGTCGAGATCGCCGTCGCTCGACAACATGATCGCGATCGGTCGCAGCGCCGGGATCTTGGCGCAGATCGTCAGGATCACCGCCATCAGCGGCACTGCGAGAAACGCGCCGGCGATCCCCCAGACCATTGCCCAGAACGTCAGTGCCGCCATGATGACGAGCGAGCTCAGGTTGAGGGTCTTGCCCATCACCATCGGCTCCACCACTTCGCCGGTCACGGCATGGACGATGGTGAGGCCGACGACCACGAAGAATACCGGCTGGAACTCCTGGAACTGGAGGAGGGCGAACAGCGAGGGCAGCACCGTTCCGGTGATCGAGCCGATCTTCGGGATGAAGTTGAGGAAGAAGGTGAGCAGCGCCCAGGTCTCGGCGAAGTCGACCCCCATGATCTTGAGAACGGCATAGGCGGCCAGTGTGTTGCCGGCGCTGAGCAGCGTCTTGAGAAGGAGGTAGCGGTGCACGCCGGCGATGATCCGGCGCCCGGTCTCCTTGACCTCCGCCGCCCGCGCCGGGTCGTTGAACAGCCGGTCGATCTTCTGTGGGAAGTGGCCACTCTCCACGAACATGAACCCGACGTAGAGTAGCACCACGACGATCGATGCGATCGCGACGCCGGCTGGGGTCACCAGCCCGCGAAGCCCGTTGACGACGTTGAAGTCCGCGAGCGCCACGCGGATCGATCCGGCGAGATCCTGGCCGAGCCACTCGGACAACGAGGCAATCACCCTCTGCATCCGTTCGAGCATCGTCGGCCATTCGGCGATCATCAGCAGCAACTCGCCCGAAACGATGCTGTAGAGCACGAACATCACCGCGCCGAGCAGCACCAGCCCGACGATCGCGGCCAGCCAGTAGGGCGGCGCGATCCTGCCCATGCGGATCCGCGACACCTTGTCGATGCCTGCCGCGAGCACCGTGAAGACGAGAAAGCCGACGACGATCGGCACCAAGAACGGCCGGCCATAGATCAGGATCAGGAGCACGATCCCGATGATCGCCAGCCACATGAACCACTGGCTCAGCGTTGTGCCACCGAACCCGGACTTGTCCATTCCCGACCTCTAGGACCGATTGTCGTCGACGTTGAATACGAGGGCGTCACTATACGCGAATTGGCTTCCGTAGTACTTTTCCAGGCGGTATCTTGGTGAGGGAAACAACAACATGCCGCGACGTCCAAGCATTCTCGGCTCCGCCGTGAGGACGGCAGGTCGTACCGCCATCATCGCCGGGACCGCGACCGCCGTCTCCAACAAGGTTGCCGCCAAGCAGGCAGCGGCCGCTGC
>JBIQKL010000190.1:0-3736 GCA_044506555.1 Hyphomicrobiales bacterium | reverse complement strand
CCGGCCTCAGCCATGCGCCCGCTCCGCGACGATCTCCGGGGCCATGCGGGCAAGCAGCAGTTCCGGCGTGGCGTCGGCGCGGTCGAGGGTCTCGACCACCCGGCCGTTGCGGAGCACCGAGACGCGATGCGACAGGCGCATCACCTCGTCCATCCGATGCGAGATGAACAGGATCAGGCAGCCCTCGCGCGCCAGCCGCTCGATCAGCGTGAACACCGTCTCGCGGTCGGTGAAGTCGAGCGCCGCGGTGACCTCGTCGAGGATCAGGATGCGCGGCTTCCGCACCAGGGCGCGGGCGAGCACGACGAGTTGCTGCGCAGCGAGCGGCAGGTGGCCCGCCTCCGCGTCGGGGTCGATCGTGAGCGGCGTGCAGAGCGCCAGCGCGGCGCGGGCCGTCTCGCGGCGGGCGCGACGTGGAATGCGGCGGCCGACGATCCCGTCATAGCCGAGAAGAACGTTGTCGGCGACGGTGCGATCCGGCGCCACGAGCACCTCCTGGAACACCGTGGCGAAGCCGCGTGCCTGGAAATCCGGCGGGTTGCGGCGGGCGAACGACGCGCCGTCGACCCGGATCTCGCCGCGGTCGGGGGTGACGATGCCGGAGAGGAGCTTGACCAGCGTCGACTTGCCGGACCCGTTCTCGCCCATGATCGCGTGGACGGTCCCGGCCGCGAACGCGATCGAAGCGCCGTCGAGGGCGAGGGTCTCGCCATAGCGCTTGGAGAGGTTGGCGATCTCGAGCATCGGGTCCGGTACGGGGGGAAGCCCCGCCGGCGGACCGGCGGGGCCATGGATCGGCAGGATCGGGCTACTGCGCGTCGCAGGCGCCGGGCACCTGGCTGTAGTCGAAGCCGAGCGGCGCCGGGTTGGTGAAGTAGGCGTCCATCAGCTCCTCGGGCATCGGATCGGTCGGCGGCACCGGGAAGACCGAGACCGAGTCGACGGTCATGCAGTCCAGGTACCACTTGTCGAGCTCGTCGCCGTTGACCGCCGGAATCGGGATCATCAGCACGTTGAGCTTCGGCTTCTGTCCCTCGAGCATGCGATGGGCAACGCGGAACAGGGTCTGCGCGGTCCAGCCCGGCAGCAGGGCGTGGCCCTCGAAGCGGTACTTGTCCGGGTTTTCCTTCCAGTAGCCGAGCGCATCACCGGTGATCGAGCCGGTGATCAGCGGCGCCGGACGGCCGGCCTCGGCGAAGGCCTCGGCGACGACGCGCGACTCGGAGCCGGTGGTCCACACCGCGTCGATCGGCGCCGGGTTGGTGGCGAGCGCCTGCAGCACCACCGTCTTGGTGACGTTGGCGGTCCAGTTGCCGTTCACCGAGCGCACGACATTGAGGTCGGGGTTCTCGGCGAGCACCTTCTCGGCGCCCTGGCGTTCCATTTCGACGATCGGCGCACCGGCGATGCCTTCGACCAGCAGCACGTTGCCCTTGCCGTCGAGACTCTCAGCGACTGCCTCCATCATCTCGTAACCCCAGCGGTTGAAGTTCGAGTCGACGTTGATGGCGTAGGGGCTGGTGACGTAGGCGGAGGCGGTGACGAACGGGATGCCGGCGTCGTACGCCGCCTTGACCACTTCGTCGACGCCGGTCGAGGAGCCCGGGATGGCGGTGATGATCGAGCAGCCGGATTCGATGAAGGTGCGGATCTGGTTGATCTGCTGGCTGACGTCGCCGTTCGAATCCGACACCTCGAAGGAGGTGACGTCGCCCTTCTCGATCAGACCGTCGACCAGGCGGCGGAGCTCGTTGGTCACCGACACGCGCCACGGGTTGCCCTGGTAGGACTCCGAGTGGCACCACTTCCACGGCTTCGGCTTCGGCGTGAAGTCGTCATAGGCCGAGGGCATCAGGCCCTGGGCGGCATCGACGTAGAGCGCCTGCAGTTCTTCGGGCAGCGACGCGGTGAGATCGTCGGCGGCCATCGCCGTCGACGCCATGGCGGCCGCCGCCGCGGCAAGGATCGATACTCTCAACCTCGACATCGTTCTTTCCTCCGGTTGGCGGGGCCGCCGGTCAGCGGAAGCTCCCGCGATACGCCTCGTTCAGGTCGGCGACCACGCGGGCGCCTTCCTCCCCTTGCTCCAGTGCCCTGTTCAGGCGCAGCGATGCCTGCTCCTGGAACTCCATATAACCGTCATGCCGCGGACGAAGCCATCCGGCCTCGAGCGTCGCGCGGGTGTCGCGATAGAAATTGCCGGTCGCGGCGTTGACGGCATCGTCCTCCCATGCCGCCGCGTGCCCCGGCTGGCCGCCGGCAGCGGCATAGGGGCCGCGCTGCACGTCGGCGCCGGCGATCCAGCAGGCGAAGGCGATGGCCGCGTCGCGGTCCCTGGCATGCGCCGAGACGGCGATACCGGTGCCGCCGACGGCGGAACCGCGCGGACCGCCGTCACCGGCCGCCGGGATGTCGGCGAAGGCCAGGCGCCGCGGGCGGAAGCCGTCGCGGGCGTAGCTGACATAGCCGTAGGTGAGCGGAGCGCAGGCAATGACCGAGTCGGTCGCCGCCATCGCCTCTTCGACCGCGATCGGGTCCATCGTCAGGCATGCGGGATCGACCAGCCGGAACAGGTCCGCCATCATCCCGAAGACGCGGGCACCCGCGGCGACGTCGATCAGATCGCGCGGGCCATCGGTGGCGCAAGGCGTGCCGAGATTGGCGGCGAGCGTGTAGAACACCATCAGCGAATGCGGCACGCGGAGCGGGATCGCCACTCCGCCCTCCGCCGCCAGCGCCATCACCGCGGCCCACGTCCGGGCGGGCTGCGCGATCAGGTCCGGCCGCCACGCCTGGACCTGCGCCGCGGCATCGATCGGCAAGGCCCACTGGCGACCGGCATAGGTGTAGCTCCGGAAGGACGGCCCGACGCTCGCCGCGGCGAGTGCCGCCATCTCCGCCGCGTGCTCCGGCACGTCGAACGGGGCGAGCGAATTGCCGGCGACGATCACCCCGACATGGGGATGGTCGATGACGATGAGGTCGTAGTTCCGCGCCAGCTCGTCGACCGGAAAGGACTCGAAATCCTGAAGCGAGCGCTTGTCCCAGGCGACCTCGACGCCGGTCTGCTCCTTCCACAGCGCCGAGCAGGCGACCATCGGGTCGTAGCCGCGCGGGTGGCTCCAGGTCATGCCGCGGAGCGTGACGCTCACAGGCCGAACTCCGCGCGGATCGCGGCGCTGTGCTCGCCGACGCGGGGAGCGGCACGGGCCACCCTGTTGCGGACGCCGTCGACGCGGATCGGCGAGCGCGTGGTGTCGATCGACACGTCGTCCTCGCGGGTCACGGTCTGGAGCATGTCGAGCACGTTGAAGCCCTCGGAGGCGAGCAGTTCGTTCCAGTCGAGTACGCGCGAGCACCAGATGTCGGCCGGATCGAGCACGGCGAGCCATTCGTCCACGGTCCTCGTCGCGAGCTTCGCGGCGATGATCGCCTTGATCGCATCGCGCTCGGTGAACCACGTCTTGGGGTCGCCGGCATAGGGCGCGAGCTCGGCGTCGAGCCCGAGCAACGGCGCGAGCTTGCCGATCGGCGTCATGGCGACGGCAATGAAGCCGTCGCTGGCCGGATAGACGCCGTAGGGCGCCGAGAGATAGGCGTGGGCGCTCCGTACGTTGGCGCGCTTCGGCAGCCGGCGGCCGTCGTTGAGGAAGGTGGTCAGCACCTCGAACTGGAAGTCGACGAGCGCTTCGAGGAGGCTGGTCTCGATGTGGGCCCCCTTCCCCGAGATGCCGCG
>JBIQKL010000189.1:0-3772 GCA_044506555.1 Hyphomicrobiales bacterium | reverse complement strand
CCGCTGGTATCTGGACCACGAGACATGGTGGCGCCCGCTGCGCGACAAGCGCTACCGCGGCGAGCGTCTCGGGCTGGTCGCAGGATAGGGGCACGTCCGGGTGGTAGGGCGACGTATTCTGCTGCTCGGCGGATCCGGGCAAGTCGGCCGGGAGCTTCGGGAATTGCGCTGGGGGGATGACGTCACGCTGGTTGCGCCCTCGCGGGCCGACGCGGACATCACCGACGGTCCGACGATATCGGCGCTGGTCGCCGGCGGCCCATGGGCGGCGGTGATCAACACCGCGGCGTGGACGGCGGTCGATGCGGCCGAGGATGCGGCCGCGGATGCCTTTGCCGCCAATGCCGTCGGCCCCGCGATCCTCGCCGACGCGACGCGGCGGCATGGCGTGCCGCTGATCCACGTCTCGACCGACTACGTCTTCGACGGCAGGAAGAGCGCGCCCTACGAGGAAGACGACCGCACTGCGCCGCTCGGCGTCTACGGCGCGAGCAAGCTGGCCGGCGAGGACGCGGTCCGCACCGGCAACCCGCGGCACGTGATCGTGCGGACGGCATGGGTCTACGGACGATACGGCAGGAACTTCGTGAGCACGATGCTGCGGCTGGCGGCCGAGCGCGACACGATCCGCGTCGTCGACGACCAGCACGGGACCCCGACGCTCGCCGCGGACCTCGCCGCGGCGCTGGCCGCGATCGCGCTCCGCGCCGATCTCGCCGGGCGCGCCGGCATCTATCATTTCGCCAATCGCGGCGAGACCACGTGGTGCGGCCTTGCGCGGAGGGCTTTCGCCTTGAGCGCGGCGCGGGGCGGGCCGAGCGCGCAGGTCGAGCCGATCACGACCGCCGATTACCCGACCCCGGCGCGGCGGCCGGCCAATTCGCGTCTGGCGACCGACAAGATCGAGCGGGAGCTTGGCATCGTCCCGAGACGGTGGGAGGCTGCGCTCGGCGAACTGTTCGCCTAGGGCCGCCTGTATCGAACTTCAGGAGAACGCGTCATCCGCCAGGGAACGGATCGTCGGAAACTCATGCTGCGCTATCGAATCCTGGGCTTGCTGGAATCCGTCGGTCTGCGGACGCGGTTCGCGGAGGATCGGGCTGCGATTGAGCAGAGCGGCCTGTTCGATGCAGACTGGTATCGGGTCCAACGCGATGCGGGCAGGATGCCGAAGGATCCGGTCGTGCACTATCTCGTGCGCGGTGCGCGGAAGGGCCTCGATCCGCATCCCCTGTTCGATTCCGACTTCTACGCCACGGATCTGCCGCGCTTCCTCGGGGAGACGGTCAATCCGCTCGCCGACTACCAGGCCATCGGCGACGAGGCCGGCAAGGATCCCTGTGCCTGGGTCGACGTCGACTGGTACCGGGCCTTCCACCAGGTCGCGCCGCCGCCCGGCGTCACGACGCTCCGCGAGTACTGGGAGACCGGTCAGTTCGCCGGGCGGAGTCCGCATCCCCTGTTCGAGGCCAGCTGGTACGGCGCGCGCTACGCCGGCGAGATGACCCACGACAACCCCGTGGCCGACTTCATCCATGATGGGCTCGGCAAGGGCCGCGTGCCGCATCGGGCACTCGACGGCGACAGCCGTATCGGCCGGGACCCGGCGGCGATTCGGGCGGCCGTGGACGAGGCCCTGGCGACGCTCGACCCGGAGGGGCCGAAGCGGACGAGCAGGAGGTCCTTCGGCCACGAGGCGGAGGAGGCGTTCCTCCAGGAGCTTGCCGCGAAGGTCGAGAAGACGGGCGTGCTCGCTGCTCCGCCGAAGGTGTCGATCGTCATGCCGACCCGCAATCGCGCGGCGATGCTGCCGAAGGCGATCGGCAGCGTGCTGGCGCAGGACTACGCCAACTGGGAACTGCTCGTCGTCGACGACGGCAGCGAGGACGACACCGCCGCGGTCGTGCAAGGCTTCGCCGATCCGCGTATCCGCTACATCCGCAGCGATGGCTCCGGCGCCGCCGCAGCGCGGAACATCGGCCTCGCGGCGGCGACGGGGGAGCTCTTCGCCTATCTCGACAGCGACAACGCGTGGACGCCGATTTACCTCCGTACGCTGGTCGGCTTCCTGCTGGTCGAGGATCTCGACCTGGCATATTCGGGCATGCGCCTCGAATCCGAGGACGGCGTCCGCTATCGGGGGCGCGGCTTCAAGTACCAGGAGCTGGTCAGGCTCAACTACGTCGACCTGAACGCACTGGTGCACCGGCGGGCGCTGACCTACAAGCACGGCGATTTCGATACCTCGCTCCGCCGGATGATGGATTGGGACCTCGTCCTCCGCTACGCGCGGGACGCGCGCGTGAAGTACGCGCCGTTCATCGGCGTGATCTACGACGAACGCAAGGGCGGCGACCGGATCACCACCCGCGAGTCGATCGCGTGGCGCTTCGAGGTGACGAACCGCTACCTGATCGACTGGCCGGCGCTGCAGACCGGGGCCGGGGAGCGGGACAAGGACCTCGTCTCCATCGTCATCCCGGTCTACGGCAAGTTCGAGCTGACCAACGGCTGCCTCGAGTCGCTCTTCCGGCACCGCGACGGACCGCGGTTCGAGATCGTGCTGGTCAACAACCGGAGCGACCATGCCACGCTCGCCAACCTGATGCTTTGGGAGAAGGCGCGCGCCGAGGTTCGCGTGGTGGCGAGCTGGACCAACCTCAATTTTGCGCTCGGCTGCAATTTCGGCTTCGCCCATACCCGCGGCGACGTCGTCGTCTTCCTCAACAACGACACGCTGGCGACCGAGGGCTGGCTGGCGCCGCTGGTCGAGGAGCTTGCCGACGGCAAGGTCGGGGCGGTGCAGCCGAAGCTCCTCTATCCTGACGGTACCGTGCAGTCCTACGGCGCGGCCTTCTCCGAGGCCGGCGTCATCTCCCACATGCTCTATCGCGGCGTGCCGGACGCGGCTCCTGAGGTCAACCGCCGGCGCGAGCTGCAGGCGATCCACGGCGCCTGCCTCGCGGTCCGCGCCGGTGACTTCGCGCGTCTCCGCGGGTTCGACCCGCAGTTCATCAACGGCCAGGAGGACATCGACTTCTGCCTCCGGCTGACGGCGGAGACCGGCCGGCCGGTCGTCGTCCAGCCGCGGTCGCGGGTGATCCACCTCGAGGGCAAGACCCGGAGCGGCCGCAACCCCCACAACCACCGCAACCGCAGGGTCTTCGTCAACCGCTGGCAAGGCCGGATCAAGGCCGACGACCGCCGCATCTACCAGGAGGACGGCTTTGTCGTCGCCGGGTACGAACCGGACAGCGCGGAGATGGTCCGCCAGGGCATCGCCTGCTTCTCGCCGCGGCTGGTCCGGCCCGAATAGGCCGGCGGAGGCGGGTCATCCCGCCCGCAGCAACCGGATCGCCTCGTCGCGGCCGAACAGATAGAGAAGCAGTCGGAGTGCTTCGCCGCGGGCGCTCGCGAGTTCCGGGTCGCGGTCGACGATCAGCCGCGCGTCGTCGCGGGCCGTCTCCATCAGCCGCGCGTGGATGTCGGCATCGGCAATGCGGAAGCCGGGCAGCCCCGACTGCCGCGTGCCGAGGATCTCGCCGCCGCCGCGGAGCCGGAGGTCCTGCTCGGCGATCACGAAGCCGTCCTCGGTCTCGCGCATGATCCGGAGCCGTTCGCGCGCCACCGCGCCGAGCGGCGCCTTGTAGAGGAGCAGGCAGACCGATGCCCGGTCGCTTCGCCCGACCCGGCCCCGGAGCTGGTGGAGCTGGGCGAGGCCGAAGCGCTCGGCGTGCTCGATGACCATGATCGTCGCGTCGGGCACGTCGAC
>JBIQKL010000056.1:19311-26478 GCA_044506555.1 Hyphomicrobiales bacterium | reverse complement strand
CGCTCACCAAGGAGATGTTCCTCAACCATCTCTACGGCGGCATGGACGAGCCGGAACTGAAGATCATCGACGTGTTCATCTGCAAGTTGCGCAAGAAGCTTGCATCGGCCACCAGCGGCCAGAACTACATCGAGACCGTCTGGGGCCGCGGCTACGTGCTGCGCGAGCCGGAAGAGCAGGAAGTCCGCGAAAGCGCCTGACGGGGGCGCTGCCGACCACCCGTCATCCGGGACTGTCGGCCGTATGGCCGTGCCATGGCGGCACGGCCGCGCGTGTCCTATATGGGGGCGTCATTCCGCCAACCGGACGTCGCGTCCCGGAGCTTCCTCATGTCCGAAAACCAGATCCCCGTCACGGTGCTCACCGGCTATCTCGGCGCCGGCAAGACCACGCTGCTCAACCGCATCCTCAGCGAGAACCACGGCAAGCGCTATGCCGTCGTGGTCAACGAGTTCGGGGAGATCGGCATCGACAACGACCTGATCGTCGAGTCCGACGAGGAGGTCTACGAGATGAACAACGGGTGCGTCTGCTGCACCGTGCGCGGCGACCTGATCCGCGTCGTCGAGGGGCTGATGAAGCGGCCCGGCGGCTTCGACGGCATCCTGGTCGAGACGACCGGGCTGGCCGATCCGGCGCCGGTCGCCCAGACCTTCTTCATGGACGACGACGTGCGGGCGAGGGCGAAGCTCGATGCGGTGGTGACCGTCGCCGACGCCAAGCACCTCGTCCAGCGCCTCGCCGATGCACCCGAGGCGCAGGAGCAGATCGGCTTCGCGGACGTCATCCTCCTCAACAAGGCCGATCTCGTAAGCGCGGAGGAACTCGCCGCCGTCGAGCGCCGCATCCGGTCGATCAATCCGCATGCGGTGATCCATACGACGGAGCGCTGCGCGATCCCGATCGACAAGGTGCTCGACCGCGGGGCCTTCGACCTCGACCGTATCCTCAGCCTCGACCCCGACTTCCTCGAAGGTGGACACGATCATGACCACCATCATCACCATGACCATGATCACGACCACGATCATGATCACGATCATCATCACCACGACCACATCTCGGAGAACGGCATCTCCAGCATCTCGCTCCGCGGCCGCGCGCTGGACCCGAAGCGCTTCTTCCCGTGGATCGAGCAGATCACCCAGGCCTTCGGCCCGGACATCCTCCGGCTCAAGGGCATCGTCGCCCTCAAGGACGATCCCGAACGCTACGTGGTCCAGGGCGTCCACATGATCATCGAGGGCAACCACCAGCGCGCGTGGCGCGACGACGAGGCGCGCGAAAGTCGGCTGGTCTTCATCGGGCGGAACCTCGAGACCGACCTGCTCAAGGCCGGCTTCGCCGCCTGCCAGGCGTGAGGCTCAGCGCCGGGCGGCCCGCTTCTCGCGTGCCACGACCTTCTCCAGTTCGGCATTGATCCGGGTCTGCCAGCCCGGACCGCCGGCGCGGAAATGATCGAGCACGTCGGGCGAGATGCGGAGCTTCACCGCCTCCTTCGGCCGCTCCAGCGGCGGCCGGCCGCGGCGGATCAGCTTGGTGCCGTGATAGAGGTCGGCGCGCGCGAAGTCCTCTTCGGTCCACTCCGGCGCGTCATCATACTCGTGCGGCTGGATGACGTGCGCATCAAGCTTCGCCAAGTCGCTCCTGATACGCCTCTTGTTCGCGCTCATTGCACTTCCTCATCGAGATGACATGCGTGGCACCAGCCCGCGGCGTCCACACCACCATGACCATTCGTCCGTTCAGGAAACCCACCGTCTGGAAACGTCGCTCGCCGTAGTCGAAGCGTGCATCTTCCTTGGTATAGGTCACGCCTTGCAGGACCAGCGCCACATCCAGGAAATCGATACCGCGCTCCCGCAAGGTCGCTTCCCGCTTGGCGGGATCGAAGGTAATCTTCACGGCAATATATGTACCCCCAGAAAATCGGGCAAGCCCTCGCGGGCGACTGTCCTCCCGCAACCGATTCCCGCAATGGTAGTATAGATCCGTGGCCACCGTCCAAGACCTGACCTTCAACGCCTTCGTCGTCGAGACCGCTTTCCTCGGGCCGGCCGCGGCCTTCGCCCTCGGCGACGGCACCGTCCGCCTCGTGACGGCCGGCGCCGAATCGCGGGTCGAGGTGCATGGCGGCGCGATCCTCAGCGCGGCGCGGAGCGTGGACGGAAGGCGGCTCGTCACCGGCGGCGACGACGGCCTCGTCGCCGCGACGGATGCCAGCGGCACCGTCATCCGAATCGCCGAACGGCCGCGGAAGTGGATCGACCACGTCGCCGCCGGCTCGGGCGACGCCGTCGCCTTCGTTACCGGCCGGCAGGTTCACGTCCGCTTCGCCGACGGCCGCGAGCGGAGCCTCGACCTGCCGCGGGCCGCGGGTGGCGTCGCCTTCGCGCCGAAGGGCACGCGGCTCGCCATCCCCCGCTATGACGGGGTGACGCTCTGGTGGCCGGCGACCGAGGCGGCGCCCGCCGGGCTCGAATGGAAGGGTGCGCATCTCGCCGCGACCTTCTCGCCCGACGGCAAGTTCCTGGTCACCGCCATGCAGGACAGCGCGCTTCACGGCTGGCGCCTCGCCGACGGCAAGGACATGCGGATGAGCGGCTATCCGTCCAAGCCGCGCTCGATGTCGTGGTCGGCCAAGGGTCGCTTCCTTGCCACGTCCGGCGCCAATGCCGCGATCCTCTGGCCGTTTCAGGCAAAGGACGGGCCGATGGGCAAGCCGCCGCTGCAGCTCGGCGCGCGCGAGGTGCTGGTGACGCGGGTGGCATGCCATCCGCGGGACGAGATGGTGGCGGTCGGCTACCAGGACGGCATGATCCTCGCCGTGCGCTTCGGCGACGCGGAGGAGGCGCTGCTCCGCCGGCCAGGCGGCGGTCCGATCTCCGCCATGGCCTGGGACGAGGCGGGCGGACGCCTCGCCTTCGGTACCGAGAGCGGCGCCGGCGGTCTTGTCGCGATCGGTTGAGTCAGCCTCACCGGGGAACGGTACGAACTGCGCGTTGCCTCCGCGCGCCGATGCGCGCATCGTAATGGATACGGCTTGGTAACCGCGCCGGGCTATGGGAGCTTCCTGGTGCGCGTTGAACAGGTGGTCCATGGGTGACCGGATGAACCTGCTTCTGCTCCTGCTCGAGGCGGTGCTTTATTTCGCCGTCATGGCGGGCATGTTCCGGGTTCGCCACCGTTTCGGCATCGGCCTCGTATTCTGCGCGCTCGGTGCGATGCACTTCCTCGAGACGTATCTCGCGGCCATCCTCTACCTTCAGCTCCCCGGCGACATCGTCATCTCCCCGGGCTCGATCGTCCTGTTCTCGGGCAAGCTGGCGATGCTGCTCCTGGTCTACATACGCGAGGATGCTGCCGCAGTGCGCCAGCCGATCTACGGCCTGCTGGTCGGCAATTTCCTGATGGTGGCGCTGGTCTTCGTGATGCGGCTCCACGACGTCGCGCCGTCGATCGCCGTGCGCTCGCTCGACCTTCGGCTGATGGACGAGATGGGCTGGCTGATGATCTGGGGGACGGTCCTCCTCTTTATCGACTCGATTCTGATCATCCTCGTCTACGAGAGCATCGGAGACTGGTTCGGCCGACGGCAGCTTCCGCGGCTGGTCTTCGCCCTCGCCGTGGTGCTGACCTTCGACCAGATCGGCTTCTTCACCGCGCTTCACCTGGTCGCCGGGGTGCCGATCAGCGTGCTGTTCGGCGGTTGGGTCGCCAAGATGGGCGCCGCCATCGTCTACGGGCTGATGACGGCGTTCTATCTACGCTATGTCGAGACGGCCCGGTCGGTGCGGCACGCGCCGCGCCTCGCCGACGTCTTCGACACGCTCACCTATCGTCGCCGTCCGGAGGAAGCGCGCGACACCGCGGGGCGCGACGCCCTCACCGGCCTGTTCGACCGTGCGCGCTTCGACGGCGAGGGCCGGAGCCTCGTCAACGATGCGATGAGGCAGCGCCGGCCGATCAGCCTGATGATGGTGAGGATAGATCGCCTCGGCGATCTCAGCCACCGGCATGGAGAGTTCGCCGGCGGCGACCTCCTCCGGCAGGTCGCCACGCTGGTCGGCGAAGCCACCCGCGAGGTCGACCGCTCCTACCGCTATGGCAGCGAGGAGATCGTCGTGCTCTGCGACGGCGCCGCGCACCGCTCTGCCCTGCTGGCGGCCGAAAGGCTGCGCCGGCGCGTCGCCGCCGCGCCGGCGAAGGCCGGCGACGCGACGGGCCACGTCACCGTCAGCATCGGGCTCGCGACGGCGCCGCTCGACGGCGGCGACCTCGCGAGCCTGCTCCGCAGTGCCGAGCAGCGCCTCCAGGAAGCGCGGGCGTCCGGCGGCGACCGGGTCGCCGGCCGGCGGGACGACGGCGGATCCGGCAACGTGGCGCCGTTTCCCTACCGCGAACCCGCCTGAGCACCCGTCGTAGTCGATGCTTGGCGGCGCGTCGCGGCGGTTCAGGCCGCGGCGCTTGCCGCGCCGGCGGAGCGCGCCTCGATGATCACTGCCTCGCCGTCGAGCCGGGCCGAAACGGCCATGCCCACGGTCCGGGCCAGCGCGCCGGTATAGTAGGCCTGGATCGCATGGGCGTCGATCGCGGCAAGCTCGGCCGTCCCCGGCACGAGTTGCTCGAAGGCGGCCGGCACGCGCGCATGGGGGCCGGCGGCGCGAATCACGAAGCGCGGTGCGCCGGTGTCGCCCTCGACGGTCACGGCCACCTCGCCGCCGCGCGGCACGGCCGCATTGGCGAGCAGGATCAGATTCAGCAGGAGCTTCACCTTGTCCTTGGCCATGAAGGCGCGCGGCGCCGAGAAGCTGAATGCGGGCTTCTCGCCCTTCATGTAGCCGCTCGCCACCTTGTCGGCGTCGCCGAGATCGATCTCGGCGCCTGCCGAGCCGGCCGCCCCGAAGGCGAGCCGCGCGAACTGAAGCTTGGCCGAGGCCTGGTTGGCGCTCTTGCGGATGAGGTCGAAGGCGAAGGCCTTCATCGCCTCGTCCTTCTCCTCGTCGAGCACCTCGAGGCCGTTGATGATGGCGCCGACGGGCGAGATGATATCGTGGCAGACGCGGCTGCAAAGCAGCGCGGCGAGATCGAGCGCCCCGAGTTCGACCGGGTCGGTCATCGGTGGTCCTCCGGCGGTCTCCGCATCGCCCGAATCGGCCGGGCGATCACACGGCCGGGGATACACCGCTCGCCATGGCATGCCAACCTTCGCCGGCCCTGCCGCGGTCTTGCCGGGATTTCGCCTACACTCGGCGAACCAGCGATTCGCCGGTGCCGTCCGCCGGCCAACACGAGGAGACGTGATGCTCTTCCGCGCTCTCCGGGTGCTCGCGCTTGCCGCATGCGTGGCGGGCGGGCAGGCCGTCGCCCAGCCATACGAGGTCGTCGAGCCGACCTACGACGTGCCGCAGGCGGCGCCGAGCGGTGCGCCGGCACCCTTCTCCTTCGACGAGATGGTCTCGACCGGCCACCAGGTGTTCGGCGAGTTCACGCAAGGGTTTGCGGCGATCGTCGAGCGCGCGGTCAGTCGCTACGGCCTCCCCAACGGCTACATCGTCGGCGAGGAGGTCGGCGGGGCGCTGATCGGCGGCGCCCGCTACGGCGAGGGTGTGCTCTACACCCGCAATGCGGGAACCTATCGGGTCTATTGGCAGGGGCCGTCGCTCGGGCTCGACATCGGCGCCAACGGCAACCGGGTGATGATGATGGTCTACAACCTGCCGGCGGTGACCGCGATGTACAACCGCTTCGTCGGGGTCAACGGATCGGCCTACGTGGTCGCCGGGCTCGGCATGACGGTGCTGTCGCGCGACCGCATCTACGTGGTGCCGGTCGTCTCCGGTGTCGGGGCGCGGCTCGGATTCAATTTCGGCTATCTCAAGTTCACCGCCCAGCCGACCTGGAATCCGTTCTGAACGCCGGCCTATTGGGGACGTAGGGTGCAAGCCCTCGTGAAAATTAGCCACGCCGGGCCCATTTCGGCTAGTCTGGAACGGGTGCGCTTCGGCGCCTAAATGAGGATTCCGCCGGCGAGCGGCGAGAGTGGAGACCGGGCCGTTGATCGAAGCGGTCATGTATTTCGTGCTCGGGCTTCTGGCGGCGGGCCTGATCGCGCTGGCGCTCACGCCGGCGGTGTGGCGTCGCGCCCATCGTCTTGCCCGGGCCCGGGTCGAGAGCAGCCTGCCGATGTCGCTGGGCGAGGTCCAGGCGGAGAAGGACCAACTCCGCGCGTCCTATGCCATGTCGGCCCGGCGGCTCGAGCTGCAGCTCGCCGAGATGAAGGAGACCGCCCGGGCGCATACCGTGTCGTCGAGCCGGTACAAGGGCGAGATCGCGGCGCTCACGGCGGCGGTCACGGAGAAGGATGCGGCGATTGCCGCGCTCGAGGCGCAGCTTGCCGCGACCGCGGCCGAGGTGAAGTTGGCCGACGAGCGGACGGGCGCGGCGCGCGGCACGGTCGCGGCGCGGGACGCGGCGATCGTCGAGCACAGCCGCAGGATCGCGACGCTCGAGACCCAGCTCGAGCAGGTGAATCTGCTGATCGAGGAGCAGCGGCTCGAGCTGGTCGCGCGCGACACGACCATCGGCAACCTCGAGGACCAGCTGGCCGCGGCGCGGGTGTCGGAAGCTGCGGTCGCCGCGGAGCGGGACGAGGTCGCCGCGGCGCTCGCTGCCGCGCAGGCGGCGCTGGCCGGCGAGCGGAAGCGCGGCGAGGGGCTCGCGGCCCAGATCGCCGCCCTCGGGGTCGAGCGGGCCGACCGTCTCGCGGCGCTCGAACGGCGCGCAGCGGAAGTCGCCGCGTTCGAGGCGGAGATCGCTCGCGGCCGCGAGGAGCGGGCGGGGCTCGCCGCGACGATCGCGGCGTTGGAGGTGGAGCGCGCCGCCCGCCTTGCCGAGATCGCCGAGCGTTCGGACGAAGTAATCTACCGCGCCGCGGCCGAGGCAGGCGACGAGGCCGGCGACAACATGCGGAAGGCCCTCGCGTCGATTGAAGCGGAGAAGGCGATGCTCGTGGCGCGCATTGCCACGCTCGAGGCCGAGCGCGCGGCCACGCTCGCAGAAAGCGCTCCGAATTCGCAAGCCTCCGAGCCGATTGCCGACGGCGAAGCCTTGACCTCCGACACGGCGATCCGCGCCCGCCTGGCCGAGATCGCGGCGACGGTGCTC
>JBIQKL010000056.1:6690-19211 GCA_044506555.1 Hyphomicrobiales bacterium | reverse complement strand
GACCTCCGACACGGCGATCCGCGCCCGCCTGGCCGAGATCGCGGCGACGGTGCTCCAGTTCGCCAGGACCTCCGGGAATCCTGCCGATCCGGGCCAGCACGCCGACAAGGTCAATGGCAACGGCGGCGCGGCTGGTCATCTTCACGCGGTGCCCGAGCCCGCTCCTCCGTTCCGCGCCGCCGATGTGCCGGCGGGCGGCGATGACGCAAAGCCCGAGGGCCGGACGCTCGCCGAGCGTATCCGGTCCCTCCAGCAGGTCGCACGCCACTGAGGGGCTGCAGCGCCCGCGGCGATGGAACTGACGCGCTCGACGACACGCCTTGCCGCGACCGGCAGGCCCCTGTAATCCGCCCGGCATGGAGATCGAGAACCGACTGGCCGCCGTGCTCGCGAACCTGCCTCGCCTCGCGCCCGGCCATGTCTGGCTGGTGGGCGCCGGGCCGGGCGATCCGGGATACCTGACGCTTCACGCCGTGTCGGCGCTCGCCCAGGCCGATGTCGTCGTCCACGATGCCTTGGTCGACCCGCGCGTGGCGGAGCTCGTCGGAACGGATACGCGGCTCGAGCCGGCCGGAAAACGCGGCCATCGGCCGTCGACCGCGCAACGGGCCATCTCGGCCCGCCTGGTGGCGCTGGCCCGCGGCGGCGCCCGCGTCGTCCGCCTCAAGGGCGGCGATCCGTTCATGTTCGGCCGCGCCGGCGAGGAGATGCTGGCGCTGGCCGAGGCGGGCGTACCGTTCCGCATCGTCTCGGGGGTCACCGCAGGCATCGCCGGCCCGGCGGCGGCGCTGATCCCGCCGACGCTCCGCGGCGTCAACCAGGCTGTGATCTTCGCCACCGGCCACGGCGCCGGCGACGGCCCGCCGATCGACTGGGCGTCGCTCGCCCGCACCGGGCAGCCGCTGGTGATCTACATGGCGATGCATCAGCTCGCCGGCATCGCCGCCGAGCTGATCGCCGGTGGGCTCGCCGCCGACACGCCCGTCGCGGTGATCGCCTCCGCGACCCTGCCAGACGAACGCATCCTCGTCTCGCGCCTCGATACCGTCGCCGCCGATGCCGGCGCCCGTGAGATCGGGTCGCCGGCGATGGTGGTGGTCGGCGCCGTCGTCGCGATGCGCGAGCGGTTGCGTGCCCTCGCGGGAGCGGCACCGTGACGGCCCGCGGGCTGATGATCGCCGCACCGTCTTCCGGCGCCGGCAAGACGGTGATCGCGGCCGGCCTGCTCCGCGCCTTCCGGAACCGGGGCGTCGCCGTGCAAGGCGCGAAGTCGGGACCCGACTACATCGACCCCGCCTTCCACGCCGCGGCTAGCGGCCGCGACAGCGTCAACCTCGATTCGTGGGCGATGCCGCCGGCGCTCCTCGACACGGTTCTCGCCGATGCGGCCGGCGGCGCCGACCTCGTCCTCGTTGAGGGGGCGATGGGGCTGTTCGACGGACTTCCGGCCGGGGGCCGGTCTCGCGGCGCCGCCGCCGACCTCGCGGCCCGGTTCGGTCTTCCGGTGGTTCTCGTCCTCGACGCGACGGGAGTGACGCAGTCGGCCGCGGCGGTAGCCCGCGGCTTCGCGGCACATGATCCGGCCGTCCGGATCACCGGCGTCATCCTCAACCGCGTCGCCTCCGAGCGGCACCGTGCCTATGTCGCCGACGCGATCATTGCGGGCGGGCTGCCGGTGCTCGGGGCACTCGGCCGCGACGAAGCCTTCGCCCTCCCGTCGCGCCATCTCGGGCTGGTCCAGGCCGGCGAGCATGGCGACCTCGACGCGAGGCTCCAACGCATCGCCACGGCGATCGAAGCCGGCGTCGACCTCGAAGCGCTGCGCGCGCTCGCGTCGGAAATCGCGCCTTCCGGCGGTGGAGGCGCGGCGCTGCCGCCGCCGGGAGCGCGGATCGCGCTCGCCCGCGACGACGCGTTCGGCTTCGTCTACCCGCACGTCGTCGCGGGATGGCGCGCCGCCGGCGCCGCGATCGTCCCGTTCTCGCCGCTCGCCGACGAGCCGCCCCCCGAGGATTGCGATTGCTGCTGGCTCCCCGGCGGCTATCCGGAGCTCCATGCCGGGCGTCTCGCCGCTGCCGGCACGTTCATGGCCGGCCTCCGGGCCTTCGCCGCGACCCGCCCAGTGCACGGCGAGTGCGGGGGTTACATGGTGCTCGGCGAGGGGCTGGAGGATGCGGATGGGAACCGCCATGTCATGGCCGGCCTGCTCGGCCATGCGACGAGCCTCGCGCGCCGCCGCCTGACCCTCGGCTACCGCGTGGGCCGTGTTCTCGACGGCACGTCGGCGCTGCCCCCCGGCGCGGTTCTCCGCGGCCACGAGTTCCACTACGCGACGCTCTCCGATCCCGGCGGCGATGCGCCCTTCGCGGCGTTCCGCGACGGACAGGACCGCGACCTCGGCGTGGCCGGCGGACGCCGCGGGCTGGTCTCGGGCGCCTTCTTCCACGCGATCGCAACGGAATGAGCCATGTGCGCCCGCTATGACAACCTGATCCCCCGCGAGGCCTACAAGAACCTGTTCCGGACCGAGCGCCTGCCGCAATCCAACTTCCCGCCGCGCTACAACATTGCGCCGACCGATCCGATCCCGATCGTCCGCGTCGACCCGCGCGACGGGACACGTGAGCTGACCATGGCGCGCTGGGGTCTCATCCCGGGCTGGATGAAGGAGAAGCCGAAGATCCCGCACATCAACGCGCGGGCCGAGACGGTGGCGAAGGTGCCGCTGTTCCGCGAGGCGTTCGCCCGGCGCCGGGCGCTGATCCCCGCGACCGGCTTCTTCGAGTGGCAGCAGCGCGCCGACGGCAAGCAGCCCTACCGGTTCGTGCGCGAGGATCTCGAGCCCTTCGCCTTCGCCGGGCTGTGGGAGTTCGCCCGCCTCGGCGACGAAGCGATCGTCTCGGCCGCGATCGTCGTCGGGGAGGCCAACCCGCTGGTCGCTCCGGTCCACGACCGGATGCCGGTGATCCTGATGCCGGAGGACTATGACCGATGGCTCGACGGCGACACACCGGCCGAGGAATTGCGGGGCCTCTTCAGGCCGTACGACCCGGCGCTGATGAAGGCCTACGAGGTCAGCCGCATCGTCAACAGCGTCAGGAACGACGTGCCGGAATGCATCGAGCCGCTCGCCGATCCCCAACCCCCGCCGCAGGGCAGCCTCGGGCTCTGACCCTGTGATGCCGTTCACCGGCTTGTGTTGACTTCCGCCCGGCTGTGCCGTCTTTTTGCCGCCGAGCCGGACTATGGGGAGCGCCGGCGGGACGTTGGTTCCCATCCGTGGAGACATTCATGACGAAGGCATCTGTATTCCCGAAGGGGGCCGCGCTGCTCCTCGGGCTCGCGCTGGCGTCCGGGGCGACGTTCGCGCATGGTGCGACGACCGATGAGTTCATCGTCGGCGGCTCGCCGGCGGCGGAGGGTGCGTGGCCGTGGCAGGTGCGCCTGCTCGATTCGATGGACCCGAAGTCGGGCTTCTGCGGCGGCTCGCTGATCTCGAACCAGTGGGTGCTCACCGCGGCGCACTGCGTCGTGCAGGGCAACACCACGATCGACAGCGTCGTCATCGGCTACGGCAGCACCGAGCAGAGCAAGCTGAAGCTCGTGCCGAGCGCCAAGATCGTCGTGCATCCGGACTACATGACCGAGCATCACGCCGACCTGGCGCTGGTCAAGCTCGCCGAGCCGCTGTCCGACGCGCAGTGGGTCGCGATCGCCGACGCCGCGACCGAGCAGAAGCTGGTCACGCCAGGTGCGACGCTCACGGTCACCGGCTGGGGCGCCCTGTGGGACTTCGCCGGCTTCGAGGAAGCGCTCTACAGCCGCAACAAGGGCTTCAGCGAGGTCGACACCCACAAGCTGCTCACCGCCAACGCGCTGGTGTCGCCCGACAAGCTGCATCAGGTCGAGATCGAACTGATTACGAACGAGGAATGCGCCGCCGCCTACCAGGCCTATGCCGATGCGATCCAGTCCAACCTGACGATCGCCGACACCGAGATCTGCGCCGGCAGCCCGGCGGGCGCCAAGGACTCCTGCTACGGCGACTCGGGCGGGCCGCTGGTCGTGGCCGACGAGGCCGGCAAGTACTACCAGGTCGGCGTCGTGAGCTGGGGCAGCCAGTGCGGCAACCCGGTCCTGCCCGGCGTCTACAACAAGCTGGCCCGCTTCCAGCCGTGGGTCCAGGACCAGATGAACGCCAACTGAGGCGTCCTTCTCCAGACCAGTCCGAGAAGGCCGGGCGGCTTCCGCCCGGCCTTTTCTGTTTCTGGGACGCGCCGTCTCGGAGCCCGCACACGCGGGCTCGAGGCCGTCAACGTAGCGTGGCCTGGCTCCGCGCGTCCCAGAGCAGGTCCTCGATCCGGGCGATGAAGGCGTCGTCGAGCAGCACCGGCACGACCCGCGGCCGATCGGCCGCCTGCGCTTCGAGGTCCCGCACGTTGGCGGCGGAGAGGTTGAACGCGTCGAGCTTGGCCTGCATCGCGTCCGCTTCCGCCGGGCGGCCCTGCTCCCGGTAGAGATCGCGGGCGATCGTGTAGTTGAGCGCGCGGGTGAGGATGTCCGGCGTGAGCTCGGCGACGTCGACATAGGCCTCCGGCACGCCGAGCGAGGCGGCCTTGTGCGCGAGCCATTCGTAGGTCTCGGCGCGCGCGGCGCTGGTCTTCTGCTCGCGAAGCAGCGTGGCGATCTCCGGATAGGCCCTGATCAGGCTCAGCTGCGAGAACGTGGTCATCAGCAGCTGCGCGTCGTCGATGCTGCCGCCGGCGCCGCTGACCAGGACGGAGACGTTGTTGTAGGCGACGGGAAGGTTGTCGCGGGCCGCCGGCAACAGCATGCGGAACAATTCGTCCGAAGCGGCCGTTCCCGCCTTCGACAGGGCCCTGGCCTGATGGAAGAGGCTCCGCGCCGTGCCGGAATCGCAGGCCTTCAGCACCGCATCGACCTCGAGCCCGTCCTGGTCGACCGCGGCGGCAGCACGGGTCACGTCATAGGGATGGGCGGCGAGCCGCTCGCAGAGGTCGGGGGTGCCGTTGAGGCCCGCCTCGCGCCGGAGCAGGGCGCCGAGCTCGGCCACGGTCGTGCCCCAGTAGAAATCGCCGAGGGTATCCAGGCTCCAGGTCGAGTTGCGTTCGAGCAGGCCCGTCACCTCGGCTTCCTCGCGGAGCGCCTCGCGGTGCCGCGCGACGTCGAGCGCCGCATAACCGACGTCGGCGAGGGCCACCCGGTCGTAGCCGGGCTCGCCGGGCTGCGGGCCGACGCCGAGAAGCAGCGGCTGGTCGCGGAGCCGGATCAGCGCCCGTTCGAGCGCCAGCATGTAGCCGTCGAAGGTCAGTCGCCGCCGGTACTGGTCGAGCGCGAGGAAATCGTCGGGCTCGCCATCCGCGCCGACGTATCCCTCCTGCCTCCCGTCCCGGTCGATGGCATTGCGGAAGGCCGCCGCAGCGCGCGCGACATGGTCGAGCGCCGCCTCGTCCGTCGCGGCGAGCTCGACCATGCGGCTGTTGGCGCCGCCGATGATGGTCGCATCCCACAGCGACACCGCCGCCGGGCCGCCGGCGGCATCGTAGTCGGCGAGCGCGCCGCCGAGCCAGTCGCGGAACACGGCGGTGTCGTAGGGCAGGCTCTCGAACTCGAGGGTGCTCAGCCAGAACCGCAGCCGCCCGCGGAGCGCGAGCCAGTAGGAGCGGTCCGCTTCCTCCGCGCTGGCGAGCGCGGCGGAGGCGAAGCCCTCGGCGGCCGTGAGTTCGCGATAGAAGCGCTCGGCGCCGACCTGGCCGATCGACTGATAGCGGCTCTCCCAGTCGAAATCGAGGAAGTGGAGGCCGAGGGAACGGAAGCGGCGAAGATCGAAGCCGTCCTCGCCCGCCGCCGCGAGATCCGCGAGTGCCGTGGTGATCGCGGTGCGGAGTTCCGGCGGATCGACGTCGCGGCGGACCGGCTGGGTGAGCGTCGCGTCGATCATGCCGAGAATCGCCGCGGCGGTATCGGCGCGGGCCGCGGCATCGCCGAGCGCCGCGAGCTTGCCGCCGATCTCCTCGACCTCCTCGATCCGACCGAGGATGCCGCTGTGACCGGAGAGCGACTCGTCGCTGTCGAGGACGATCTCCAGGGCGTTCCGGTAGTGTCCGGCCGCAGCCTCCGGATCGCCCTCTCCGATCTCGTCGCCCTTCATCTCCTCGACCAGGCCGACCAGCGTCCGCAACCGCCTGACGTTCTCCTCGTCGCCGTCGGCGACGATGTCGAGCCACGCGGAGACGGCATCGAGCGAGGCTTCGGCGAGCGGGTCCTCGGCCACTCCCGTCGCCGCCGGGTCGAGCGGCGCCGTCTCGAGCCGCTCGAACACGGCGAGCACCTCGTCGTCGGCGAGGATGCGGGCGAGTGCCAGGCGGCGCTTGACTACCGGCGCCGGCGCCGGCACCCCGGCCGCCTCGAACAGGCGCTCGGCATAGGCGTAGCGGAAGAGCGCTTCCGACAGCGCCGCGGGTGCCGCGCCGGCGCGGTCGAGGCCCATCGCCGCTGTCCAGTTGGCGAAGGGATCGAAGCCGGCATCCTCCGCGGCCGGCGACTCGACGGGGACCGGGCCGTTCACCGCGACCTGGACCAGCGCGTTCTCCCAGCTGTCCTCGACCTGGTTCGATGCCGGTCCGGTGAACGCCGCGGCCGCCCCGGGCGCGACCGAGCGCAGCGTCGAGACGAGCATCGCGCGGGCCAGCGCGCTGTCGGGCGCAAGCCGAAGGAGGGCGCCGATCCGCTCGTCGACGCGGTCGTCGAAAATGGCGTTGACCAGCGGCGCGGTGGCCGCCGGCTCGTCGCAGGTGCGCCGCACCGCCTCGCTGATGTTCTCCTCGATCTCGCCGTCCATCCGCACGGCGATGCCGAGCACCCAGCCGCAATTCGCAACGGCGAGATCCGCATCGCGGTCACCCGCGAAGCGCATGTGCAGCATGTCGAAGCCGATCTCGAACTCCGGCGTCTCGCGTTCCGGCTGCTCCTCGCGCATCACCGCGAGGGCGAGCAGTTCCCCGTCGCCCGGCAGCGGCTTCGGCGCAGCGAAGACCGCCCCGCCGGTCTCCACGGTCACGACGTCGCCATTGCCGATCTGGCCCGCGACGTGGTCCCAGGGTACGACGAAGGTGGGCACGAGGTGCCCGTCATCGGCCAGCCGGTATCCGAGGGCGCGGGCCTTGCTCACGTCGACGATGGCGTCGGGCGGCGCGGGGCTGCCCGACAGCAGCGGGATGCCGTTGGCGGTGGCGAGGCCGGCATTGAGGACGAGTCGGTCGCCCTCCGCCCAGAGATCGAATGCGCCGTAGCTGCCGAGCCCGGTCGATACCGTCGGCACCGGCTCGCCCGCGTGGTCGCCGGTGCCCTCGGCAGCGAAGCGGGCCGCAGGCACCACCATGACCTGGCCGTCGGCGGTCACCGCGGCGACGTCGCCGTCGCCGAGCACGGCGGCGTCCACCACCGGCGTCGGAAACTCCACGTTGGCGGCAAGCACGGTGCCGTCGTCGCCCGGCATGGCACGGAGGCCGATCCGCGGCCCCCAAACATAGAGGATGCCGCGTGCCGGATCGGTGGCGAAGCCGGTGCGGTCGGATTCGACGTGGGCGGGCAGGCGGATCGCGCCGACGACGGTCGCGGCGCTGCCGCTGCCGGCGCCGCCGGTCCCCCCCGCGCCTTCGGACGTGCTCGCCCCTTCGCCGGTCTTGAGGTCGAGCCCGCGGCCCTGGCGGATGAACCGGTCCTCCGGGACGCCGACCTGAGGCTGCGGGCCGGCGGCGAGCCGCGTGACCTTCCTGAGGCGCCCGTCTTCCATCGCGGCCGCGACGAAGATGCTTCCCTCTTCGTCGAGGGCCGTCGGCATGATCAGGGTCACGGCCGCCGACATGGCGTCGCGGCCGCCTTCGGCGTTGGGCTCCCATCCGGAGAGGATGCCGTCCTTGCCGACGAAGGCGTGATTCCCGTTGGATGTGACGAGAAGCCAGTTGCCGTCTGGACTGAACGCCGCCGAATCGAACCGGCAGGCGCCTTCGGCCTCGCCGGCGACGCAGGCGACGCGATCGCCGTTGACCCGGTCGTCGCGGATGAACCCGTCCTGGCCCGGCCGGTAGACGAGCACGTCGATGCCGTCCTCGCGGCCGTCGCCGCCCCCGGCTCGGGCGATCTGCACCTCGTCGGGTCCGGCCCGCCAGGCGATCACCCGTCCGCCGCCCGCGATCTCGGCGACCCGGCGGAGCAGCCCGTCGTCCATCACCTGCCGGGCAAGGTCCGCGGTGAGCGACGCCGGCAGGACGCTGCCGGCCGCGACGCCGGCGGCATAGACGTCGCCGAAGCCGGCAAGGCCCCAGGCACCCGGATCGAATGCCAGCGACAGCGCGCTCCATTGGTCTTCGGACGAGGCGATGCGGAGCACCCTGACGTCCGGCGCGGTGCCCTCGATGACTTCGATCGCGCCGTCGTGCGCAAGGCGGACGCTGCCGAGTCGGGGCGCAGCCGCTTCGCCGCGCCAGAGCGGCATGTCCGCGGCGAGGTCGTAGAGCAGCAGGCACTCGGCCGGCACGGGACCCGGTACCGGGGCAAGCTCCGCGCCGGGATTCGCGTCGATGATCGTGGCCCCTGCGGGCTGCGGCGCGGCGGGATCGCGACCGAGCCAGGGATCGTGGAAGCCGGTGCGGCCGTCGCCGCCGAAGCAGGCCCCAGAATCGTCCCGCAAGCCGCCGGCGAGCAGGAAGCGTCCGTCGGCGGCGATACCGGCATCGACCACCGTACCGGGAATATCGATCGTATCGCGTTCGCCATCCGCAAGGTTCACGCGGATGACGGCACCGTC
Organism: Hyphomicrobiales bacterium; assembly: GCA_044506555.1. Taxonomy (GTDB): domain Bacteria; phylum Pseudomonadota; class Alphaproteobacteria; order Rhizobiales; family Kaistiaceae; genus Bauldia. Next base: position 10,381 of record JBIQKL010000056.1, on the reverse strand, counting down.
GACGACGGTGATGACGGAGGTGTCGGAGACGGCAGCCAGGCGGATCGGCGAATCGGCATCCTCGAGCGGGCCGCGCGGCAACCGGTACACGTCCGCCACGCGCCACGTATCCCCGTCAGGCACCAGGCGGGCGAGCCGGTAGGCCGAGCCGAACAGCGACTGGCCGTATTCGCCGGTCTTGCCGAGGCCGAAGCCGACGAGTACCGCATCGCCCGCCGGCGCGACAGCGACGTCGTCGATCCGGGCCGCGGCGACATCGCCGTCGACGACCGGGGCGAGGGCGCCATTGCGGCCCGCGCCCAGCCAGAGCTGGCCGGCGGTATCGGCAAGGACCGCGAGCGGCCCGGCGCCGCCGGCCACCACGGCGCCGAGCGGGGTCGCCGTCTCTGCTCCCCAGAAGCCGGTCGGGACCTCGTAGCGCGCCGCGATACGGCCGGTGCCGTCGACGAGCCGCATCGTCCGTTCGGTCCAGTCGACCGTGGCGCTGGCGCCCCGCGCACCCGGCGGGTCGAGCCAGCGGCTCGCGATGCCGTTGACGGCGGGGGCGACGGTGGGGATCTCGGCGGCGGACAGCGCGTCCTGGACCACGAAGGCGGGACGCAGCGCCTCGATGAAGCTCGCATCGATGTCGGTGCCGGCGCCGAGCCTTGCCCGCGTATCCTCGGCGAGGCGCGACAGCAGCCCGCCGGCATAGCCGAAGTCGGCGACCTTGCCCGGGTCGCCGTGGATCGCCGCCACCTCGTCGCCGAGCGACTTGGCGAAATAGGCGATGGAGGAATCGATGATCTGGTCGGCCTGCTGGCGGGCGAGGATCGCCGCCTGCTCCGCGGCCTCGGCGAGCGCCCGCGCCCGTTCGGCCGCGGCACGCTCGTTCTCGGCGATGGCGCGCTGCTTGTCGGCCTCCGCCCGCGCCGCCTCGGCGGCGGCGGCCTCGGCTTCGGCGATGACGCGCTGCTCCTCGGCCTCGGTGCGGGCGGCCTCGGCGATCTGCCGCTGCCGGTCGGCCTCGGCCTGCGCTTCGAGTGCGGCGAGCGCCTCCGCGTTCGACTCGCGCCAGAGGTAGATGGCGGCGCCGACCGCGCCGAAGGCGACGATCAGGGCCGCCGCGAGCGCGCCGGCGAGCCGCTTGAAACGCCGCCCGGTATTGGCCTCCTGCTCGGCGGCGAGGAGCTTTCGCTCCTCCTCCTCGTCGCGGCGCTTGCGGTCCGCCTCCGCGAACTGGCTGTCGCGGAGGTATTTCTCGGCTTCCTCGAAGTTGTTGCCGTAGCGGTTGGCCCAGGCGGGGATCGGCTGCGTCCGCTTCCACCAATCGACGAGGTTGTCGAGGTCGAGCCCGGTGAGCAGCCCGCCCGCACCTGCCGCGTGGCGCTCGGCGCGCGTCAGCAGCTGGTTCCAGGCGTCGGCGGAATGCGCCTCCTCGTCGAGGCAGCGCGACAGCCGCCGCCATTGGCGGATCAGGCTCTCGTGCGAGATGTCGATGATGGTGTCGTCGTGGACCGGGTCCGGCATCCCGGGGGTGAGGAAGTTCACGCCCTGCGCCCGGAACGCGTCGACCACCGCCGCCACCGCCTCGCGCTGGCCGGCATCGAGGGCGACGATCTCCCCGAACCGGGTCGGCCGCCGCACCGCTTCCTCGACCGTCCGCCCCGTGACCAGCGAGCGGAACACCGGGTCGATGGCGTGGGCATGCTCCGACGGCACCGTTGCCGCGACCTCGTCGGCGTGGCGGTCGAGCGCACCGCCGAGGCCGCCGGCCGCCTCGTAGTCGGCCAGCGTGAGCACGATGTCGGTCTCGTTCCGCACCCGCGCCCGCTGCCAGAGCAGGTTGAGCACGTGCTGCATCAGCGGCAGCTGGTCGGCGCGGCGCCCGAGCCGGCGCTGCTGGTCGTGGCCGCCGCCGAACTCCCAGGGCGCGAAGTCGGTGAGATCGTTGAGGAGTTTGTTGACGAGACGGTCCTCGATCCGGAAGCCGCAGACCTCGGCCGGGCCGACGATCGCCTGGCGGCATTCCTCGCGGCTCATCCGCGGGGTCAGGTAGAGGCCGCGATTGATCACCTCCGGCAGCCCGTCGATCAGCGTGCAGGCCCCGAGATACTCCGAGCGCATGGTGATCGCGACGTAGATCGGCGAAGGGTCGCGCGCCGCCGTGACCAGGAGGCCGACGAAGGCCTCGGCCTCCTCGCGGCCGGAATAGTCCTGGTAGCGGAACAGCTCCTCGAACTGGTCGACCAGCACCATCAGATTGGCGCGGGGCGGCAGGTCGCCGCTGTTCGCCCACTCGATCAGCGAGCGCGGGCCGCGGCGGAGGAAGGCGGAGAGGATCTCGATCTCCGCCTCGTCCGGGGTCGCGTTGCCCTGCACCTCGAGGAGGGCGATGGCGAGCGAGCGGATCGGGTGGCCGCGGGGACGGAGTTCGGCGATCCGCCAGGTCGAGCCGGCGGAGGCGAGGAAGCCGAGCTCCAGCGCGTTGAGGAGGCCGGTGCGGACGAGGGACGACTTGCCGCTGCCCGAGGTGCCGAGAACGGCGAGGAAGGAGGTGCGGCCGAGGGTGTCGACCATCTCGTCGACGCAGCTCTCGCGGCCGAAGAAGAGGTCGAATTCCTCCCGCCCGAAGGCCCGCAAGCCGGGATAGGCGACGCGCTCCGTGCCGAACACGGAGGTCATGTGGCGAGGTCCAGCACCACGCTCTCGAGGACTTCCGCGGAAAGGCCCTCGCGGCAGTCGATCTCCTCGACCTCGGGCAGGGCGATGCCCACCGACGGCTTCTGCTGCGGCGGGCAGTTCATCAGGATGAACTCGCGGAGCGGCCGCTCGCGCTCACGCTTGAGCTTGTTGTAGAGCATGATCTGGTTGCGGACCCAGATCTGCGGGGCGTTGCCGTAGATCAGCACCACGGAATCGCACTCGCGCCAGTTGCGCTCGAAGTCCTGGCGCACCTCCTCGGCGGTGCCGACCGGATGCGACAGCACCAGCGGCAGCCGCCGCTTGCGCGCCTTCTCGAACACTTCCTCGGCAATCGGCTGGTCGTCGGGATTGGCGTTGATGAAGATCGGCGAGTCGATCACCAGGTCTTCCGACGGCGGCGGGGGAGGCGGTGGCGGCGGCGGGGCGGTGGCGAGGCCCACCACCTTCGCCTTGAACGATTCGAGGCCGACCGCCTCGACCCGGTCGCCGGCGAGGAAGGCGCGGTGGACGGGATCGATGACGCTGTCGAGGGCGAGGTCCGGCGAGCGCCATTGCAGGATCGGCACGCCGGCCTGCGCGGCAAGCTCGCTCTGGGCGACGAGGTAGCCCTCCGGCATGTCGCGCGGCTTCCGCGGCGAGGTCGGGCCGAGCAGCTGGACGAAGTACTTGACCCGCTGCAGGTCGGCCATCACCGCCTCTTTGAACGCGGGGCCGGCCTGCGGATACATGTCGAGCGGGTAGATCGGGATGTCGTATTGCGACAGGTGGCTGATCACCTGCTCGCGGTAATATTCGAGGTCCTCCGTCACTTGCGCGACCAGCACCGGCCGAGGCCCGCTCTCGGCGGCGACCGGTGCCGCGGGCAGCGGCGCCGGGTGCGCCGGCGGCGCGGCCTGCATGAAGGCGACCGGAGCTGCGCTCGGTTGCGGCGGCGCGCCGTGGGCCGTCGTCTGGGGGATCGGATGGGCGGATCCCGGCATCGCCACCATCGGCCGCGCGCTGCGGT
>JBIQKL010000056.1:0-6590 GCA_044506555.1 Hyphomicrobiales bacterium | reverse complement strand
CGGACGTAGTAGAGCGTCGTGTTCAGCCGCGGCGTCAGGGTCAGCGGGATGTCGACTTCGCCCTGGTCGCGCTGCCAGAAGCTGATGCGGAAATAGTCGTGGAGCGGATCGGGGAAGCGCTCGCTCGGGTCGAGCGGCAGGCGCTCGATGCCGAACAGCCGGCCCGGATCGTCCGAGATCGCGACGAAGGCGGCGAGCTCGTCACGGGTCCATTGGCGATTGACGTAGCTCGGCGAGCAGACGGCGAGGAACACCGCGCTCTTCCGCACGCTGTCGAGGATCTCATCGAGGGGATGGTTGCCCTGGAGCCGCCGGGCATCGAAATAGACGTTGAGCTCGTCGCCGCGGCCGAGCCGCTGCTTGAGCGCGATGCGGAGATTCTGCTGGAGCTGGTGGACCCAAGCGTCTCCGAGCGCGTCCACCTCGTTATCGGCGTGCGCGTAGCTGATGAACACATCGTTCTCGAAACCATGCACGAAGGCCATGGCCAGTCCCGATCGATCTCCGCGCCGCCGGAGGACACTCGTCAGCCTATCCGAAATCGCCGCTTCCGCAAGGGTTTGGGGCACGCCACCGCCGCGATCGCCGCGCGACTGTGACCGGCGTCACACACGCCGCCGTTCCGCCCGGATTCGGACGCGGGACCGCCTCGACCGCGCCGGCTTCATGCTATGCTCTTTCGACGATTTCGATGGGCTGGAAGGCTGAGGGACATGGATTTCAGCGTCACGATCGAGCCGACGCCGGGGGTCAATATCTGGAAAGGGCCCGGCGCCGCGCCGGCCGACGGGCAGAAGGGCGCGCCGATCGCCTTCGAGCCGGGCAAGGAGGCGATCGTCTTCGGACGGGAGACGACCTCCGACGTCGTCTTCGGCCCGGAACACCGTGCCGTGGGCCGCAAGCATTGCCAGTTGCTCCGCCAGCCGACCGGCGACTACAAGATCGAGATCTTCGGCGAGCGGGCGGTCGAGATCGACGGCGCCCCGGCGCTGACGGGCGAATCGGTTCGCGACGGCGCGAGGCTTCGCTTCGGCGGGGCACAGGGGCCGACGGTGGTCGCCAAGATCGCCGGAGTGGCGGGCGCTGCCGAGGGCGAACTCGAGCAGACGCTGATCCAGCCCAAGTTCCAGACCACCGGCCAGTCGATCAAGAAGATGCGCCGCATCCAGGCGACGGTTGCGGCCGGCCTGATCGCCGTCGTGGCGGGCGTCGCCGCTTATTTCGTCCTCTCCGAGCAGCGTTTCGCCTCGATGATCGAGGTGGTGGCCCAGGTCTCCGCGGACGTGCAGAAGGAGATGGTCAACCACGACGCGATCGAGACCCTGAAGGCGGCCGCCTATGCCGTCATCCAGCGCGACCGGCAGGGTCGCGAGGTGCTCCAGGGCACGGCGTGGCCGGTGGCGCCCGGCATCCTCGCCACCAACGCCCATGTCGCCAACCTTCTCAAGGGCAACGGCGGCGAGCTGATCGTCCGCAAGCCCGGCAGCGAGCCGGGCGGCGACGGCGACTTCAAGGTGACCGACGCCGTCATCCACGACGGCTACTCGCTGTTCTCGAAGTTCGATTCCGATACCAAGGCATCGAGCTCGAGCTATGCCGCGCTCGGCAACGACGGGCGCCGCACCGGCTACGACGTGGCGATACTCAAGGTGGAGCGCGGCGACGAACTGCAGCCGATCCTGCCGCGCGCTCCGGAGGCGGAGGTGGTGGCGCTCGATTCGGGCATGCCGCTCGCCTATGCCGGCTATCCGATCGGCGGCACCGCCGAGCAGGGCTCGGCGCAGCTGAAACCGACGCCGACGCTCCAGTACGGCCGGATCACCTCGGTGACGGACTTCTTCATGTTCGGCACCGACCCGGCGCACGCCTACCTGGTCCAGCACAGCCTGCCGACCTTCAAGGGCGCGAGCGGCAGCCCGATCATCAACGCCAGGGGCGAGGTGGTGGCGATCCTTTCCGGCGGCCACGTGGTCGAGACCACCGAAGGCATCGCGTCCAATGCGGTGATGCGGAACTTCGCCCAGCGGGTCGATCTGATCGCGCCGCTGCTCGGCGAGACGACCAGCTTCGACCTGACGGACGAGGAGCAGCGCTGGTCGGCGGTGGCGGAGCGCTTCAACAACCACCGCAACAGCGTCATCGAGGACGTGAAGGCGCATCTCGCCGGCAAGGTCGGCGGCGGCGCCGTAACCGACATCGAGACCTTCGACGGGTCGCTGACCGCGAGCGGCGTCGAGGACAATGGGTTCCAGAAATTCGTCGACTACCAGGTGCCGGTCGAAAAGGACGGCCACTACGCCTTCCTCGTCTACGGCAGCGAAGGCGCGCCGATCTCCCTCATCGTCTATCGCGGCGAGGGCGAGACGCCGGTCGCCGACGGCGGCGCCGCATCCTTCGCCAGCGTCGACACCGACGTCGCGGGCAAGGACACGGTCCGGGTGCGGGTGCTCGGGCTGTCGAAGAATCCGCCGGAGAAGTACACCCTCTACGTCTTCCGTGGCGATCCGCCGGCGTCCGCTGCTGCCGATGCCGGCGGCTAGCCTTAGCCCCCGCGGAAACGCCGCCGGTAGTCCGGGTCGTAAAGGGCGGATTCGCGGAAGTCGTCCGACGCGAGCGCCCGTCCGACGAGGATGATCGCCGAGCGCTCCGCGGGAGCAGCGGCGAGGCGCGCGACGATGTCGGCGAGCGTGCCCACGATGACGCGCTCCTCGGGCCAGGTGGCGCGGATGACGACCGCGACCGGGCAGTCGGCGCCCAGCACCGGCGTCAGCTCGGCGACGATGCGGTCGAGCGCGTGGACGGCGAGATGGATGGCGAGCGTGGCGCCGGTCGCGGCGAAGGCGGCGAGGCGCTCGCCTTCGGGCATCGCGGAGGCGCGGCCGGAGACCCGCGTCAGCACGACGCTCTGCGCCACCTCGGGCACGGTCAGCTCACGCCCGACCAGCGCAGCGGCGGCGGCGAAGGCGGGGACGCCCGGCGTCAGCGTCCACGGGATGCCGCGGCGGTCGAGCCGGCGCACCTGCTCGGCCACGGCGCTGAACACCGACAGGTCGCCGGAATGCAGGCGGGCGACGTCGCGGCCGGCGGCGTGGGCGGCGACGAAGGCGGCCTCGATCTCGTCGAGCGACATCGGCGCGGTGTCGACGATCTCGGCGCCGGGCGGGCACCAGGCGAGCATTTCCGGCGGCACCACCGAGCCGGCATAGAGGCAGACCGGGCAGCGGCCGATGAGGTCGCGGCCGCGGACGGTGATCAGGTCGGCGGCGCCGGGGCCGGCGCCGATGAAATGGATGGTCACGGCTTGGTCCATGCCCATTGGGTGAGCGGCATCGCCGGCCGCCAGCCGGTCTCGCCGCCGAGCGGCTCGGCGCGCGCGATCCCGATCCGCATCAGTTCGCCGCCGAGCACCGCATGGAGTGCGAGGAGCGCCGCTTCGCTCGCCACCGTCACGGCGTTGACGACGAGCCGGCCGCCGGGACGGAGCGCCGCCAGCGCCGCCTCGACCACGGCCGAATCGCCCGCGCCGCAGCCGAGGAAGATCGCGTCCGGCGTGTCGAGTCCGGCGAGCGCCGCCGGCGCGCGGCCGTGGAGGACGAGGAGGCTCGACGCGCCGAGCCGGAGGGCGTTCCGGGCGACGCGTTCGGCCCGCGTCTCGTCGGCCTCGACGGCGACGGCGCGGAGCGACCGGTCGGCGAGCATCCATTCGATCGCGATCGATCCGGAGCCGGCGCCGATGTCCCAGAGGAGCTCGCCCCGGCGCGGCGCGAGCGCGGAGAGGGTCAGGGCGCGCACCGGCCGCTTGGTGATCTGGCCGTCGTGCTCGAACGTGTCGTCGGCGACGCCGGGGACCAGCGGCATGACCCGTGCGCCCGGGCCGGCGGCGACGGTGATGGCGAGCACGTTGAGCGGGTCGATCTCGTCGAGGTCGAAGCCGGCGGCGGTCGTCGACCGGATGCGCTCGCGCGGGCCGCCGAGCGCCTCGAGCACAACGATCCGAGAGGGCCCGAAGCCGGCCTCGGTGAGGAATGCGGCGATCGTAGCCGGCGCCTCGCCGTCCGAGGTGAGCGCGAGGATGCTGGCGCCCGGCTGCAGGTGCGGCACGATGCGGTCGATCGCGCGCCCGTGCAGCGAGACCATCGCCGTCTCGGCCAGCGGCCAGCCGAGGCGCGCGGCGGCAAGGCTGAAGGCGGAGGGCGCCGGGATCGCGACGATCTCGTCCGCGGGGATCGCCTCCGCGAGCAGCGAGCCGACGCCGTAGTGGAAGGGATCGCCCGAGGCGAGGACGCAGACCCGGCGGCCTCGGTGGTCGAGCACCGCACTGATGTCGAAAGGGCTCGGCCAGGGACGTGCCTCGCCGCGGATCGCCGGCGCTGCGAGGGCGAGATGACGCTGGCCGCCGAACACGATCTCGGCGCCCTCGACCAGCCGGCGCGCGGCCGGCGTGAGGCCATCGAGGCCATCCTCGCCGATGCCGACGATGGACAGCCACCGGCCCGGCGCGGCATTGTCTGCGGCGTTCGGATCAGGCTCGGGCATGGCGCATCGCATCCTCATTCTCGGCGGCACGACGGAGGCACGGCAGCTTGCGGAGCGCTTGGCAGGCCGCGCGGAGCTCGACGTGACGGTGTCGCTTGCCGGCCGGGTAACCGACATCGTGCCCCATCCGGTGCCGGTGCGGGTGGGCGGCTTCGGCGGCGCCGACGGGCTCGCTGCCTGGCTCCGCGACGAGCATGTAGACCTGCTGATCGACGCGACCCATCCCTTTGCCGGCCAGATGTCGAGGAACGCCGCCGGCGCGTCTCGGGCCACCGGCACGCCGGTGCTGGTGCTGCGCCGTCCGGCGTGGGTCGCGGTCCCGGGCGACCGTTGGCGGAGCGTGCAGGACGAGGCCATGGCCGCCATCGCGCTGGGTGCGGCGCGGCGGCGCGTGTTCCTCGCCCTCGGTCGCCAGCATGTCGCAGCCTTCGCCGCCGCCCCGCAGCACTTCTACCTGGTGCGGAGCATCGAGCCGGTCGCCGATCGTGTCCTTCCCGAGGCGGCCTATGTCGAGGCGCGGGGTCCGTTCGCAGCGGCGGACGAGCAGGCGCTGATGGAAGCGCATGGCATCGACGTCGTCGTCGCGCGGAACAGCGGCGGCAGCGCCGGCTACGGCAAGATCGCCGCGGCGCGCGCCCTCGGTCTCCCGGTGGTGATGATCGAGCCGCCGGACCCGCCGCGGGGCCCCGTTGCGACAACGGTAGAGGCGGCGGTCGGCTGGATCGATCATCGGCTCGCCTCGTCGGCGCTCCGCGGTGCATAGACCAGCGGACGCCGGCCCGGGCGTTCCACGACGCGGGTCGCCGGCGAGCCGACGATGACCAGCGTCGCCATGTCGGCGGGCTGCGCGGCGGCATCGGCGAGGTCCACCACCACGATGCTCTCGTCCGGCCGCCCGACGGCACGGCCGAAGATCACCGGCGTTTCCGGCTGCAGATGACCGGAGAGGAGGGCGAAGGCGGCGGCGAGCTGTGTCGGCCTCGCACGCGACACAGGATTGTAGAGCGCGATGACGAAGCCGGCCTCCGCCGCGAGCGCCAGCCGTCGCTCGACCAGCAGCCACGGCTTGAGGTTGTCCGACAGCGAGATGGCGCAGAAATCGTGGCCGAGGGGCGCGCCGGCCGCTGCGGCGACCGCCAGCATCGCGGTCACGCCGGGGACGATGGCGATGTCGATCTCGCGCCAGCGCGGCGGCCCGGCCTCGATCGCCTCGCAGACGGCGGCGGCCATGGCGAAGACGCCGGGATCGCCGCCGGAGACGAGCGCCACCCGGGCGCCGCCAGCGGCCCGGTCGAGCGCCGCGCCGGCCCGGGCGAGCTCTTCACGGTTGTCGGACGGATGGCGGCTCTGGCCGGCGCGGATCGGCACGCGATCGAGATACGGCCCGTAGCCGTAGACCGCCTCCGTCTCGGCGAGCGCGGCTTGCGCCTCGCCGGTCAGGAAGCGCGCGTCGCCGGGGCCGAGCCCGACGACGGCGAGGCGGCCGCTCACGGCGCCGGCCTCCGCGCCGGCACCAGCACGACCGCGAAATACGGGGCGCTGTCGCCCGTCGCCACGGCGAGCGGCATCCGCCGCGCATCGGGCATGGTGCCGCGCTCGACATAGACGGCGCCGTCGAGCCGCCCGGCAGCGGCGACCGCATCGCGGATCTTGCCGAGATGCCGCCCGACCTTGATCACGGCGATGGCGTCGTCGCCGGCGAGGCGGGCGCGAAACGCGTCCGCGGGCAGCGTGCCGGGGACGACGGAGAGCACCTCGTCGGCGCGGGCGAGCGGCAGCCCCGCGGACGACCAGCAGCCGGAGAGGCTGGTGACGCCGGGGATCACCTCGGTCGGATAGCGGTGTGCGAGCCGGGCATGGATGTGCATGTACGAGCCGTAGAAGAGCGGGTCGCCCTCAGACAGGACGGCCACGGTGAGGCCGGCGTCGAGATGCGCGGCGATGGTTGCCGCGGACGTGTCGAAGAAGGCATCGATGGCCGTGCCGTAGGCGGGATCGGCGGTCGGGATCTCGACGGTCACCGGGTAGAGGAGCGGCAGCTCGACGGCGCCGTC
>JBIQKL010000188.1:0-3859 GCA_044506555.1 Hyphomicrobiales bacterium | reverse complement strand
CGGCGCCGCGCCAGCCGTAGATCGACTGGTCGTCGTCGCCGACGCAGCAGATGTTCCGCCGGCCCTGGGCCAGCAGCCGCAGCCAGAGATACTGCGCGACGTTGGTGTCCTGGTACTCGTCGACCAGCATGTAGCGGAAGCGCCGGTGGTAGTCGGCGAGGATGTCCGGGTGGGCCCGGAGGATGTTGAGCGGCTCGAGCACGAGGTCGCCGAAATCGGCGGCGTTGAGGGTGCGGAGCCGATCCTGGTAGGCGGCGTAGAGTTTTCGCCCGCGGCCGTCGGCGAAGACGTGGGCGTCGCCCTCCGGCACGTCCTTCGGCGTGAGCCCGCGGTTCTTCCAGCCGTCGATGTGGCCGGCGAGCTGGCGGGCCGGCCAGCGCTTCTCGTCGATCCCCTCGGCCTGGATGATCTGCTTCATCAGGCGGATCTGGTCGTCGGTGTCGAGGATGGTGAAGCCGGATTTCAGGCCGGCGAGCTCCGCGTGGTAGCGGAGCATCCGCGCGCCGATCGAGTGGAACGTGCCGAGCCACTGCATGCCCTCGACCACGCCGCCGATCAGGTCGCCGACGCGGTTCTTCATTTCCCGCGCCGCCTTGTTGGTGAAGGTGACGGCGAGAATCTCGTAGGGCCGCCCCCGGCCGGTGGCGAGGATGTGGGCGATGCGGGTGGTGAGCACCCGGGTCTTGCCGGTGCCCGCGCCGGCGAGCACCAGCACCGGCCCGTCGAGCGTCTCGACCGCCTCGCGCTGCTCCGGGTTCAGCTTGTCGAGATAGCTCTGCCCGCTCCGCCCGAGCGCGCGCGCAGCGATGCCGCCCGGCTTCGGGGCGGGCGCATCGTCGGCGTCAGTCGCAGTGCGTGAGGAGGGCAGTCCGGGCATCGGTACGCTACAGGTCCACGAATCTCAGGAGAGGAACACTATAGCAACATGGGGAGAAGATGGGGCGAACGGGAGAGGCTACGGCCGAATCCTGCCGATGACGGGGTCAGGGTTTCCCGGCCACGCTCGCCACATAGCGCGCGACCGCGGCGATATCGTCGGGTCCGAGGCTGTCCCGGTACGACGGCATCGCCTCGATTCCTTCGGTCACGGCACGCTGCACCTGATCCTCACTCGGCTTCAACTCGTCGAGATTGGGGCCGATCTCGCCTTCGGCTCCCGCGTCCGCCAGCGTGTGGCAAATGCCGCATTGCGGCGCGGCGGTCTCGGTGAAGATCTCGCGCCCGCGGGCGACGTCGTCTTCGGCGAAAGCGGCGGGCGCGGTGAGCGTCAGGAAGAGGAACGCGAGGATCGCGGCCGAAGGGCCGCCCGAAGGCTCGATCATGGTGGAGTGATCCTGTTGGCGGTGGCTCCCCGCGGTGCGGGGAGCCGGGAATGGCGTCAGGCGACGGTGACGTCGATCGCGAGGCGGCTCCAGCCGCTGTAGTCGTAGCCGCGATGGTTGGGTTCCGTGACTTCCGGCTGGACGTTGCCCGCGGAATCGGTGGCCCGGCTCGCGATCACGTACTCGCCCGGCGTGAGGTCGGCGGCGAGAGCGAACACGCGCCAGCCGAACCGCCCGAGATCGGGGCCGATGAGCGATGCCTCCTTCCAAGTCTTGCCGCCGTCGGTGGTCACCTCGACCTTGTCGATCGCACCCTGGCCGGAGAAGGCGACGCCATAGATCTGGGTCTGGCCGCTGGCCGAATCGGCGAGCGGGTGCGTGACCCAGGACTTCACCTTCATCTCCCACATCGAGGGCTGGTCGGGCGCGCCGTCGACGCCGACCGGGCGGACCCGGTAGCCGGTCGCCTGGATCGCCGCGTCGCTCTCCGTCTCGGTCAGTGCCACGCGCTTCACGTATTTCACATTGTTGACGCCGTAGTAGCCGGGAAAGACGATGCGGAGCGGCCCGCCATGCGCCAGCGGCAGCGGCTGGCCATTCATCTCCCAGGCGAGGATGGCGTCCTCCAGGGCGGCGACCGGCACGGACCGCTCCACGATGACGGTCTTGGGATCGATGCCCTCGGGCAGGGTCTCGCCGCCGGTCGCGGTGATGAACGTGCCGCCACCGGGGCCGCCGAGCTGATCGACCACCGTCTTGAGCGGCACCCCCGACCACAGGACGCATCCCGCTGCGCCCGTCTGCCACTGCGTTCCGCTCGCCTCATGGTCGAAGAGCCCGCGGCCGTTCCCCGAGCACTGCAGCACGCTGGCGCCGATGGTGACGCCCATCCGCTTCAGCGCTCCGAGGGTGAGCGTCGCGGGCGCTCCCACGCCCTCGAACGCCACTTCCCAGGCATCGGGATCGGCGACGGCCGACTCGGGTGGCGGCGAGAGGTTGTTGCGGACGTAGAGGATGTCGTTCGGCGTGATGGAACTGGGCCCGACGAATTCGCGCCGGGTCTCGATCGTGTTGTTGCTGTGAACGATGAGGGCTGCCGCGTTCTTCCACGAGGCGTAGTCCGGCAGCGGCTTGGCTTCCTCGGCGAGCGCACGGGCGGCGAGCCAGCCCATTCCGGCGGGCCCATCCGAGATGACTGCCGCTCCGCCGACGACGCCCGCGGCGCCGACCAGGAAATGACGACGATGGATAGGGACAGCAGTCATGGTGTTCTCCTTCTCGATGGAATGCCCGTGGCTCGCCTGAACGTTCCCCGCGTACAGTTGAACCTTCGTACAATTCCAAATGGCGATCAGGAGATCAAGGCCGAGGCCGGGCACCCGCGAAGGGCGCCGCGCCGGCGAAGGCATCAGGAAGGATGGACGTCGGGACGCTCGGCGAGATCGCCGGCCTGCAAGCAGTCACCCGCGTCGCCTGCTCCGCCGCGAGATGCGGCGGAGCAGGGCGCAGGGCGGGTGCTAGTTCTTTTCCTTGTCGACCAGCTTGTTGGCGCCGATCCACGGCATCATGCCGCGCAGCGTCCGGCCGACGTCCTCGATCGGCAGGGCGTCGTTGTTGCGGCGGATCGCCTTGAACTTCGGCATGCCGGCCTTGAACTCGCGGATCCACTCTGAGGTGAAGGCGCCGGTCTGGATGTCCTTGAGCACGTTCCTCATCTCGGCGCGGGTCTCGTCGGTGATGATCCGCGGGCCGGAGACGTACTCGCCGAACTCGGCCGTGTTCGAGATCGAGTAGTTCATGTTGGCGATGCCGCCCTCGTAGATCAGGTCGACGATCAGCTTCACCTCGTGGAGGCACTCGAAATAGGCCATTTCCGGCGCGTAGCCCGCCTCGACCAGGGTGTCGAAGCCGGCGCGGATCAGCTCGACCAGGCCGCCGCACAGCACCACCTGCTCGCCGAACAGGTCGGTCTCGCATTCCTCCTTGAAGGTGGTCTCGATAACGCCCGAGCGGCCGCCGCCGATGGCGGAAGCATAGGAGAGGGCGACGTCCTGGGCGTTGCCCGAGGCGTCCTGCTGGATGGCGATGAGGCAGGGCACGCCGCCGCCCTTCTGGTATTCGCCGCGGACCGTGTGGCCGGGGCCCTTCGGCGCGACCATGACGACGTCGACGGTGCTCTTCGGCTCGATCAGGTTGAAATGGATGTTGAGGCCGTGGGCGAAGGCGATGGCCGCGCCGTCGCGGATGTTTTCGGCGATGTGGTCCTTGTAGATGTCGGCCTGGAGCTCGTCCGGCGCGCACATCATGATGAAGTCGGCCCACTTGGCGGCGTCGGCGACGGACATCACCTTGAAGCCGGCCTTCTCGGCCTTGGCGGCCGACGCCGATCCCGGGCGGAGCGCGATCGCCACGTCCTTCACGCCGGAATCGCGGAGGTTCTGGGCATGGGCATGGCCCTGGCTGCCATAGCCGACGATCGCGACCTTCTTGGCCTTGATCAGGTTGAGGTCGGCATCCCGGTCGTAGTAGACGCGCAT
>JBIQKL010000187.1:0-3869 GCA_044506555.1 Hyphomicrobiales bacterium | reverse complement strand
GCACCATACCGACGATCAGGGCTGCCTGACGATCGGCAGCCGCATCGTCACGACCAGTCCCGGGTCGTTGTCGGCGAGTTCCATCGTGCCGTTGTGGAAGGCGACGACGGCGTTGACGAGACTGAGCCCGAGGCCCGAACCGGCCGTGGATCGGCTCTTCTCGAGCCGCACGAAGCGCTGCAGGACGCGCGCCCGGTCCTCCTCGGGCACGCCGACGCCATTGTCGGCGACGCGGAGCACGAGGTCGTCGCCTTCACGGGCCGTCGACATGATCATGCGCAGTTGCCGCTCGGCATTCTCCGGAAAGCCGTGCTTGATCGCGTTGTCCACGAGGTTGGCGAGCGCCTGGCCGAGCAGCTCGCGGTTCGCCATCAGCGTCACCGGCTCGGGGGTTACGGCCTCGAGCTCGACCCCCGCCTCCTCCGCGACCGGCTCATAGAGCTCGACCACGTCGCGGACGATCGCCCCCGCCTCGACCTCGGTCATCGCGCCGTCCGGCGGACCGGCTTCGATCCGGGCGATCATCAGGAGCGCGTTGAAGGTCTGGATCAGCCGGTCCGATTCCTCGATGGTCGTCACCAGCGCCGTCCGATACGCCTCGTCGCTGGGAGGCCCGGCCAGGGTCGCCTCGACCCGGTTCCTGAGCCGCGTCAGCGGAGTCTTGAGGTCGTGGGCGATGTTGTCGGAGACGTCGCGGAGCTGATGCAGGAGCTGCTCGATCCGCTCGAGCATCGCGTTGAGGCTGTTGGCGAGGCGGTCGAACTCGTCGTCCGTGCCGGTCACTTCCAGCCGGCGCGACAGGTCGCCGGCCATGATCCGCCGGCTGGTCGCCGCAACCGAATCGATCCGCTTCAATACCCGCCGGCTGACGAAGAACCAGCTGACCAGCGCCAGGGCGATCAGCAGGCCGAGGGTCCATACCAGCGCCCGTCCGATGATCGCCCGGAACTCCTCGCGCTCGCCGATGTCGCGGCCGACCAGCATCCAGAAGCCGCCGGGGAGGCGGAGGATCTGGACCATCGCGAGGTGGCGGGGCCCCTCCCCCAGGTTCCGCTCGTAAGGAACCACGATCATCCCCATGCCGGAATGCTCGAACAGGTCCGCCGGCACCTGGCTGATGTTGCCGGTGAGAATGCGCCCGTTGACGTCGGTGATGAGATAGAGGCTCGCGCCCGGGAGATTGCTGCGCTGCTCTATGGTCTGGAAGATCGCGGCGAGGCCCCCGTTCCTGCCCTGCTCGGCAAGGCCGCGGATCTCGGTCTCGATCGTCTCCTTGAGCTGCGATTCGAGCAGCGCATTCGTGTTCCACGACAGGTAGAGCACGAAGGCGACGGCAAAGATCGAGAAGACTGCGAAATAGATGACCGAGAGCTTGAACGCCGTCGTCCGGACGACCCTAGCGAGCGCTGTCACGGATCATGTATCCGGCGCCCCGCACTGTATGGAGAAGCGGCTCGCCGAAGCCCTTGTCGATCTTGCCGCGGAGCCGCGAGATATGGACGTCGATGACGTTGGTCTGCGGGTCGAAGTGGTAGTCCCATACGTTCTCGAGCAGCATCGTCCGGGTCACGACTTGTCCGGCATGCTTCATCAGGTACTCGAGAAGGCGGAACTCGCGCGGCTGCAACGGGATCAACGTGCCGCCGCGGGCGCAGGTATGCGCGAGACGGTCGAGCTCGAGATCGCCGACCTTGTAGACGGTCTCGGCCGAGCCCGGCCGCTGGCGCCGGCCGAGCGCTTCCACCCGGGCGAGCAGCTCGCTGAAGGCATAGGGCTTGGCGAGATAGTCGTCTCCCCCCGCTCGGAGGCCGGTGACGCGGTCGTCGACCTGGCCGAGGGCCGAAAGTACGAGGACCGGCGTATGGTCGCCGTTCCTGCGCAGTTCCTCGATCACCGAAAGACCGTCGCGCTTGGGCAGCATCCGGTCGGCGACGATGATGTCGTAGCCGCCTTCGGCGGCCATCGCGGCACCGGCCTCGCCATCGACGCCGTGGTCGGTGACGTGCCCGGCCTCGCGGAGCGCCTTGCCGAGATAGGCAGCCGTCTCGTGGTCGTCTTCGATGATCAGGATGCGCATTCTGGTGGTGCCGCGGATCTCCGAAAGATTGAGCATTGCCAGATCGACGTGCCGGAATAAAGAGCGGCAGGCCGGGGTTGCCGGCCTGCCGCCACAGGAAACGGAAGGGTCTCGGGGCGACGATCGAGCGCTTCCGCTCCAGTTACCGGATCAGGCCCGGGCGAAGGACAGCGCGACGAAGCGCGTCTGCTCACCGGACTTGATCCTGAGGAGCACGGCCTTCTGGCCATCCTCCTTCGCAGTCTCCATGATCTTCTCGACGTCGGAGGGCGACTTCACCGCATCGTTGCCGACCGAGAGGATGACGTCGCCGGGCTGCAGTCCGCGCTCGGCGGCCTGGCCGTTGGGATCGACGTCGGTCACCATCACGCCGCCTTCGTCATCGGCCGGCGCCACGGCGAGGCCGAAGTCCTCCAGCGCCGACGGCTCCACCGTCTCGGGCTGGTCGAGCGCGGCCATCTGCTCCTCACCCGGCAGCGTGCCGAGCTTCACGTCGACGTCGTGCTTCTCGCCGTCGCGCCAGTAGGTGACGTCGACACTGGTGCCCGGCTCGAAGCCGGCGATCATCGCGGCCAGCTCGCGCGGACCGTCGATATCCTTGCCGTTGACCGAGAGGATGGTGTCACCCGAGGCCAGTCCGGCTGCGGCGGCGGGGCTGTCCGGGGTCGCTTCGGCCACCAGCGCGCCCTTCGCCTTGTCGAGGCTGAGGCTGTCGGCGATCTCCGGGGTCACGCCCTGGATCTGCACGCCGAGCCAGCCGCGCACCACCTGGCCGTCGTCCTGGAGGTCGGCGATGATCCGTTCGGCGGACGAGGCGGGGATCGCGAAGGCGATGCCGACGTTGCCGCCCGAGGGCGAGAAGATCGCTGTATTGACGCCGATCACCTCGCCGTTCAGGTTGAAGGCCGGGCCGCCGGAATTGCCGCGGTTCACCGCCGCGTCGATCTGGATGAAGTCGTCATACGGACCCGAGCCGATATCGCGGCCGCTGGCCGAAACGATGCCGGCGGTGACCGTCCCGCCCAGGCCGAAGGGATTGCCGACGGCGACGACCCAGTCACCGACCCGGACCTTGTCCTCGGCGAACTTCACATAGGTGAACTTGCGGTCGGGAGTGTTGATCTTGAGGAGCGCGAGGTCGGTCTTGTCGTCGACGCCGACGACCTTCGCCTCGTATTCGGTACCGTCGTCGAGGATGATGGTGACTGCCTGCCCCCGATCCACGACGTGGTCGTTGGTGACGACATAGCCGTCCTCGGAAATGAGGAAGCCGGAGCCCAGGCTGGTCGAATACGGGCTCTGCCAGCGGAACTGGCGCTGGCCGTTGCGGTCGTTGCCCTGCCCGTCGCGGAACTGGCGGAAGAAGCGCTCCATCGGGCTGTTGTCGCCGAACTGATCGAAAGGCATCTGGTTGCGGGTGGCGACGTCTTCGGTCTTGGTCTTGACGCGGACGCTCACCACCGCCGGGCGGACCTTGTCCACCACGTCGGCGAAGCTCACCGGCTGCACGCCCTCGACGCGGACTGCATCGGCATAGGCCGGCGACTTCGGAAGCAGGATCGCCTCGCCGGCGATCACCCCACCGACCATCAGCGCCGCGGCAGTGCCGAGGAGAGCACGCTTGCGGAACGACCGGGCCGGTTCCCGAGAAACAGGTTCATTCGTCATTGAGGTATTCTCCAGGCCTTACTTCTAAGCGCTGAGTGCCCCCCAGCGCCGTTGCCTGGAATATGGAGACCTGCACCTTACCGTGCACTGTCAGGCGCATTAAACTTCTGTAATGAAAACGCCC
>JBIQKL010000186.1:0-3894 GCA_044506555.1 Hyphomicrobiales bacterium | reverse complement strand
CGACGCGACGCTCCGCCCGTTCGATCCGACGATGGTGCCCGAGGCATCGGTGCAGTCCTATCCCACCGAGGCGCCGACCGATCTCCGGCCCTGGCTGCTGGCGCTTTCGCTTGGGCTGTTCCTTCTCGACGCGCTGGTCGTCCTCTGGCTCAACGGCGCCCTGAACCGCCGCCGCCGCGCCGGCGCTGCCGCGGCGACCATGGTGGCCGTCCTTGCGGTCACCGCGCTCGTCGCGACGGCGCCGCTGGCGGGGGCCGACGAAGCCAGCGACCAGTTCGCCCTCGACGCGGTCGGCCAGACCCATCTCGCCTACGTGATCACCGGGAACGCCGAGATCGACGAGACCAGCCGTGCCGGATTGTTCGGCCTGTCGCAGGTGCTGGCGGACCGCACCGCACTCGAACCGGGCGATCCCATCGGCGTCGATCCGGCGCGCGACGAGCTGGCGTTCTTCCCCTTCCTCTACTGGCCGATCGATCCGGCGAGCCCGCTGCCGACTTCGGCGACCATGTCGCGGGTGGACGCCTACATGCGGCAGGGCGGGTCGGTGCTGTTCGACACCCGCGACCAGCTCGAACGCTCCACCGGGCTCGGCACGTTCACCGGCACCCCGGCCGTCGAACGGCTGCGCGACATGCTGTCGAGCCTCGACGTGCCGCCGCTCGAGCCGGTGCCGGCGGACCACGTGCTCACCAAGGCGTTCTACCTGCTCGCCGATTTTCCCGGGCGCTACGCCGGCGGCCCGCTCTGGGTGGAGCAGACCGAGACCGGCGCCGAGCCGTCCGACCGGCCGGCCCGCGCCGGCGACGGCGTCTCCTCGATCCTCATCACCGAGAACGATTTCGCTTCCGCCTGGGCGATGGACGAGAACGGGACGCTCCTCTATCCGACCGTGCCGGCCGACCCGTTCCAGCGCGAGCTGGCCTTCCGCTCCGGCGTCAACATCGTGATGTACACGCTCACCGGCAACTACAAGGCCGACCAGGTGCACATCCCCGCGCTGCTCGAGAGGCTCGGGCAATGACTTTGTTGGGATTCACGCCCGCTCTCTCCACCCCACCGTCATCCTCGGGCTTGACCCGAGGATCGCGAGACGTGGCACTGCGCTGGACGTCGGGCGCCGGCGTTTCGGGTCGGGTCCGTCGGGCGGGCCTCGATCCAGCGCGAGCTGGCGTTCCGCTCCGGCGTCAACATCGTGATGTACACGCTCACCGGCAACTACAAGGCCGACCAGGTGCACATCCCCGCGCTGCTCGAGAGGCTCGGGCAATGACTTTGTTGGGATTCACGCCCGCTCTCTCCACCCCACCGTCATCCTCGGGCTTGACCCGAGGATCGCGGGACGTGGCACTGCGTTGCTTGCAGGATTTGCGCGCTGTCGGCATCCGTCGTGCAGCCGCACCCGATCCTCGGGTCAAGCCCGAGGATGACGGTGTGTGGGTGTGGAGCGCTGTGCTCCTCGCCGAGAGAGGGCGCGCGCCATGACCTGGTCCCTCGCCATCGACCCCCTGCTGCCGGCATGGCTGCTGGGCGTCGCGGGCGTCCTCTCCGTCCTGTTCATCGTGCCGGGCCTCCTTCGCCGGCAGCGCGGCGCCTGGTTGCGGGCGGTGGCGGCGCTGATCCTGTTCCTGGCGCTGCTCAATCCGGTGGCGCTCCGCGAGGACCGCGAGCCGCTGCCCACTGTCGTCGCCCTGGTCGGCGACGAGAGCGCCAGCCAGGGCCTCGACGGCCGCGACCGGACGACGGTTGCGGCGAAGGCCGAACTCGAGGCGCGGCTCGCCGAGTTCCGGAACGTGGAGGTCCGCACCGTCGATGCCGGCGCGCCGGGCGGCATGGTCGACGGCACGATGCTGTTCGGCCCGCTCGCGGGAGGCCTGGTCGACGTGCCGTCGGAACGGATCGGCGCCGTGGTGATGCTGACCGACGGGCAGGTCCACGACGTGCCGGCCACGGTCGATGCACTCGGCTACGATGCGCCGCTTCATGTCCTCCTGTCGGGCCATGAGGGCGAGATCGACCGGCGGCTGGTGATCGACCAGGCACCCCGGTTCGGCATCGTCGGCGAGAGCCAGACCATCCGCTTCCGCGTCCTGGACGACGGCGCTCCGGAGGCGGATGCGCGCGTCCGCGTCAACATCACGCGCGACGGCAATCCGCTGTCGAGCGAGGTGGTGACGGCGGGCGAGGAGCAGGAATTCACCGTCGACATCGCGCATGGCGGTACCAACATCATCGAGTTCGAGGCGGAGCCGCTCGACGGCGAACTGACCGACATCAACAACCGCACCGTCGCTTCGATCCAGGGCATCCGCGAGAACCTGCGGGTGCTCCTGGTTTCGGGCGAGCCGCATGCCGGCGAGCGGACATGGCGCAACCTGCTCAAGTCCGACGCCGCCGTCGACCTCGTCCACTTCACCATTCTCCGCCCGCCGGAGAAGCAGGACGGCACGCCGATCAACCAGCTCTCGCTGATCGCCTTTCCGACGCGCGAGCTGTTCTCCGAGAAGATCGACGAGTTCGACCTGATCATCTTCGACCGCTACCAGCACCGCGGCGTGCTGCCGATCCTCTACTTCGACAACATCGCCCGCTACGTGCGCGACGGCGGCGCGGTGCTGATCGCGGCCGGCCCCGACTACAGCGACGAGGGCGGCAGCCTCTACAACACGCCGCTGTCGCCGGTCCTGCCGGCGGCGCCGACCGGCACCGTGACCGAGCGGCCGTTCCATGCCGAGGTCACGCCGGAAGGCGCCCGCCATCCCGTCACCCGCGACCTCGACGGGTCCGGCTCGGAGCCGCCGGACTGGGGCCGCTGGTTCCGGCTCATCGACGTCGAGCCGCAGACCGACGGCACGACCATCATGGACGGCCCCGACGACAAGCCGCTCCTGGTCCTCAACCGCGTCGAGAAGGGCCGCGTCGCGCTGCTCCTCTCCGACCATGCCTGGCTCTGGGCGCGGGGCTACGAGGGCGGTGGTCCGCATGTCGACCTGCTGCGGCGCCTCGCCCACTGGCTGATGCAGGAGCCGGACCTCGAGGAGGAGGCCCTGCGGGCCAGCGCCCGCGCCGGCGAGCTCACCATCGAGCGCCAGACCATGGCCGAAGAGACCGGGCCGGTCACGGTGCGGACACCCTCCGGTGCCGAGCAGACGGTGATGCTGTCGGGCGTCGAGCCCGGCCTCTGGCGGGCGACGCTGCCGGTCGACGAGATCGGCCTCTACCGGATCGAGCAGGGCGAGCGCCGCGCCTTCGCCCATGTCGGCGCCGCGAACCCCAAGGAGTTCATCGACGCGCGTTCCACCGACGCGCTGCTCCGGCCGATCGCCGAGGCCACCGGCGGCCATGTCGCACGGATGGCCGATGCCGACGGCACGCTCGACATGCCGCGCATCGTCCCGATCCGCGGCGGGTCGAGCTACTCCGGCTCCGACTGGCTCGGCATCCGCATGACCGAGGCGAGCGTCCTGAAGGGCATCGACCGCCTGCCGCTGTTCGGCGGCTATGCCGGCCCCGCCGCGTTCCTGGCCCTGCTCGTCCTGCTCTTCATGCCCGCCTTCACCTGGTTCCGCGAGGGGCGGTAGGCGGCGTCCGGACGCATTCCGCGAAGGACACGTCGGTAAAGGTCCCGCCTTCGTGTCATCCTCCCTCCACCGTCATCCTCGGGCTTGACCCGAGGATCGTGGGGGATTGGCACGGCGTGAGGTTAGGGCCTGCCGGTCGTGGGCGCGCGCATTCCCACCGTTATGCGGGCTGAGGCCGGTCCTCGGGTCAAGCCCGAGGATGACGGATTGGAAGGGTGCCCGGTGCACGTCCGGAACGACGTCGTCGTGCAGTTGGCAACAGGCCCGGCCACCGTGTCATCCTCCCTCCACCGTCATCCTCGGGCTTGACCCG
>JBIQKL010000055.1:0-27328 GCA_044506555.1 Hyphomicrobiales bacterium | reverse complement strand
TGGCCGACGCGAAGCACCGCCTTGTAGGTCGAGCCGGCGGCGGCCTCGCCCTGTTCGAGGGTGACATGTGCCGATGCGGCCGCGCTGCCGAGCGCGACGAGGCCGGCGGCGAGGATGGTGGATTTGAGCATGAGACTTCTCCCTGATCGCGCCCGTGTCATGCGGCGCGTGCGCCGGCGGCCACGTTGCGGCCGATGCGCGAATGGATGGCGAATGGAAGCGAAGGAAACAGAACGGCGACCGGCGATGCGATCGTCTCGATCAGGCCGTAGCCGGCGGCCCGCGCGGGTTTATCGGCGACCGCTCATGGCTCTCGACATGGGCAACCCGTGCCGGAACGTCGGCGGCAAGCGACAGGCCGTAGGCCGGAAGAGGGAGGGTGGGCGCCTGCGGCACCGCCGCGCTGCCGGCCATGGTCGCGCAGCCGGCGAGGCAGCAGTCCGGAACGCGGGGATGGTCATGCGGGTTGCCAGGATCCGGGATCGTGCGGTGGACGACGCCGGAGCAGATGATGAACCGGGAGGATCCCACCGTGGACGCGCTTGCCGCGCCGGCGATGAACAGGTGGGCGACCAGCGCCAGCGCTGCCGCCAAGACGATCCATGCCGAGTCCCTGGCGTTGCCCACGGATCATCGATCTCCTTCGCCGCGATTGTAGCGAGCGCCCGCGGGAAAGCCATGCGGCAATTCGTGGTCGACTGACGTTCGGCGGTCGTCGTAGCTCAGCAGAGACGGGCGCGCTCGGCCACGGTCCGCAGCACCTCGTCGGGATCGCGCTTCCACCAGTTGCCGGCCGAGAAGATCTCGACCTCGAGCTTGCCGCGATATCCCGCCCGCTCCACCCACGACCGGATGCGCGGCAGGTCGATGACGCCGTCCCCCATCATGCCGCGGTCGAGGAGGAGGTCGGTGGTCGGCACCAGCCAGTCGCAGACGTGATAGGCGAGGAGTTGCCCGGCCGCCCCGGCGCGGGCGATCTGCGCCTCGAGCTCGAAGTCCCACCAGACGTGGTAGACGTCGCAGGCGACGCCGATGCCCGGGCCGAGGCGGTCGCAGATGTCGAGCGCCTGGCGCATGGTGGAGACGCAGGCGCGGTCGGCAGCGTACATCGGATGGAGCGGCTCGATGGCGATCGGCATGCCGACGGTGCGGGCATGGTCGAGCGTCCTGGCAAGGCCCTCCTCGACGATGCGATGCGCGGCGCCGAGATCCTTCGAACCTGGCTCCAGCCCGCCGACGACCATCACCAGGCACGCCGCGCCGATCGTCACTGCGTCGTCGACCGCACGCCGGTTGTCGTCGATCACCGCCTGGCTGATCGCGCCGTCGCGGGTGAACATGCCGCCGCGGCAGAGGGCGGTAACGGCGAGGCCATGGTCGGCGATCATCCGTGCCGCCTCGTCGGCGCCCAGTTCGTCGAGCTTGTCGCGCCACGGCGAGATGCCGCCGAAGCCGTGGCGCGCCGCGCCCTCGATGCACTGCCGGAGGTTCCACTGATCGCGGACCGTCGCGGTATTGAGCGACAGGTCGGCTACGCGGGGGACTTCAGGCATCGACCCCTCGCGTGGCGAAGACGAGCCGCGCCCGCGCTGCGGCGAGGTCCGGATCGGCCAGCGCCCCGGCGGCGTCGGCGAGCCGGACCAGCTCGGCAAGGTGAAGCGTGGACCGTGCGCTCTCCTGTCCGCCGACCATGGTGAAATGGTCCTGGAAGCCGTTCAGGTAGGCGAGGAAGACGACGCCGGTCTTGTAGAACCGGGTCGGCGCCTTGAAGACGTGGCGCGACAGCGCGATCGTGGGATCGAAGATCGCATGGTAATGCGCGTGGTCGCCGGCGCCGAGCGCGGTCAGAGCGGCCGCGGCGAGCGGCGCGATCGGGTCGAAGATGCCGAGCAGCGCATCGGAATGGCCGCGTTCGTCGCCCTCGATCAGGTCGGGATAGTTGAAGTCGTCGCCGGTATACATGACCACGCCGTCGGGCAGCCGGCGGCGCATGGCGATCTCCTTCTCGGCCGAGAGGAGCGAGATCTTGATGCCGTCGACCTTGGCGGCGTTCCGCGACAGGATGTCGAGGCAGACCTCCATCGCCTGCATGTGGTCGTCGGCGCCCCAGTAGCCGGCGAGCGCGGGGTCGAACATCTCGCCGAGCCAGTGGATGATCACCGGCTCCGCCACCTGCGACAGCAGGCGGTCGTAGACGACCCCGTAGTCGTCGGGCGAGCGGGCACAGGCGGCGAGCGCCTTGCTCGCCATCAGGATGATGCGCCCGCCGATGCTCTCGACGGCCTCGCACTGCTCCTCGTAGGCGGCGATCACCGTGTCGAGCGACAGGTCGGGCGAGGGCGCGAGCTGGTCGGTGCCGACGCCGCAGCCGAGCAGCGCGCCGTCGCCGCGCGCCTTCTGGGCCGCCACCGAGCGCCGGATCAGCTCCAGCGCCGGCTCCCAGGTGAGCCCCATGCCCCGCTGCGCGGTGTCCATCGCCTCGGCCACCCCGAGGCCGAGATCCCAGAGGTGCTCGCGGAAGGCCAGCGTGCGGTCCCAGTCGATCGCCGGCGCGAGCCATGGATCGACATCGGCCAACGGATCGGCGACGACGTGTGCCGCGGCATAGGCGCGGCGCGAGAAGCGCGTCGGGTCGACGGGATGGCGTCTCGGCGGCGCCAGCGTCAGCACCGCGGTGCCACCGGATGCGGTCGGCAGGGTGACGGAGGCCATGGTCAGATCTCCAGGGCCGGGACGTCGACCCAGCGGCGGCCGCGCGAGCTCTCCAGGGCGCATTCGACGAGCTGCACGCCCTTGGCGCCCTCGGCCAGCGTATATTTCCACGGGCCGTCCTCGACGACGTGCCGCAGGAACTGCTCCCACTGCACCTTGAAGCCGTTGTCGAAGACGGTGTTGTCGGGCACCTCCTCCCACGCCTCGAAGAAGTCGATGGTCTTCGGCACGTCCGGATTCCACACCGGCTTCGGCGTGTTGACGCGGTGTTGCGTCCGGCAGGAATGGAGGCCCGCCACGGCGGAGCCGAGCGTGCCGTCGACCTGGAAGGTGACGAGGTCGTCGCGGCGGACGCGGACCGCCCAGGACGAATTGATCTGGGCGACGATGCCGCCGTCGAGCTCGAAGGTCGCGTAGGCGGCGTCGTCGGCGGTCGCCTTGTAGGGCCGTCCGTTCTCGTCCCAGCGCTCCGGGATGTGGGTGACGCCGAGGCAGGAGATCGAGCGCACCGGCGCGATGACGTTGTCGAGCACGTAGCGCCAGTGGCAGATCATGTCGGAGATGATGCCGCCGCCGTCCTCGGCGCGGTAGTTCCACGAGGGGCGCTGGGCCTGCATCCAGTCGCCCTCGAAGACCCAGTAGCCGAACTCGCCGCGGACCGAGAGGATGCGGCCGAAGAAGCCCGCCTCCTTGAGCCGCTGGAGCTTGAGGAGGCCCGGCAGGTCGAGCTTGTCGTGGACGATGCCGTTCTTGACGCCCTTGGCCTTGGCGTAGCGTGCGAGCTCCACCGCGTCGTCCAGGGACTCCGAGACCGGCTTCTCGCAATAGACGTCCTTGCCGGCATCTATCGCCTTCCGGAGCAGCTCCGGACGAAGCCGCGTCGAGGCCGCGTCGAAGAAGACCCTGTCGTCGGGATTGGCGAGCGCGGCATCGAGATCGGTGGTGTGACGCGCGACCCCGAGCCGCGTCGCGAGGGCCTCGATCCGGTCCGGGTCGCGGCCGACGAGAATCGGATCGGGCACCAGCATCGTCCCGTCGGACAGCGCCAGCCCGCCCTGCTCACGGATGGCGAGGATCGAGCGGATGAGATGCTGGTTCATCCCCATCCGGCCGGTCACCCCGTGCATGATTATGCCGATACGGCGCTGCCTCATCGTCTAAGTCTCCCCGTGCTTATCGAATGCGCCCGGCCGCGCGACGTCCGCGCGGCTCCGCATGGTCCGTTCCACGCCGTCGCGACGGTGCGGTCATGGCTTCGGCTCGGCCGTGAGGTAGGCGAGCACCATCTCCTCGGCGTGCTTCATCCGCTCCCTGAGCCATGCGTCGGATTCGATCTTCTGCTTGAAGACCACCGACAGCGTGAAGCAGTTGGAGAGCGGGAAGTAGAAGAGGCCGGCGATCGAGAGATAGAGCTGGACCGGATCGACCCCGCGCCGGAAGACGCCCTCCGCCTCGCCGCGCTTGACGACGTCGGCGAGCATCACGACGAGATGCGAATTGAGCTCGCTGACGCCTTCCATCGTGCGGACGGTCTGCCCGCTCCGCTGGTTCTCCGTGTTCAGCAGCCGGATGAACCAGGGATTGTCGTGGAAATGCTGCGCGGTGAAGCGAAGCAGGCGCACGATCGCTTCCTTCGGGTCGAGCGCCTTGAGGTCGAGGCGCTTCTCGCCCTCGCGGATCTGGATATAGGCCTCGCGCAGCACGACCGCGAAGAGCTGCTCCTTGTTGCCGAAATACGAATAGATCAGCGCCTTGTTGCAGTCGGCCTTCTCGGCGATGCGGTCGATGCGGGCGCCGGTATCGCCGTGCTCGGCGAACTCGTTCATCGCCGCGGCCAGGATGTCCCGCTTGGTACGCTCGGAATCGCGCTTCCGCACCTCGTCGGTCCGCGGCGTCAGGGTTCGAGGCAGGTAGCGCCGGTCGGTCTTGTGGCTGACGCTCATCCCTGCCTTCTCTCGGCCAGCGCGATGATCTCGTCCGATCGCGCCACGACGCCGAACTTCATCGCGAGGTTCTTGAGCGTGGCGGCGTGCAGGTCGGGCGCGAAGGACGACACGCCGTCCTCGGCGACGATGACCTTGAAGCCTTCGTGGAAGGCCTGGCGGGCGGTGTCCTCGACGCAGATCTGCGTCACGGTTCCGGCGAGGACGATGGCGTCGGCGCCGTGCGCGCAGAGTACGTCCTTGAGGTTGGTGCGGAAGAAGGAGCCGTACCAGAACTTGTCGATCTGGAAATCGCCGGGACGGCAGTCGAGCTCGTCGATGACGGCGATGCATTCCCGCTCGCCCTGGACGTCGGGATAGAAGCGGCGGAAGCCGATCTTGCAGCAATTGACCGGGGCGTGGATCTGGCGGGACCACGTCCAGAGCAGCGAGGGATTCTCGCCGGCCTGGAAGCGGGTGAAGACGACCGGACGGCCGATGCCGCGCCATGCCGCGATCAGGTTGTTGATCGGCAGGATCGTGGCGCGGGCGTCCGGCACCTCGAGCGGCGCGCCCTCGCGCACGAAATCGTTCTGCATGTCGACCACCACCAGCGCGGAATGCTGGGGATCGAACGCGAAGGGCAGTTCCAACGACATCGCCGTGGTCTCCTGATCGACCGGTGGCCGCCGGTCCGCGGTGATTGCTTCTCGCATGCGTCAGCCCATCCCGAGGAAGGCGCGGCGCACCATGTCGTTCTTCAAGAGATCGTGTCCGCTGCCCTCGAGCACCACCTCGCCGGTCTGGAGGATGTAGGCGTAGTCGGCAAGGCCGAGCGCGCGGTCGACGTTCTGCTCGACGAGGAGGATGGTGATGCCGAGGCCCCGAAGCTCGGCCAGCACCTCGAAGATGCGGTTGACGAAGGACGGCATCACGCCGAGCGACGGCTCGTCGAGCATCAGGATCTCGGGACCGGACATCAGGCTCCGGCCGATGGCGAGAAGCTGCTGCTCGCCGCCGCTGAGGGTGCCGCTGACCTGCCGCGCCCGCTCGGCGAGACGGGGGAACAGCTCGTAGATCCAGGCTCGCCGCTTTGCGGTCTCCGCCTTGTCCCGGACGCCGTAGGCGCCAAGCGCGAGGTTCTCCTCGACCGTCATGTCGGAGAACAGCCCGCGTCCCTCCGGCACCAGCGAGATGCGCATCCGGGCGATGCGATAAGCCGGCTCGCCGGATATGACCGTGCCGTTCAGGCGCACCGTTCCGGATTTCGGGCGGAGATGGCCGACGATCGTCTTGAGGAGCGTCGACTTGCCGGCGCCGTTGGCGCCCGCCACCGCGACGATCCTGCCCTTCTCGAGACGGAGCGTGACGCCGCGGAGCGCCGGCACCTGACCGTAGGAGACGTCGAGCCGCTCGACCTCAAGCATGGCTGAGCTCGCTGCCGAGATAGGCGCTGATCACCGCCGGGTCGGCGACCACGGCTTCAGGCGTGCCGTCGGCGATCTTGACCCCGCGGTCGAGGACGATGATCCGCTGCGAGACCGCCATCACCGCCTGCAGCACGTGCTCGATGAGGATCACGGTGACCCCCTCGTCGGCGATGCTCCGCACCAGGGCGACGGCGTTCTGCACCTCGGTCTGGGTGAGTCCGGCCATCGCCTCGTCGAGGAGCAGCAGCACCGGCCCGGTCGCCAGCGCCCGGCCGATCTCGAGCCGGCGGCGTTCGGCGAGGGTGAGCTGGTCGACCATGACCTCGGCCCGGTGCCCGAGCTCGACCCGGTCGAGCGCCTTCCGGCCGAGTGCGAGCGCCTGGTGGAAGCTGCCGGTCCGGACCATCGCGCCGATCGCGGCGTTCTCGAGCGCGGTCATGCCCTTGAGCGGCTCGGTCTCCTGGAACACCAGCGCCAGCCCCGCCTCGCACATGCGGTGTGCTGCGAAGTGGCTGGTGTTGACGCCGCGGAACCAGACCTCGCCGGAATCCGGCCCGCGCCGGCTCCGCGGCGGGGTGACGCCGCAGATCGTCTTGAACAGCGTCGACTTGCCGGCGCCGTTCGGCCCGATGATCGAGACCAGCTCGCCGGACGCGATGTCGAACGAGATGTCGTCGTTCGCGACGACGCCGCCGAAGCGCTTGGTGAGGCGGCGAACCGAGAGGAGAGGCGCGCTCATCCCGCCCTCCGCGCCGGGTTGCGTGAAGCCAGCAGGCCTCGGATCGTCGGCACGATTCCGGTCGGCAGGAAGAGCACGAGCAGGATGATGATCGCGCCGAGGAGCGCCTTGTGGACGAACGGGAAGTTCGCCCAGAGCGTCTCGGAGAGGAACATGAACACGATCGGGCCGATCACCCCGCCGAGCACGGTGCCGATGCCGCCGAACACGGTCATCAGGATCATGTTGATGGTGATCGAGATGTCGAAGGCGGTCTTGGGGTCGATGAAGGCGGTGTTGAGGATGTAGATCCCGCCGGCGACCGCCGGGAAGAAGGCCGAGATCACCAGCGCCATCGCCTTGGCGCGGGCGGTCGGGATGCCGAGCGATTCCGACGCCGTCTCGTTGTTGCGGATGGCGAGGAGCGACTGGATGAAGCGCGTCTTCATCATCAGCACGATCAGCGTGACCATGAAGACGGCCAGCAGTCCCATCATCAGGAACGCGTCGTCGACCCCGATCAGCGGCGGCAGGTAGATGCCGCCGCCGCCGCCGGTCAGCGGCCGGGCATAGGCGACGACCACACGCACCGCCTCGGCCATGGCCAGCATCGCGATCGCGAAGTAGACGCCGGAAAGCCGGAGCAGCGGGTAGCTGATCACGGCGGCGAAGACCGCGACCACCGCGCCGGCACCGGCGAGCGCCAGGGGCCAGGGCAGGGCGAGGTGATTGATCAGCATCGCCGTCACGTAGGCGCCCAGGCCCCAGAACGCGACGTGGCCGAACGATATGTAGCCGGCGAAGCCGGAGATGACGTTCCAGCTCGTGCAGAGCACCACGTACATCGCCAGCGACATCAGGAACGACTGATGGTAGGGCGAGCCCGTCGCAGCGAAGACCAGGACGAAGGCGAGCGCGCCGACGATCCCGATCCGCCAGGTCCAGGGCAGGGTCCGTGCGTTCTCGACGATGTCCGTCAGCATCACCGGGACCCCAGGATGCCCTGCGGCCGGAACAGCAGGGTCAGGATGATGATGACGAAGGCGGCGGCGGCGGAGATCTGGGCGTCGATGAAGTAGGTCACCGACTGCTCGATCACGCCGAGGAGGAGGGCGGCGATCAACGCCCCGAGGAAATTTCCCATGCCCCCGAGGACCGTGATCGCGAAGGCCTTCAGGATGAACTGCTCGCCGACCAGCGGCGTGAAGGCGAAGATGGTGCCGGCGAGGATGCCGGCGACGGCGGCGAGCGCCGTTCCGAGGCCGAAGACGGCCATGTAGACCGCGTTGGCGTTGATGCCGCACTGCTCGGCGATCGGCCGGCTGAACGCCACTGCCCGGATCGCCTGGCCCTGGCGGGCATATTTCAGGAAGGCGTACATGCCGAGCGATATGGTGATGGCGATCAGCCCGGCGACCAGGCGCGCCTTGGAGATGAAGATGCCGGCGACCTGGAAGCTGCCCTCGAGGTAGCTGGCGATGCGGAGCTCCCCGCCCCAGACCAGGACGGCGACGTTCTTGATCAGGATCGACAGACCGAAGGTCAGGAGCAGCGACATCAGTTCGGGTGCACCGACGATCCGGCGGATGATCCCGACATAGAGCAGCACGCCGAGCAGGAAGAAGATCGGCGCGAACGGGAGGATCGCGAGCGGCGCGGCGAGCCCGGTCCCGGCGAAGAAGTAGAGCGCGGCGAAGCAGCCGAGCATCAGCGCCTCGCCATGGGCGAGGTTCACGATGCCCATCACGCCCCAGATGAGCGTGAGGCCGCCGGCGAGCAGCGCGTAGATGCAGCCCATCAGGAGGCCGCTGATCAGGATCGTCAGGAGTTCAGGCACGGGAGGACTTCGACCTGCACTGGCGCCGTTTCGGAGGACCGGGACGCGGCGATCGCCGCGTCCCGACGGTATCGGACGTCAGGGGCTGGCCCTAGCGCTCGTTCCACGCCGGCGTCGGGTAGCGGACGGTGCCGCTCGCCTTGTCGGCCGGGGCGACGATGTGGCGCTGGCCATCCTGGATCTGGACGACGTAGATCTCCTTGCCCACCTGCACGCCGGTCTCCGGGTCGACCTTGTAGGTGCCGAACACGGTGGGGATCTCGAGCGTGCGGAGCGCCTCCGAGATCTTGGCGTCGTCGAGCTCGCCGGCGCTCTCAACCGCGGTGGCGAGGACCTGGGCGAGGCCGTAGGAAGTGGCGACGTCCTCGACCGGCTCCTCCCCGTACTCGGCCTTGTAGCTCTCGATGAAGGCGTCGATGCCTTCGATCTCGCTCAGGCTCGGCTCCCACTCGGTGGTGCCGAAGACGTACTCGGCCGTGTCGCCGAGGACGCGGACGAATTCCGGATCGACCGGCGCGATGGTGAAGTAGAACGCCTTGGGGTTGACGTCGTTCTCCCGCGCCTGGCGGAGGATCTGGACGGCGTCCTCGCCGCCGGTGCCGCCGACGATGAGGTCGGGGTTGAGGCTCCGGGCCTTGGCGAGCAGCGCGGTGAAGTCCGTGGTGCTCGCGCCGTAGGTCTCGTGCATGACCACTTCGAGGCCGAGATCCTCGGCATTCTCCGCCGCCGCGTCGCCGAAGCCGGTGGTGTAGGTCAGCTCGTTGTTGAGGATCGCGACGGTCTTGACGTCGCCCTGCTCGACGATGAAGCGCATCGGCACGCCGACATAATCGTAGCTCGACGGCAGGAGGCCGTTCACGTGCTTGTAGCCGCGGGCCCAGATCGAATCGAGCGTCGCGCCGCCGGTCACCATCGGCTTCCCGTACTTCTCGGCGACGGTGGTCGCCGGCATCGTCATGTCGTCGCTCCAGGGAGCGAGCAGCACGTCGACCTTGTCCTCGGTGATCAGGCGCTCGTAGAGGCGTGCGGTGGTCGTCGGATCGGAGGCGTCGTCGTAGATCTTGACCTCGACCTGCCGTCCCAGCAGGCCGCCGGCGGCGTTGATATCCTTCTCCCAAAGCTCGTAGCCGCGGCGATTGTACTCGCCGGCATCGGCGCCCCAGCCGGTCAGCGGCAGCACGCCGCCGAAGACGATCGGGTCATCCCCCTGGGCCTGGGCGGCGGAGACCAGCCCGGCAGACACCGTCGCGGCCAGGGCGACGTTGCGAACCACATCGAACAGCATTCGGATCCTCCCCTTCACGATATTCGAGACACATCAAAATAACCGGTTAGTTACCAGCGGCGTCGGCCTCTGTCAAACCGAACGGGAGCGGAACCATCCGGGGCGAGGGCCGGCCATCGCTCCGGGGCGTGCAACGCCAGGTGGAAAGCGGCACGTTTATGAGGTCGGGTGCCGATTGCGGATCCGCTGGAATCGGCGCACTTTGAACGACTGCATGAAGCCGTCGCGGCAACGGGGGTCGCCGCGACGGTCGGGAAGGGGGGCGTCGATCGCGTGGCAATATGCCTTCGGCGACTTGACCCCCGAGGCGTCGCTCTCCTTCGCCGATGCGTCCGACCTCGCGTTCACGACCGCCGGTGCGCCGATCGCCCAGAACGCCGCGCTGATCGATGCCGGCGTCGATCTCCAGGTCGGCAAGGCCCTGCGCCTCGGCCTCTCCTATTACGGTCAACTCGCGTCGGAGGCCCAGCAATCGGCCATCCGGGGCAACTTGACCTGGCGGTTCTAGAGGACGCGACGCCTGAGACGGCGGATGCCACCCCGCCGTTTGAGCCTCTGATCGCGCACGGCTCGTCCGTCCGCGTCCGCGTCCGCGCCGGAAGCGTGCTCCGGTCCCTCCGGATGTCAACCGATGGACGCGTCCATCTCCACTGCTCATCCCCGCACGCGGGGCGGATACTCGCGCCCGAGACGGTTCCAGACTAGGAGCAGGCGTTTGAAATTGCATTCTTGATGTACTAGACATCAGGATGATAGTTTCGTATAGCTATCCGGCAGTCTGGAATATCAATCATGATCACAGCCGCACAGATGCGGGCCGCGCGCGCGCTCCTCGGAATCGACCAGCGCCAGCTTGCCGAAATGGCCGGGCTGTCGGTGCCGACCATCCAGCGGATGGAAGCCAGCGACGGCATCGTGCGCGGCGTGATCGACACCCTGACCAAGCTGGTCGAGGCCCTCGACAGGGCCGGGATCGAGCTGATCGGCGACAATGTCGCGAGCCCCGGCGGGGGAAGGGGGGTTCGCCTCAAGACCCCTCCGTCCTGAGCCTCTCTCCGATCTGAACGAATGAGCGGCGCCGACCGCGACCCGGCCGACGGTCCCGCCCGAATGGTGGCAAGGAAAGGATCATCATGGCCGCCGCGACCACAAGGCCCGGCTTCCTCGAACTCTATACGCCCAAGCTCGTCACGGTCCTGAAGGAAGGCTACGGGCTGACGAGCCTGAAGGCCGACGCGATCTCCGGACTGACGGTCGCAATCGTGGCGCTGCCGCTATCGATGGCGATTGCCATCGCCTCGGGCGTCACGCCGGATCGTGGCCTCTATACGTCGATAATCGGCGGCTTCATCGTCTCCGCCCTCGGCGGCAGCCGGTTTCAGATCGGCGGACCGGCCGGCGCCTTCATCGTCCTGGTGTCCGCGACAGTGGCGCAGCACGGCGTCGACGGTCTGCTCCTGGCGACATTCCTGTCGGGGCTGATATTGGCTGCCATCGGGCTGCTGCGGCTCGGCACCTTCATCAAGTACATTCCCTATCCGGTCACGGTCGGCTTCACCGCCGGCATCGCGGTGATCATATTCGCGAGCCAGCTCAAGGACCTGCTCGGCCTGGATCTGGAGAATGAGCCGGGACCGCTGCTGCCCAAGCTCTCGGCGATCGGCAGCGCGCTGCCGACGGTCAATCTGGCGGCGGTGCTCGTCGCCGCGGCCACGGTCGCGATCATCGTCGCGATCCGGCGTTATCGTCCGCATTGGCCGTCCTTCATCATCGCCGTGGCGATCACGGCGATCGTCGTGGTGCCGTTCGGGCTGCCGGTCGAGACGATCGGCAGCCGCTTCGGCGGCATCCCCCAGTCGCTGCCGATGCCGCATTTGCCCGACTTCTCCTATGCGCGGGTGATCGCGGTCCTGCCCAATGCGCTGTCCTTCGCGCTGCTCGGCTGCATCGAGAGCCTGCTGTCGGCGGTGGTGGCGGATTCGATGACGGGACGGCGGCACCGGTCGAACTGCGAACTGGTGGCGCAGGGGCTCGCCAACCTCGCCTCGCCGCTGTTCGGCGGCATCTGCGTGACCGGCAACATCGCACGGACGGCGACCAACGTGCGCTCCGGCGCGCGGAGCCCCGTCTCGGGCATGCTGCACTCGGTCTTCCTCCTGCTCTTCATGCTCGTGGCCGCGCCGCTCGCCTCCTACATTCCGCTGGCGGCGCTCGCCGGCGTGCTCGCGGTGGTGGCGTGGAACATGGCGGAGAAGCATGAATTCGCGGCGCTGATCCGTGCCTCGTGGGGCGACGCGGTCGTCCTCATGGTCACGTTCCTCCTGGTGATCTTCCGGGACCTGACCGAAGGCATCCTCGTCGGCTTCTCGATCAGCGCGCTGTTGTTTATCCACCGCATGGCGCAGACCGTCGAGGTCGACAACGCGCGGCCCCGGATCGAGGAAGACAAGCCGGACAGCGTGAACGGCAATGGCCGCAAGCCCTATGACGTAGGGCTCGCGACCGATCCGGACGTGGCGGTGGTGCGCGTGTCGGGCGCCTTCTTCTTCGGCGCGGCGGCGGCGGTCGGCGCGGCATTCGACCGTATCGCCGACCAGCCCAAGGCGTATGTCATCGACCTCTCGGCGGTTTCCGTCCTCGATTCGACCGGCGCCGCGACGCTGGAAGGCTTCGTCCGGAAGGCCGTGAAACAGGGTGCCGCAGTCTACGTCGCCGGGGCGACGCCGGCCGTCCGCCGCACCCTTTTGATCCACGGCGTCAGACCGCCGCGGGTGCGTTTCCGGCGCACCACGGAAAGTGCCATCGCCTGGGCCCGCCACGACGTGACTGCCGCGACGGAGGACGAAACCGGAGACAGCGAGCGATTGCCCGGCGGATAGCGCCGCCGTCGCGGCACGTGCTTCCGGCTCGCCTACAGCGCCAGGACCAATCGGCCCTCGCCCCGCGAGACGCATACCATCATGGCGCTGCTGCGCTCGTCGGGGCGCAGCACCGCGTCCCGGTGTATGACCGTGCCCGAGCAGACGCCGACCTTGCATGTGCCGCAGATGCCGGCCTCGCATTGCGCGCTGATGCTCACGCCGGCCTCGCGCAGGGCGGTGAGCGTGCTGACCCCGGCCGGGACGGGGATGACCTCCGCGGTCGACTGCAGCTCGACCTCGAAGGGCTCGCCGTCGCCGATGATTTCGCGCGGCAGGGCCGAGAAGCGCTCGAAGCGCACCCGGTCCTGCGGCCAATGCGCGGCGCCCGCGACGACGGCTTCGAGAAACGGCTTCGGGCCGCACGCATAGAGGCTCGTATGGACGTCGGTCGGACGGAGCAGTCGGGCGATGTCGAGCCCGGCTCCGGGCACGCCGCCATCGAAATGGAACACGACCTGGCCGCTTCGGGCGAGCCGGTCGATCTCGTCGGCGAACGCCGCCTCTTTCCGGCTGCGTGCGCAATAGTGGAGCTCGTAGGCGAGGCCGCGCCGCTCGAGCTCGATCGCCATCGCGAGGATCGGCGTGATCCCGATGCCGGCGGCGAGCAGCAACGGCGTGCCGTCGTGGTGCTCGAGCTCGAAATAGTTGCGCGGCCGGGTGACGTAGATCACGTCCCCGGCCTGCACCGAATGCATCGAGTGCGATCCGCCGGAGCCTTCCTCTTCGCGGAGCACCGCGATGCGGTAGCGGCTCAGGTCGGCCGGATCGGAGCAGAGCGAGTAGTGCCTGACGAGGCCGCTCGGCGTCTCCACGGCGACGTGCGCACCGGCGGTGAAGGGGGGAAGCGCCGGCCTGGTCGCGTGGCGGAGGCTGAACGAACGGACGCGGCTGGTCTCGTCGCGAGCCTCGACGACGACCATCTTCTGCAGGAGCATGCCGCTCATGTCGAGGCAGCGGCCTCGAGCCCGCCGCCCAGCGGGACGATGACGTCGCCTGGGGTAACCGTGCCCGAACGGAGAATCCGGCAATTGAGGCCGGAGCGATTGAGCAGCTGGAGCAGCAGCGCCTTGCCGAGCAGTTCCTCGAGATAGTGGCACGGCGTGTTGAGCCGGCCGCCATAGAGGATCACCTCGCCGACCTGGAAGCGGCGCCCGACCAGGTGGTTGAGGGGGGTGTCGCTGACCACGAGATTGCGGCGGGTCTCCTCCGGGAGGAGCTCGATGCCGTGGTCGCGCTGGAGCGCCTCGAGGGTCTCGCGCTCGATGAGCGTGACCTGGCGGTCGACATGCGGGTCGTCCGAATACTTGCCGCGCCCCGTCGCGTAGCGGTCGCCCTCGATGCCGAGGCCGGCGACGAGCCGGGCACTTTGCAGCTCCTCCATCTCGACCGCAGCGCGTTCGGCGATGAAGATGGATTCGAGTCGTCCTTGCCAGGCCATCAGCGCGGTCCCCAATGGGCGGCGCTTCGGCGCCGCAGTGTTTCGCGAAACTGCTTCGTCGAGACGGTGAGGACGGGTACGTCCGCACGGGTGAAGTCGAGCAGCACGCCGTAGTGCCGGACGAGGTCGAGCTCGTCGATCTCACCGGCGAGGAAGGCGGTGCGGACAGCCTCCGGATCCCGCTCGAGCAGCGCGGCACGGCCGGCGCGCTGCTCGGCCCGCAGCCGGTCGGTGGCGGCGCGGTCGAGCGCATATTCGCAGATCTCGGGATCGATCGGGTGGATCACCACGCCGTAGTCCCGGGCGGCGCGCTCGATCGACACATACTCGTCGATCACGTCCTCCAGCACGTCCTCCGGCGCGCGCTCGAGCGGGTCGCCGTAACCGCCGCCGCCCGCCGCGGGCCGGGTGAAGGTGTCGCCTTCGCGGAGCGGCTCGCCGGCGAACACGCTGCCGAGAAAGCGCCGTCCTTCCAGGTCCGGGTTGAGCCAGACGCCGTGCGGCAGCGACGGCAGGCCGCCCTCGATGCCCCAGGTGACCGAGCGCGAACGGTCGCAGCAATAGGACATCACGACGTTGCCGCTCGGGCCGACGATGCCGCCCTTGTCGAGCCCGACGCCGCCGCGAAAGCGGCCGGGACCGGCGGAGTCGGTACGGATCGCGAGCTCGGTGACGGTGATCGGGGCGAGCCGCTCCTGCGCCTCGCAGGACTGGAGAGCGAGCCCCACGCCGAACACCGGCGCCGTGGTGTTGCTGCCGTCGCGGCCGTTGCGTCCGCCCCAGCCGCCGGCGAGCCAGTCGTACCACATGAAGTCGCGACCGGCGGCCGCGGTCGGCCGGAGGTCGGCGCCGCCGACCAGCAGGTATTCGAGATTGAACGAGCAGGCGAGGGCGCGTTCCGGCAGGAGCTGGGACCAGAGCTCGAAAATGGCATTCATGATCTTCTCGAACGCCCCGGATACCGCACCGGCATTGGGCGCCGGCGCCGGGGCAAGGACGACGCTGCCCTCGGGAAGCGTCATGTCGATCACCCGGTAGAAGCCGGAATTGAGCGGCACGTCGGGGAAGAAGGTCTTGGTGCCGGCGGCGATCGCCGAGAAGGTGACGCCGATCGTGGCGTTGAGGAAGCAGTTGATATAGGGCGCACTGCCGGTGAGGTCGTAATGCACGCGCCCCTCGGCAAGGGTCAACTTGACCCGGATCGGGATCAGGCCGTCGCCGACGGTGGGGTCGGCGTCGATGTAGTCGACGGTCTCCAATGTGCAGTCCGGCAGCCGCTTGAGCCGTTCGGACATGATCCGGGCGACGTAGGACTGGCACGTCTCGAAGGCTGCGAGGACCGTCCCCTTGCCGTATCTCGCGACCAGTTCGAGAAGCCGTGTCTCGCCGACTCGCGTGGCCTCGGCCTGGGCGCGGAGGTCGCCCAGGCGCTCCTCGGGCACCCGCATGTTCGAGACGATCATGTTGGCGACGTCGTGCCGGAAGACGCCGCGGTCCCAGATCTTGATCGGCGGGATGCGGACACCCTCGCTGTAATGGTCGCGCGCCAGCACGTCGAAGGAGCCCGGAACCCGCCCGCCGACGTCCGCCCAGTGACCGTTGGACTGGAGCATGCCGATCATCTCACCGTCGACGAAGACGGGCCGGATGATGCGTACGTCAGGAAAGTGCGTCGCCCCCAGATAGGGGTCGTTGATCATGAACACGTCGCCGGGATTCACATCTCCCTCGAACGCCGCGAGCACCGCCTTGGCCGTCCAGTGCAGCGTGCCGATATGCGATGCGATGTCCTGCGTGCCCTGGGCGACGGTGTTGCCGGCCGCATCGCACAGGCAGTTGGAGAAGTCGCGGCTGTAGATGACGAAGGAGTAGCAGGTCTTGAGCAACTGCTCCGACATCTGGTCGACGAGATTGATGAAGGCGTTCCGCAGAACCTCGAAGGTGATCGGATCGAGGTCGGCGTCGGCCGGCACGATGGGCGTCGGAGCGTTCATTGTGTGACCGGGCTCAGTTCGAGGACGAGGCTGCCATTCGGCTCGACCCGGACCCGCGTCGCGGGCGGGATGACGACGGTGGAATCGAGCTGCTCGACGATCGCAGGCCCCTGGAAGGCCTGCCCCGCCCGGAAGGCGGTGCGCTGGTGGATCGGGGTCTCGACGAAGCCGCCCGCCTCGTCGAACCACACGCTTCGGAATTCCGTCGTGACAGGTGCGCCGTCGCCCCGGGGCAGGTCCGGGAGGGCGGGTTTGACCAGGGTGCCGATCCCGGCGACGCGGATGCCGAAGAACTCCACTGGGCGGTCCTCCTGCGCGTAGGCGAACTCGCGCTGGTGCTGGCGGTGGAAGGCGGCGAGCAGCCCGTCCAGCGCCTCGCCTTCAGGGCAGGGGACGCTCAGGGAGCGCCACTGGCCGACATAGCGCATGGTGACGAAGCGCTCGAAGCTGCGGTCCGCGGGAGCGATCTGCTCGGCCTGGAGGAGGTCGGAGAGCTGCAGCTCCGCCTCCGCGAACAGCCGGCCGAGCTCGGCGAAGCCCGCCGCATCCGCACCGGCGAGCAGTGTGCGCGTCACGTCGTGACGGACGTCGACCAGCGCACATCCCATGGCGGAGGTGATGCCGGGATGGGGCGGGATGACGACCTTCGGGATGCCGACCTCGCGGGCCACGGCGACGGCATGCAGCGGCCCGGCGCCGCCGAAGGCGACCAGGGCGAAGGCCCTCGGGTCATACCCTTTCTGCACCGAGAGCACGCGGATCGCGTCGGCGATGTTGGCGTTGGCGACGCGGAGGACGGCGGCGGCGGCTTGTTCGAGCCCGAGCCCCATCGGCTTGCCGACATGGTCCATGACGGCGTCGGCCGCCGCCTGCCTGTCGAGCAGCATCCTGCCGCCGATGAGCCGGGTGCCGAGCCGACCGAGCACGACGTTGGCATCGGTGTTGGTCGCGCGCTCGCCGCCCTGGCGGTAGCAGGCGGGTCCGGGATCGGCGCCGACGCTCTCCGGGCCGTTGCGGAGCGAGCCGCCGTCGTCGATCCAGGCGACCGAGCCGCCGCCAGCGCCGACGGTGACCAGCTCGATCGAGGGGAACCGGATCGGGTAGCCCGGCTCGACGGACCAGTCCTGCGTGATGCGGATCTGGTCGTCGTACATGATCGAGATGTCGGAACTGGTCCCGCCGATATCGAGCCCGAGCGCGTGCTTCAGTCCGCATTGGCGTGCGACATGCGCCATGGCGACGGCCCCGCCGGCGAGCCCGGAGGCCGCGAGCCGTGCGGAATGGCTGGAGGCGGTCTCGGCGGTCATCACCCCGCCGCCCGAATGCAGCACCAGGACGTTGCCGGCATAGCCGCCCTCCGCGAGGCGATCGCGCAGGCGACGCATGTAGCTGCCGACCACCGGACCGAGCACCGCATTCGCCACCGTCGTGCTGGTGCGCGGAAACTCGAACATCTCCGGCAGGATGTCGACCGAGATTGTGATGTCGGCGCCGGGCATCTCGCGTGCGAGGATGTCCCGGACCTGCCGCTCGTGGGCACCGTCGACGTAGGAGTTGATGAGGCAAACCGCGACCGTGCTTATGCCGCGGCGCTTCAGGATGCGCGCGATGTCGGCGACCTGGGCGGCATCGACCGGCTCGAGCTCGGTGCCGTCGGACGCCAGGCGCTCGTCGATCTCGAAACGGTCGCGGCGCGGAATATAGGGCGGCGGCATGTCCCAGTAGGCATCCCACAGCTCGGTTCGGGTCGAGTCGCGGATCTCGAGGACGTCGCGGAAGCCGCTGGTGGTGATCAGCGCGGCGCGCGGAAAGGAGCGCGTGATCAGCGCGTTGGTGCCGACCGTGGTGCCGTGGCTGAACAGCTTGATCTCGGAGAACGGGACGTCGATGCCGCGCAGTCCTTCGACGATCGCGAGCCCCGGATCGGCCGGCGTGGACGGCACCTTGTGGACGTCGATCCGTCCGCCCGTCTCGTCCATCACGAAGATGTCGGTGAACGTCCCGCCGACGTCCACTGCCACGCGTACCGAGCCCATTGTCAGATCCTCAGCTTGTGACGGAAGGCGTCCAGTACGGCGGCCAGCACCAGCACCGTGCCCAGCACCAGCATCTGCGTGTATGAGCCGATGCCGGTCAGGTCCATTCCGTTGGTCATCAGGGTGATGAAGACGGCGCCCATGGCGGCGCCGAACACGTTGCCCTCGCCGCCGCGGAGCGAGACCCCGCCGAGCACCGCCGCGGCGATCGACATCAGCGGGAAATTGCTGCCGAGATTGGGCTCGCCCGAACCGACGCGGGCGGTCAGAAGGAAAGCGGCGAACCCGACGAGGAGGCCGGTCAGCGCGTAGGTGCTCCAGACCGTGAGGCGGACCGGGACGCCCGAGATATGCGCGGCGCGCGGATTGGCCCCCACCGCATAGATGTGCCGGCCGAGCCGCGTATGCGCCAGCAGCACATAGACGAAGAACAGGGCGGCCAGGGCGCCGATCACCGGCACGGGCACGATGCCGAACAGCCGCCCGAGCGCGAACACCTGGCCGAACTCCCGCGGCAGCCCGAACACCGGCATGCCGTTGGAGACGACGAGGGCGATGCCCTGGACCGCCGTCATCGACCCCAGCGTGACGATCAGCGGAGAGACGCGGGTGAGCGACACCACGGTGCCGTTGACGATGCCGACCGCCGCGCCCACCGCCAGCGAGATGACGGCGGCGAGCAGGATGGCGGAGACCGGGTCGAGCCCGCCCGCGGTCATCGCCATCGCCGAGAGGATCGAGGCGAGCGCGATCGACGTTCCGACCGATAGGTCGAAGCCGGCGGTGATGATCACCAGGGTCTGCGCCAGCGCGACGATCACCAGGTAGGACGACTGGATCGCCACGTTGGTGAGGTTGAGCAGGGAGAGGAAGCGCGGCTGCTGGATCCCGAAGACGGCGATCGCCAGGACGAACAATGCCGGCAGCACGCCGATCGTATAATAGAGCCGCCGGAGCACTTGCATTGCGCCTCGTCTTCCCCGTTCAATGCCGGCCGTGCGACGTCGGCGCGGCAGCGGCGCCGGCGAAGAAGCGCGGCAGGAAGTCCTTCTTGCTCCGGCCCTCGGTGCCGAGCGGGTCTCCCGATATCCGTCCGTCCTGCATCACGAGGATGCGATGGGCGAGGCCGATCAGTTCGTCGAGATCCGACGAGACGATGAGGACGGCGACGCCCCGTGCGGCCTCGGCGGCGAGCAGCCGGTAGATCTCCGCCTTGGTCTGCATGTCGACGCCGATGGTCGGGTCGTCGAGGACCATGATGCGGAAGTCGCGGAGCAGCCCGCGGCCGAGCATGACCTTCTGCTGGTTGCCGCCGGAGAGGCTGGTGATGACGTCGTCGATCCCGTTCATCTTCACCTTGAGCCGCGCGGTCGTCGCGCG
Organism: Hyphomicrobiales bacterium; assembly: GCA_044506555.1. Lineage (GTDB taxonomy): Bacteria > Pseudomonadota > Alphaproteobacteria > Rhizobiales > Kaistiaceae > Bauldia. The sequence continues at coordinate 7,655 of JBIQKL010000055.1, read as the reverse complement.
CGCCGCGTCGGCCTCTTCGCCGTGGGCGATCACGCCGGCCGGCGAGAAACGGCGGGCGAGAGCCTCGAGCGTCAGGTTCTCCTTCACGCTGCGCATCGGCAGAAGTCCCTCGGCATGCCGGTCCGAGGGGAAGAAGACGACGCCGTTGGCGAGCATCTGCCGCGGCGTCGGGCGTTTGATCGCCCGACCGTCGACGATGATCCGGCCGGCGGTGATCGGCTCCAGCCCGAACAAAACGCGTGCGATTGCCGTGGTCCCGGAGCCGGCGAGACCGGCGAGCCCGAGGATCTCGCCGCGCCGCAGCGTGAACGACACGTCGTCCAGCCCGCGCGACGAGACCGCCTCGAAGCGGACGGCGACGTCGTCCGTCGCCGCGCCGCGCGGCGGGAACAGGGCGGAGCGGGAGGAGCCGGTGATCATCTCGACGAGGCTTTCCTCGTCGACCTCGCCGCGCCGGACGGTACGGACGATGTGGCCGTCGCGGAGCACGGTGATCCGGTCGCCTTCGCGGATCACCTCGTCCAGCCGATGGGAGATCAGGATCACGCCGCAGCCATGCCGTTTCAGGTCGGCGACCACCGAGAACAGCCGCGCGGATTCGCTTTCGGTCAGCGAAGACGTCGGTTCGTCGAGGATCAGGATCCGCGCGTCGCCGAGCAGCGCCTTGGCGATCTCGAGCATCTGCTGGTCGGCGCGGCCGAGCCGGTCGACCCGCCTGCCGAGGTCGATCTCGAGTTGCAGCCGCTCGCAGACCTGCGTCGCGCGGGACCGCATCGCCCGACGGTCGAGCAGGCCCCAGGTGCGCTGCTCCTTGCCCAGGAACAGGTTGTCGAGAGCGCTTATCGTCGGGATGAGGCTGAAGTCCTGGAACACCGTCGCGATGCCGAGCGCACGGGCCGCAGCGGGCGACCCGATCTCGGCAGGACGGCCGGCGACGGAGATGCTGCCGGCGTCGGGCGCGTAGGCGCCGGACAGGATCTTCACCAGCGTCGATTTTCCGGCGCCGTTCTCGCCGAACAGGACGTGGGTCTCGGCCCCCGACAGGTCGAAGTCGACGGCGTCGAGGGCGCGGGTGATGCCGAAGCTCTTGGACAGGGATCGGGCTTCAAGCAGCATTTCGACATCACCCCAATCTTCGGGCCGCCGGGGTTACCAGTTGACCTGGAACACCGGCTGGTAGCCTTCGGGCGCGAACGTGGTGGAGCTGTCGAAGCTGCCGATCGACTCCGTGGTCACCGAGACGATCGAGGTGCCCATCTGCGGTACCACTTCGCGGCCCTCGAGGGTATCGACCGCCGCATCGACGGCGAGGCGCGCCAGGGTCGCCGCCTGGTCGGGCGGCACCATCAGGATCTCGCCGCTCTTGACGTAGTCCATGACCTGCGGCGTGGCGATCAGCGAGATCACCTTGACCTTGTCGGCGAGGCCGAGCTGGGTGAGGAGTGCCGGCGCGGCCTCGGAGGCTACCGGGTTGCCGATGATGTAGTCGATGTCGGGATGCGCCTGCAGCGTGTTCTGCATCAGCGACAGTTGCACGTCCTTGCCGGTATCGCCCCACTTGACGTCGACGATCTTCACGTTGGGCTTGTCGGCGAGTGCCGCGGTGAAGCCCTGGTCGAGGTCTTCCGCCCAGCCGGAGCCGGCCGGCCCCGGGAAGATGGCGACGTTGGTCTCGGCGTCCCCGACGAGCGTCCCGAGATACTCGCCGGCGGCGGCCGCGGGAATGCGGTACGAAATGCCCCGGCGGGCCTTCACGGCTTCGCTCTCGATCGGATTGATCATGCCGATCACCGGCACGCCGCCGCCGACGATCTCGTCCACCTTCTGGCTCATTGCCTGCGGGCCGACGGCGGCGAGCACGATGGCGTCGACCCCCTCGACCAGGAGATTGTCGATCTGGTTGAGTTGTCCGGTGACGTCCGTATAGCCCTGCGCGGCGATGAGCTTGGCCTTGAGGCCCAGCTTGTCGGCCTCGTCCATCGCGCCATAGGCCGCGGCGAGCCAGTAGGTGTCCTTGAGATGCGGGATGAGGATGCCGATGCGCCACGGCTTCTGCGCGGCTTCGGGCGGCGTGTAGACGGCGGCGCTGCTGGAGCCGTCCGGAGCGGTGATCAACACGTCGATCGGCGCCGCGGTGGCGGCGACCGTGAGGCTCGCGGCGGCGAGGCCCGTCGCAAACAGGGTCTTGAGAACGCGCATATGGATCCTCCCCAATGATGCGTCACGGCGCGCTCGTCTGGATATGGCAGAGCGTCACGTCCCGCTTGCCGTCTTTCTTATCACGAATTTTCCTGTTTGAAAGACGAAAAGTTTCGTATAGGAACATTTATTGCGAGTGCGAAAGCGGTGGCCCTACACTCATGATAGCCTTTAGCGATCGGGACGTGCTCGAACGTCTGACCTGGCCGGCCTTGATCGAAGCGATCCGGCTGGTGTTCCGTGACGGCGCGGAGAACCCTTTGCGGAGCCATTATCGGATCGAGGGGGACAGCCCCGGCGACCTGCTGCTGATGCCCGCGTGGCGCAGCAACCGGCACATCGGCATCAAGCTGGTGACGGTGTTTCCCGGCAATGCGCAGGTGGACCGGCCGGTCGTCGCCGGTCTCTACCTGCTGCTCGATGCGCGGACCGGCGAGCCGGTGGCGCAGATGGACGCGAGCGTCCTGACCATGCGCCGCACCGCAGCCGCCTCGGTGCTCGCCGCGAAGTTCCTGGCGCGCCCGGACGCGCGGCGTCTCGCCGTGCTCGGCACGGGCCGGGTCAGCCGCAGCCTCGCGGAGGCGTACTGCGCCAGCTTCGACATCGACACCCTGGTGATCTGCGGCCGCTCGCCGGAACGGTCTGCGGCGATCGCCACCGAACTGGTGGGCCTGGCGCGGAGCGTCGTGGCCGCCGCGTCCGTCGATGCCGCCGTCGACGGTGCCGACATCGTCGCGAGCGCCACGCTCGCCCGCGAGCCGCTGATCACCGGCCGGCATCTTCGGCCGGGCCGTCATTTCGACCTGGTGGGCGCCTACCGTCCCGATATGCGCGAATCCGACGACGACGTGATGCGCGGCGCCGACGGCATTTTCGTTGACACGCGCGAGGGAGCATTCAAAGAGGCCGGTGATATCGTCCAGGCGATAGAATCGGGCGCGATCGGTCGCGATTCGATCCGGGCGGACCTCGCCGAGCTGTGCCGGGAGGAGCGCCCCGGGCGGCAGCGCGCCGACGAGATCACGGTGTTCAAGTCCGTCGGGGCCTCGTGCGAGGATCTCGCGGCGGCGGAACTGGTCTATTTGGGGCAGATCCTGCCATCGGATGGCGGTCGAGCCACGCCGATGCTCGAGAATCTTACGAGTTGACGAGCCATGGCGACGACAGCGGCCGCGACGCATCAGCAGAGCCAGAGCCTGGGCGAGCGGGTCCGGCAGATCCGGCTGGAGAAGGGCCTGACGCTGGCGCAGGTAGGGCAGGCGGGCGCGCTCTCGACCTCGACCCTGTCCAAGATCGAGAACAATCTGCTCTCGCCGACCTACGACACGCTGATCGCGCTGGCCCACGGTCTCGGCATCGGCATCGAGCAGCTGTTCTCCGAGCCGAGCGAGCTCGAACCGATCGGACGGCGGGCGGTGACCCGGAAGGGCGACGGCAAGCGCCACAGCACGCATGCCTACGACTACGACATGCTCTGCACCGAGATCCCCAACAAGCGCCTGTTCCCGATCGTGGCCAAGGTGAAGCTCGGAACGCTGCGCGAGTTCGGCCCGCTGACGGCGCACGAAGGCGAGGAGGTGATCTACGTTCTGTCAGGCTCGGTCGCGCTTCATACCGACGTCTACGAGGACCTGATCCTCAACGAGGGCGACTGCGTCTTCTTCGACAGCCGCATGAGTCACGGCTGCACCGCCGTGGGCCAGACCGATGCGACGATCCTGTGGGTCTGTTCCGATCGCGACGCGATCGAGACCGCGACCGGTCGGACCTCTTAGGCGGCGGTCGGGATGACGGCTGCGGCGCCGGTTCGATTCTGAATGCCGGGGCGCGTCTTCAGCAGCGTCAAATGGTGACGCCATTTCGGTGCCGGGATCGGGTCATTCGATGCGCATGAACGCCCTCCACGACCTTCGAGCCGCCACCCGCGATCGGCACTTCGCCGCCGAGGCGGACTGCATCTCCACGCTTCTCGCGAGTCACGCGCCTACGAAAGCGGAGCGGCAGGCATCCTCCGCCAAGGCGGAGGCGCTGGTCGCGGATATTCGTGCGGACGGCCGTCCGGGGCTGATGGAGGTCTTCCTCGGCGAGTACGGGCTCTCGACCGCCGAGGGCATCGCCTTGATGTGCCTGGCCGAGGCGCTGCTGCGCGTGCCGGACGCCGGCACCGTCGACGAGCTCATCGAGGACAAGATCGCCGGGGCGAGCTGGGCCGAACATCTCGGAAAGTCTCCGTCCTCGCTGGTGAACGCCTCGACCTGGGCGCTCATGCTCACCGGCCGCGTGCTGGACGACGAATCGTCGCGCGGGCTCGCCCAGACCGTCCGCGGGCTGGTGAAGCGGCTGGGCGAGCCGGTGATCCGTCTGGCGGTCCGCGCAGCGATGCGCGAACTGGGCGACCAGTTCGTCCTGGGTGAGACGATCGACGGCGCCCTGAAGCGCGGCCGGCACCTCGAGAGCAAGGGGTTCACCCATTCCTTCGACATGCTGGGCGAGGCGGCCTTGACGTCGGCGCACGCTACCGAGTTCCGTGAAGCCTACCGGAATGCCATCGTCACGCTGGGCCGCCATGCGCGCTCGCCCGATATTCGGGACAATCCCGGCATTTCCGTCAAGTTGTCCGCCCTGCACCCGCGCTATGAGGTGGGCCAGCGGCGGCGCGTGCTGACCGAGCTCGTCGCGACGACGCTCGAGCTTGCGATCGCCGCCAAGGACGCGAATATCGGGCTCAACATCGATGCGGAGGAGGCCGACCGTCTCGACTTGTCCCTCGATGTGATCGAAGCCGTGCTTCGCGACCGCCGGCTCGCCGGCTGGGACGGCTTCGGCGTCGTCGTCCAGGCTTACGGCAAGCGGGCACCGCTGGTTCTGGACTGGCTCTACGCCCTCGCGACCGAGCTCGATCGCAGCATCATGGTGCGGCTGGTCAAGGGTGCCTATTGGGACAGCGAGATCAAGCGGTCGCAGGTCGAGAACCACCCGGATTTCCCGGTCTTCACGCGGAAGGCCGCGACGGACGTCTCGTACCTCTGCTGCGCCCGGAAGCTCCTGGCGATGACCGACCGCATCTATCCGCAGTTCGCCACCCACAATGCTCATACCGTCTCGGCCATCCTCGCGATGGCGGCCGACAAGGATTCCTTCGAGTTCCAGCGGCTGCACGGCATGGGCGAGGTGCTGCATCGGCTGGTTCACGAGCGCGAGGGCACCCGCTGCCGGATCTATGCGCCGGTCGGGGCGCATCGCGATCTCCTGGCCTATCTCGTCCGCCGCCTGCTCGAGAACGGCGCGAACTCCTCGTTCGTCAACCAGATCCAGGACGAGACGGTGCCGCACCCCGTCGTCGCCGCGGATCCCTTCGATGCGCTTGCGGGACCGGCCGCGCCGATCAGACACCCGGGCGACCTGTACGCGCCCGAACGACGCAACTCGACCGGCTGGGATCTTCACCGGGAGACGGATCTCGCGCGCATCGACGAAGCGAGGAACCCGTTTGCAGCCCAGCAATGGCCGGTTGGACCGCTTACGGCCGCCCCCTTCGTCGGCACCCGGCCGAAGCCGGTCTTCAATCCTGCGGTGCCGGACGAGCAGGTCGGCACAGTCGTCGAAGCGAGCGCCGAGGACGTCGATGCGGCGATCGGTGCCGCAAGGTCGTGGACGGACCGTGATGGCGCCGAGCGCGCCCGCGTCCTCAACGCCGCGGCGGACCTCTACGAAAGAAACTTCGGCGAGCTGTTCGCCGCGCTCAGCCGCGAGGCCGGCAAAACGCCTGCCGACGCCATCGCGGAGCTTCGGGAGGCCGTCGACTTTCTCCGCTACTACGCCGCCCGCATTCCCGAGCTCGAAGGCCGCACCGCACGCGGCCTGTTCGTCTGCATCTCCCCCTGGAACTTCCCGCTCGCCATCTTCACCGGGCAGATCGCGGCGGCGCTGGCGGCAGGCAACGGCGTGCTGGCGAAGCCGGCGGACCCGACGCCCATCGTCGCGTACCTCGCCGTGAAGCTCCTGCATGAGGCGGGCGTGCCGGGGGACGTTCTGCAATTGCTTCCCGGCCGCGGGTCGGTGGTCGGCGCGCGGCTCGTCGGCGATCACCGGATCGGCGGCGTGTGCTTCACCGGCTCGACCGCCACCGCCCAGTCGATCAACCGGGGTATGGCTGCGGCGGTCACCCCCCACGCGCCGCTGATCGCCGAGACCGGCGGCCTCAATGCGATGGTGGTCGACTCCACCGCGTTGCCCGAGCAGGCGGTGCGGGACATCCTCACCTCCGCGTTCCGGTCGGCGGGGCAGCGCTGCTCGGCGCTCCGCATCCTGTTCCTCCAGGAGGACGTCGCGCCGACGTTCCTCGACATGCTTTACGGTGCGATGGAGGAACTCGTGGTCGGAGATCCGTGGGACTACGAGACCGACGTCGGCCCGGTGATCAATGCCGGCGCAAGGGCCGACATCCTCGAGCACATTCGGGCCGCGGCGTCGGACGGTCGCTTGCTCAAGCAGCTCGAGGTGCCGGGGGAGGGGACGTATGTCGGACCGGCGGTCATTCGGGTCCGGGGCATGGAGGACATGCGGAAGGAGGTCTTCGGCCCGGTCCTGCACGTCGCGACGTTCAAGGCGGGCGAGATCGAACGGGTCATCTCCGACATCAACGACAGCGGATACGGCCTGACGTTCTGCCTGCATACCCGCATCGATAGCCGCATCGAGCACTTCGCGGCCAACCTCGACGTCGGCAACATCTACGTCAACCGCAACCAGATCGGGGCGGTCGTCGGCTCCCAGCCGTTCGGCGGCGAGGGGCTGTCGGGCACCGGTCCGAAGGCGGGCGGGCCCAGCTACGTGCGGCGCTTCTCGGAGCTCCCCGGCCTGTCGCCGTCCGCGGCGGCATCCGGGCGACGGGTGGATGTCGCCGTCGTCCAGTCCGCGCTGGACGCCCTGCCGGACGCGCCGCGGAAGACCGTGGACGTCACCGAGATGCCCGGGCCGACCGGGGAGCTGAACCGGCTCTCCACCTATCCGCGGAGCAAGGTGCTTTGCCTCGGGCCGACCCCCGATGACGCGCTTGTGCAGGCGCGCATGGCGCGCGCCGTGGGATGCCCGGCGCTCATCGTGTGTCCCGGCGCAGGGGAACCGGGCGCGATCGACGGCCGTCTCGACCGCCGTGACCTCGAGGAACTGTCCGGCGTCGCCGTGGTCGCCCTCTGGAGCGACGAGGACGATCTGCGGCAGGCCCGCGTCGCGCTCGCCGGGCGCGACGGTCCGTTGGTCCAGTTGGTCACATCGCGCGACATGCGGGACCGCTGCGTGATCGAGCGCCATCTGTGCGTCGACACCACGGCCTCGGGAGGGAATGCATCGCTATTGGCAGCGGTCGGCGGCGTGCCGGACAGCGGATGAACGTCGCGGCGCCGCCGGCATCATGGCGGCGTAGCCGGTCAGCGCGCCGTAGGCGTGGCGGAGGA
>JBIQKL010000054.1:15956-27544 GCA_044506555.1 Hyphomicrobiales bacterium | reverse complement strand
TCCTCGAGGATCTCCCCGATCAGCGGCTCGCCGATGGGGGCGACGGCACGGCTCGCATAGAGACAGCGGACAAGCATCAGCCTTTCCTTTGCCCGACATTGACGAGAGACAGGAACTCGCGGCGCAGCGTAGCGTCCTTGAGGAAAGACCCGCGCATGACGCTGTTGACCATCTTCGCCCCGTCGTCCTTCACGCCTCGCCAGTGCATGCAGAAATGATCCGCCTCGATGACCAGCGCAAGGCCGTTGGGGCTGACGGTGGCGGAGAAGAGGTCGGCGACCTGGGTTATCGCCTCCTCCTGGATCTGCGGCCGGGTCATGATCCACTCGGCGAGGCGGGCATATTTGGACAGGCCGATCAGGTTGGACCGCTCGCTCGGCATGATGCCGACCCAGAGCTTGCCCATGATCGGGCAGAAGTGATGGCTGCACGCGCTCCGCACCGTGATCGGCCCGACGATCATCAGCTCGTTCAGGCCTTCGGCATTGGGAAACTCGGTGGTCGAAGGCTGCGGCACGTAACGGCCGCGGAAGACCTCGTTGAGGTACATCTTGGCGATCCGGCGGGCGGTGTCGCGGGTATTGTGGTCGTTCTCGACGTCGATGACGAGGCTCTCGAGCACGCCGCGCATCTTCGCCTCGACCTCCTCGAGCAGCGCCTCGTGCTCGCCCGGCTCGAGGAAGGCGGAGATGTTGTCGTTGGCGTTGAAGCGCTGGCGCGCCTTCCTGAGGCGGGCGCGGACGCGCGCCGAGACGGGCAGCGGGAGGTGGTCGGGGGCGGGGAGATCGGCAGGTTCGGTCATGATGGGCGTATCCTAGGCGACGTGCTCGCCGCCATCCAGAGCGATCACTTCGCCGGTCACCGACGTGCTCTCGACGAAGTAGCGGATGGTCCGGCCGAAATCGGCGAGCTCCGGGACGCGGCCGAGCGGCAGCGCACCGACCCGCCGGGCGTAACGGTCCGCGGTGGTGACGGCGCTCGGCAGGACCGGGCCGGGTGCGATGGCATTGACCCGGATCCGTGGTGCCAGCCCCTTGGCTAGCGCAATGGTCGCCGCGTGCAGGCCGGATTTCGAGACCTGATAGGAGAAGTGGTCCGGCCGCGGGTGGAAGACGCGCGGATCGAGCAGGTTGACGATGTTGCCCTCGGTGCCGGCCGGCACCTGTGCCGCGAAGGCCTCGGCCAGGAAGACCGGCGCCGTGAGGTTCACCGCGATCTGCCGCTGCCAGATCGCCGGATCGAGTCCGCCGGGCTCGTCCTTGACGTAGGTCGCGGCATTGTTGACGAGAAGGGTCAGGGGGCCGAGGGCGACGGCCGCTTCGGCGACGATCCCGGCGAGCGCTGCGGGGTCGGCGAGGTCGGCCGCGACCGCGACCGCTTCGCCGCCGTTGCCGTGGATCGCGCGCACGAGCGCCTCCGCCTCGTCGGCGGAACGGCCGTAATGCACCGCGACCGCCCAGCCATGGGCGGCGAGGTCCTCGACGATGGCGCGGCCGATCCGCCGCGCCCCGCCCGTCACCAGTGCCGTCCTGCGTCCCTCGGTCATGGCCGGGTCAGACCCTCCTGGCCCGCCGCGCTGCGGCCTGGTCGGCGAGCGTGAACCAGCCGACGCCGGCGAGGACCAGCGCGGTGCCGATGACGTCGACCACCGTCAGCGGCTCGCCGAGGATGGTGACGGCGAGCGCGATCGTCATCACCGGCGAAAGCGTCCCGATGGTGGCGTTGGCCTGCGCCGAGATGCGGTGCAGCGCGGCGTTGAGGAAGAACGAGGGCAGCACCGTCGCCCCGACCGCGATGATCAGGCTGAGGACGAGGACGCGCTCGCTCACCGCAAGGTCCGAGACCGGGTGGGTGACGAAGAACTGGATCAGCGCGCCGATCGCCGCGCCGCTCATTGCGATGCAGGTGAAGAGCGCCGGGCCGATCCTGGCAATCAGCGGCTTGGCAAGCAGCTGGTAGAGGGCGAAGGCGATCGCCGCGCCGAGGATCAGGGCGGCGCCGAGGGCGATGTCGCTGCCGCCCTCGCCGAGCTTCTCGCTGAAGATGACGGCAAGGCCGACATAGCTGACCAGGATCGCCATGACCGCGCGGAGCTGGACCTTCTGGCCGAAGAACATCGCCCCGAGCAGCACCACGAAGAGCGGGTAGGTGAACAGGATCAGGCGCTCGAACTGGGCGGAGATATACTGGAGGCCGGCGAAATCCGTGTAGCTCGCGAACCAGTAGCCGAGCAGGCCGACGAACAGCGCCTTGATCACAGGCGCCGCCGGCGGCAACGCCTGGCCGGACCGCCTCCGTTCGCACACCGCGAGGCCGCCGATGATCAGGTAGATCGGAAGCGCCATCATCATGCGGAGCGCGAGCAGGGTTATCGCATCCACCGAGCTGGTCGGATCCTCGTAGGCGAGCTTGATGGCGATCGCCTTCGCCGAGAAGAGGAGCGCGCCGACCAGCGCGAAGGCATAGCCGACGCGCACGTATCCCGGCGGGGGAGCCGCAGCCTGGGATGCCGCCGGCTGGACGGCGGCACGGTGTTCCGGGTCGGGGGACTGGTCGAGGGGCATGGCGGTCGCTTCGCTTGGTTCTGCGTCGACCCCGGGAGACGTCGGTACCGGCGTGATCCGCGAGGGGCCGCGCCGGGGAGTCGTCAGGATGTCAGACGCCGTCCCGCCGCGCGGAGCACGTAAGGAGAAGCAGCCGGGTGAGGCGGATCGGCGTCGTCATCGCGGGTGCCGATCTATCACGTCCGTGCTGCGGCGCAAAAGAAAAGAGGGGCCCGGACGTGCCGGGCCCGAAGTTTCTCAGGGAGGGAGACGGACGTCGGCGGGGAGGCGTGCCTCCGTCCATGGTCGCGACCGTAGTGCGCCGGCCCTGAAGGCAGGCTGAAACCACGGGTTGCCGGACGTTCAGGAAGGGGAACGGCTCAGGCTCGGGGATGGGCGGCGTCGTAGGCCGCCATCAGCCGCTCGGTATCGACCTGGGTGTAGACCTGCGTGGTCGAGAGGCTGGCATGGCCGAGCAGTTCCTGGATGGCGCGGAGATCGCCGCCGTTGGCGAGAAGGTGCGTCGCGAACGAGTGGCGGAGCGCGTGCGGCGTGGCGGTCGGCGGCAGGCCGAGCGCGGCACGGAGCCCTTCCATCGCGCGCTGGACGATGCGCGGGTTGAGCCGGCCGCCCTCGGCGCCGACGAAGAGCGGTCCCTCCGGTCCCGGCTGCCACGGGCAGAGCCGGAGATAGTCGGCGATGGCGGCGCTCACCACCGGCAGCACCGGCACGATCCGCTGCTTGCCGCCCTTGCCGGTGACGCGGAGCACGCCTTCGCCCTGGGGGACCTCGCCCCGGTTGATGCCGAGCGCCTCGGAGATGCGGAGCCCGCAGCCGTAGAGCAGGGTGAAGACGGCCGCGTTCCGCGCGGCGATCCAGGGTTCCTCGTCGAGCGACTCGGCCCGATCGGCGAGCCGGCGCGCCGCTGTCGGTGCGAGCGGCCGCGGCAGGGTCCGCTTCTGGGGCGGCGGACGGATGGCGCGGAAGGCGGCGCCGTTCACGTGCCCGTCGCGCTCGAGCCAATGAATCAGCGAACGGACGCCGGCGACGCCCCGCGCGACCGTGCGCGAGCCGGCGCCCTCCTCGCGCCGCGCGGCGAGGAAGGCGCGGACGTCGCCGACGCGGAGCACGGCGAGGTCGGCGATCCGCGGCGGGCCGCCGAGATGAGTCGTGAGGAACACGAGGAACTGCCGCACGTCGCGGCCATAGGCCTCGACGGTCTTGGGGGCCAGCCGCCGCTCATGGGCGAGATGGCGGCGCCAGCGCTCGACCGCCTCGAGGAGGTCGGGCATGGCATGGACGAGCGGCGGATCGGACATGGCCCGAGTGACGCCGAGCGCGGTTTATGTCCGGTTAATCGCGGCGCGTCTCCGGCCGGCTCGGATTGTCGCCACGGCGGAATCCGGCATATCCTGTGGGCGAAAACATTTCGGAAGCAAGGCGCGTGAATCGCGGCGGTTCTCGCGGCCGGCGGTCCCGCGTTGCGGTGAGGGGAGGACACTGGATGATCGTCTGCTGCGGCGAGGCGCTGATCGATTTCCTGCCGAGGAAGACGGAGGACGACGCGGACAGCTACCAGCCCTTCGTCGGCGGCTCGGTGCTGAACGTCGCGGTCGCGCTCGGCCGGCTGGGCGCGCCGGTCGGCTTCTTCTGCGGCCTTTCCGACGACTTCTTCGGCGCGATGATTCGCGAATCGCTGGCGGCGAGCAAGGTCGACATCGCGCTGTGTCCCCGTACCGCGCGGCCGACCACCCTCGCCTTCGTCAAGCTCACCAACGGCAATGCGCAATATGCCTTCTTCGACGAGGGCTCGGCGCTGCGCATGCTGGAGGAGGCCGACCTGCCGGCGATTCCCGCCACGGTCGAGGCCATGCATTTCGGCTCGATCGGGCTCACCGCGGAACCTTGCGGGTCGGCCTACGAGACGCTGATGCGGAACGAGAGCCCGGATCGGCTGATCTCATTCGACCCCAATGTCCGGCCGTCGCTGATCAAGAACCGCGACGGCTACATCGCCCGGATCGAGCGGATGGCGGCGATGTCCGACATCGTGCGCATGAGCCGCGAGGACCTGGATTGGCTCGCGCCGGACTCCAGCTTCGAGGACGTCGCGGAAAATTGGCTGAAGCACGGGGCGAGCCTCGTCATCCTCACCGACGGCGCCGACGGCGCCCGGGCGATCGCCAGGCGCCGCTCGGCATTCGTGCCCAGCGTCGAGGTCGAGGTCGCCGACACCATCGGGGCGGGCGACACGTTCTCGGCCGCGCTCCTCGCCCGCCTCCACGGCCAGGGCAGGCTCGGCAAGCGCGCCGTGCAGTCGCTCTCCGAAGCCGACCTCACCGACCTCCTCGCCTACGCCGCCAAAGCGGCGGCCGTGACCGCTTCCCGGCCCGGCGCCGACCCGCCCTGGGCCCACGAAATGCGGTAACCTTGCATTGCTCCAATGACGCGGCGGTGGCTTCTGTCGTCGCCGGTGGTGATGTACAATTGTCAGGCACACTAATCGGGGGAGGCCCACATGAGCATGACTGGCATAGCTCCGTCGGCGGCAACGCCGACCTGGCTCCGCGTACTTCTCGGCATCGTTCTCATCATCGCCGGCGTCGTCGTTCTCGGCAACATCGTGTGGTTCTCGCTTGTCGGCGCGATGATCATCGGCATCGCCGCGATCGTCGGCGGCGCCTTCGAAGTCATCCACGCTTTCTGGACCAAGGGCTGGGGCGGCTTCATCTGGCAGATCATCCTCGGCCTGCTCTACATCGCGGCGGGCATCTACATCGTCACCCAGCCGGTGGGCGCGGTGCTGGCGCTGACCTGGGTGATCGCCATCGTCTTCCTGGCGCTCGGCCTGGTCCGCCTGATCGTCGGCTTCCAGAACTGGAGCGCCGGCGGGTGGCTCCTGGTGTTGTCCGGCATCTTCGGCATCATCGCCGGCGTCATCATCCTCTCGGGCTGGCCCGAATCCTCGATCTGGGTGATCGGCCTCCTGCTCGGCATCGACCTGATCTTCTCCGGCTTCGGCTGGCTCACCTACGCGGCGGCGCCCGAGTCGCGCTAGGCGCGGGGCGCACCGGTCCGCGGCGGACCGGCGCGACGACGGAAAGCGCGCGGGGAAGCCTCCTCGCGCGCTTTTTCCTGAGAGGCCTTCTCCGAAGGAGACGTCCATTGGAACAGACGTGGCGCTGGTTCGGCCCGAAGGACCCGATCTCGCTGGAGGCGGTCCGCGAGGCCGGCGCGACCGGAATCGTCACCGCTCTCCACCAGATCCCGGGCGGGACCGCCTGGCACGACGCCGCGATCGCGGCACGGAAGGAGATGATCGAGGCCGAGGGCTTGCGCTGGTCCGTCGTCGAATCGATCCCCGTCACCAACGCGATCAAGGCCCAGACCAAGGACTGGCGACACGACGTCGACGCCTGGAAGGCGACGCTCCGCGCCCTCGGCCGGGCCGGCGTCGACATGGTCTGCTACAACTTCATGCCGATCGTCGACTGGACGCGGACGGATCTCGCCTGGCCGATGCGCTCCGGCCGCGCGCTCCGCTTCGACATCGTCGACTTCGCGGTCTGCGACGTCTTCATCCTGCAGCGTGCCGGCGCCGACGACGACTACGACGTCGACATCCTCACCGAGGCGCAGAACCGCTACGCCGCCATGCCCGACGCGCGCCGCGAGGAACTGGCGCGGATCATCCTCGCCGGGCTGCCCGGCTCCGACTTCGCCTATGACCGTGCCGCCTTCCTCGACCTCCTCAGGCAATATGCCGGGATCGGGCCGGAGGAGCTCCGCCTCAGCCTGTTCGAGTTCCTCCGCGAGGTGGTGCCGGTGGCCGAGGAATCCGGCATCCGCCTCGGCATCCACCCGGACGACCCGCCGTTTCCGCTGTTCGGCCTGCCGCGCATCATCTCGACGGCGGCGGACGTCGCGGCCCTGCTCGACGCCTATGACAGCCGCGCCAACGGGCTCACCTTCTGCGTCGGCTCCTACGGGTCGCGCGCCGACAACGACATCGTCGGCATGATCCGGGCCTTCGCCCCGCGCATCAACTTCCTCCATCTCCGGAACGTCACCGTCGAGGCCCGCCGCGTCTTCCACGAGGCGGAGCACCTCGAGGGCGGCAGCGACATGGTGGGAATCGTCGCCGCGGTCCGCGCCGAGGAGCGCCGGCGCGAGGCCGAGGGCCGGCCCGACCACCGGATCCCGATGCGGCCCGACCACGGCCACCTGCTCGCCGCCGACCCGGTGCGGAACGCCAATCCCGGCTATTCCTACGTGGGACGGCTGAAGGGTCTCGCCGAGCTCCGCGGAGTCGAACGCGCGGTCGATGTCCTGTCGGAATAGAAAATTTGCCGGCCGGTGTCGAAACCGGACGATGGCCGACGACCATCCGGAGAGCCATGGGAGGTCCCGATGAAGTTCGCCTGCCTCGTCTATGTCGACGAAAGCCTTGCCGGCAAGCTGTCGCCGGAGGAGCATGTCCGCCTGACGGACGCGACCATCGACGATGACTGGCGCCTCCGTGACGAAGGGCGCCTGATCCTCGCCCAGCCGCTGCAGCCGCCGGCGCATGCGGTGACGCTTCGAGCAAGGGACGGCCGCATCATGCGCACCGACGGCCCCTTCGCCGAGACCAAGGAGTTCCTCGGCGGCCTGTTCATGATCGAGGCGCCGGACATCGAGGCGGCGGTGCGCCTGGCGGCCGACGATCCGATGGCTGCCCTCGGCAGCATCGAGATCCGTCCGTTCCTCGAGCAGACCCACAGCGTCACCGGCCGCGGCCGTCCGCCGCCGATGGATCTCGGCGGCTGAGCTGGACCGCCGGCGATCGCACGGCACCGGTGGGGGAGGAGCCGCCGCGACTGGCCAGGGCGGCGGGGCCATGTCACATTCCCGTCCCCATGACCGATCCACGCATTTTCCTCCGCTCCGTGTTCGATGCCGCCGTCGCCGCCGCTCTGCCGGCCCGCGTGCTGCCGTCGCACCTGCCGAAGCCGCCGAAGGGCCGCACCATCGTGCTCGGCGCCGGAAAAGCCTCCGCCGCCATGGCGCAGGCGGTCGAGGCGCATTGGGACGGTCCCCTCGAAGGCCTCGTCGTCACCCGCACCGGCCATGGCGTGCCCTGCCGGCGGATCGAGATCGTCGAGGCGTCCCACCCGGTGCCCGATTCCCGCGGGCGCGACGCCGCGCGCCGCATCCTGGCGCTTGCGGAGTCGGCCGGTCCTGACGACCTCGTGCTCTGCCTGATCTCGGGCGGCGGATCGGCGCTGCTGGCGCTGCCCGCCGAGGGGCTGACGCTCGAGGAGAAGCAAGCGGTCAATCGGGCGCTCCTCGCCTCCGGCGCCGACATCACGGCGATGAACATCGTGCGGAAGCATCTGTCGGCGATCAAGGGCGGGCGCCTCGCGGCGGCAGCCCATCCGGCGGAGACGCTGAGCCTCCTCATCTCCGACGTGCCCGGCGACGACCCGAGCGTCATCGCCTCAGGACCGACGGTGGCCGATCCCACCACCTTCGCCGACGCGCGCGCCGTCCTCGCCCGCTACGGTATCGAACCGCCCCCCGCGGTCGCCGCGCACCTTGAAGCCGCCTCCGCCGAGACGCCGAAGCCCGGCGACGCCCGGCTCGCCCGGTCGCGGGTCGAGATCGTCGCCTCGCCGATCGCGAGCCTTCGGGCCGCCGCGGAGGCGGCGCGTGCCGCCGGCATCGCGCCGCTCATCCTCGGCGATGCGCTCGAGGGCGAGGCGCGGGAAGTGGGCCGGACGCTTGCCGGCATCGCCCTGTCGGTCCGCACCCACGGGGTGCCGCTCCGCCCGCCGGCGGTGCTGCTCTCCGGCGGCGAGACCACGGTCACGGTGCGCGGCAAGGGCCGGGGCGGGCGGAATGCCGAGTTCCTGGCGGGCCTCGCGCTCGGCCTCCACGGTGCCGAGGGCGTGTTCGCGCTCGCTGCCGATACCGACGGCATCGACGGCAGCGAGGACAATGCCGGCGGGATCGTCACGCCGGACACGCTCGCCCGAGCCCGCGCGGCCGGCCTCGACGTGCCGGCGCTGCTCGCCGGCAACGACTGTCATACGCTGCTCGCCACCCTCGGCGACCTAGTGACCACCGGGCCGACCCTCACCAACGTCAACGACTTCAGGGCGATTCTCGTCGCCTGAGCGCATGGGGTCACGTCAGGCGGATTCTCAGACGTAGAGATCGCCCTCGTACCGGACGTAGAAGTCGCTGTTGTGCAGGTCAGTGTTCTTGTCGACCTTGGCGAAGACCTGCTCGCCGCCCTTGGCGCTGCCGTTCTTGTCGTAGATCAGCAGGCCCTTCCTGGCGTCGTAGACGATGTGGTCGTCCTTGTCGGCGGCCTTGCTGCCGCGATGGAAATATTCGTCGGCGAGCGGTCCGACCGGCAGCTTCTTGAACACCTTGGCCGACAGCCAGATGCCGTCGGTGCCGACCTCGAAGTCGGCGATCCGGTCGACGTTGCCGCCGCCGAGCTTGGACGAGAAGACGAACGTGTCGGCGCCGATGCCGCCTTTCAGCGTGTCCTTGCCGGCGCCACCGTCAAGCCGGTCGTTGTCGTGGCCGCCGTCGAGCTTGTCCTTGCCGGCGCCGCCATAGAGGAAATCGTTGGCGATGCCGCCGTAAAGTCGGTCGTTCCCCTTGTCGCCATGGAGCCAGTCGTTGTCGGCGTCGCCGTAAAGCTTGTCGTTGCCGGCCCCGCCATGGGCGGTGTCCTGGCCGATGCCGCCATAGGCGCGGTCGTTCCCCTTGCCGCCGTAGAAAAGGTCGTTGTCCTCGTTGCCGTAGAGCCTGTCGTTGCCGCTGCCGCCGTAGAGGACGTCCTGGCCGATGCCGCCCCACAGCTTGTCGTTGTGGGCGTCGCCAAAGAGCCTGTCGTTGTCGATGTCGCCGTAGAGCTTGTCCTTGTCGTTGCCGCCGTGGAGCTCGTCCTCGCCGACGCCGCCATAGAGCACGTCGTTGTTGTCGCCGCCGTACAGCCAGTCCTTGTCGGCGTCGCCGTGGAGGACGTCGTTTTGCCACTCGCCGTAGAGCCTGTCCTCGCCGTCGCCGCCGTAGAGCGTGTCCTTCCCGGCCTCGCCATGCAACTCGTCGCCGTCGTTGCCGCCGTAGAGCTTGTCCTTGCCGTTGCCGCCGTAGAGCTTGTCCTTGGCGCCCCCGCCGTAGAGCCGGTCCTTGCCGTTGGCGCCGTAGATCAGGTCGTCGCCCCCGCCGCCGAAGACATCGTCGCCGCCGTTGTTGCTGTAGACCGTGCCGCCGGTGTCGTTGAGGACGATCGTGTCGGCGAACTTCGTGCCGTCGATGCGCAGGTTGGAGATCGGGCTGAGAAGGTCGACCGGGCGCTTGCCGAGGATCTCGCCGACGGTCGGCTTCGAGCCGTTGCCGTGGACGTTGTCGAAGCTCGATTGATGCGTGTGCGAGAAGACGCGGTCGACCACGGCGTTCCGCGCCACCTTGAGGTACTTGTCCGGCCAGACCGGGAGGTAGACGTAGCCTGCGTCGTCGGCAGGGGTTGCGCCCGACCTCACGTCGTATTCGACGCCGACCAGCCGCATCAGGCCGGCATCGGTATCGAGGTCGATCCACGGCTTGTTCCCGTCGCGGCCATAATTGGCCCAGGCCCCCGGCTTGAGGGCGATGGTGGACGAGACCAGCCAGCCGCTGACGAAGCTGAGCGGGGCGGTCGTGTCGTTCGATGCGAGGTGCGAGTACATGATGACCTGTTCCGGGATCTCGTGGCGACTATTGGCGGATTGCCGGTGCGGGGGTCGCAGGCCGGGATGTCGCAGCCTGCGGTTAGCGGCGGGATGTCGGCTCAGCCCTCGGGTGCGACGACGACGGTGTCGTCGAGCCGCGCCGCCGGCGCTCCGCCGTAGCGCTCGGTGCGGATCCGCGATGCGGGGACGCCGGCCTCGACCAGGAACATCGAGGCAACCTCGACGAAGGCCGTGGCCCCGCAGATGAAGGCGAGGCGGGGCGGCGCACCGAGCAGCGACAGAGCCTCCGCGATGACGCCGCGGTCGATCCGCCCGGACCGCGTGCCCTCGACCGGCGCGGGCTCGCGGGTGAGGGTGAGGATCAGCGAGACGCCGTTGCCGGCCGCCGCCATCTGCATCAGCTCCTCGCGGAAGATCACCTCGCCGAAGGTCCGGGCCGAATAGACGAGCACGAACGGCGCAGTCACGCCGGCGCGGTCGCGGGCGCGCAGCATCGAGACCAGCGGCACCACGCCGGACCCGCCGCCGATCAGCAGGATCGGGCCGCCGTCGCCGGGCAGCCAGTTGAAGTGACCGCCGATCGGGCCGCGGAGCTCGATCCGGTCGCCGGGCTCGACGATCGCGTGGAAGAATTCCGAGACCTCGCCGGTCTTGAGCCGCTCGATCACCAGCTCCACCTCGGCCTCGCCGGGCGCGGAGCCGATCGAGTAGCTCCGCTGCGCCTGGTAGCCGTCCGGCGCCGTGAGCCGGACGTCGACATGCTGGCCGGCGACGAAGTGGAAAGGATCCGCAGGTTTCAGGAAGAAGCTCTTCACCGTCGGCGTCCGGTCGAGGATCCGGGTCACCGTCGCGTCCTGCCAGAGAAGGCGCGTCGGTTGGGGCGGCTGATTCATCAGGCGGGTCTCGTCTGTTCCTGCCGAAGCGGTTAGCATCATCCCCTGCTTCATGCACGGGGCACGTCGCCCGCGCGGGGCGACGACGTCGGAGAGCCTGGCATATGGGGATCGCATCGGCGTTTGTCCGCGGCTTTTGTGCGGCGATCGTGGCGTGCAGCTTCACGGCCGAGTCGCCCGCGACGGCGCAGGATGCGGCGGCGTAGGGGACCGTCGTGCGCCCCGAACTGATCGCGACCTGGGATGTCGAACGCCTCAACGAGATCCTCGAGACCGATACGCCGGCATTCGCGGGCGTCCCCGTGACCTATGCACCCGCCGTGAACGGGGTGGCCATGACCTACCAGCAGGCGATCGGCAGCGGTAACCTGGCGGTCGAGGCGATCTCGACCGGCTGACCGACCACCGCGGCGCCTTCGGCA
>JBIQKL010000054.1:0-15856 GCA_044506555.1 Hyphomicrobiales bacterium | reverse complement strand
ATCGGCCCGCCGTCATAGGTCAGTGCGACCATCGCCTTGTCGCCGGCAAGGTCCGCATAGGGAACGTTTGTGGTGTAGCCGTCGTAGGAATGTGCGAGCACGTAGGGCGTCGGCGGCGCGGCGAGGCCGGCCGCGGCGAGGATGTCGTCGACCCGCACCCCCTCCCAGTCGGTGTCGAACTTGCTCCACTTGGTGACGCAATGGATGTCGCGATGGAACGGCGTCCGCGGCAGCCGGCCGAACTCCTCCCAGCTCCACGAGGCGATCGGCTTCGGTCCGACCTTCAGCCCGAAGCGCCAGGACTGCGTCGCGATATGGGGCGTCGGCCCGGCGGAGAGCACCGGAAAACCCTCCTCCCGGTATTGGCCCGGCGGCAGGCGCGCCGCCTCTTCGGCCGGGGGAGGGCGTCCGACGAAACCGCGGGTAGCCATGGGATGATCTCCGTCAGTCGTGGAACGGATCGGTCGTCAGCCGGCGGCCGACCATGAAGGCATCGGCGACGAGGCGTAGCGGGGCGGCATCGACCAGCGCGCGCCGCTCGCGGAGCAGTGCGGCGAAGCGGTCGTAGATGTCCTCGTATTCGTGCGCCGGCCGCTCGACGTCGAGATCGCCGTTGAGGTCGAGGCGGGCGCCGCCGTGGGAAAGTTTCAGCCGGTTGCCGGCGGCGGTGCCGATCTCGATGTCCCAGGTCTGCGGCCCGGTCTGGCGCCAGTCGAACTCGGCCGTCAGGCCCTCGCTGACGTCGGCCGTGCGGAGGCGGAGCGCGGCGGCGATCGGCGCGTCGCAGTTCGAAGGATAGGTGAGGTCGGCGCCGGCGACGAAGACCGGCTGCGGCATGATCTCGGTAACGATCGAGAGCGCGTTGATGCCGGGATCGAACACGCCGAAGCCGCCCGCGGTCCAGATCCACTTCTGGCCCGGATGCCAGTGCCGGACATCCTCCTTCCAGGTGACCTTGAGCGCGGTGACCGTCTCGCCCGCGAGCAGGCGACGGGCGTGGATCACCGCGGCGTTGTACTGAGAGTGCCAGGTCGTGAAGAGCACGCGGCCGCGCTCGGCGGCATGGACGGCCAGGTCGTCGAGCTCGCTGACGGTCATCGCCGGCGGCTTCTCGAGGAGCACGTCCTTGCCGGCGGCGAGCGCCTCGCAGGCATAGGCATGGCGGACCTGCGGCGGCGTGCAGATCGCCACCGCGGTCAGTTCCGGGACGGCGGCATACATCTCGGCCGGGGTGCGGAACGTCGGCGCGCCCTGGACCTTGACGCCGCGCTGGCTCGCCACTGCGGCGAGGCGGAAGGCCGGATTCTTGGCGATCACCGGCAGGTGCTGGTCCTCGGTGATCTTGCCGAGGCCGATGATGCCGATTGCCGTGACCATGCCGTGTCCTCCGTCGCCGCCCCGGTTTGAGCACGGGCCGCCGTTCCGTGCAATCGCGAGTCCCGGAGCGGGACGAACGGGCGCATTGTGCAGCGCGGCGCATTTGCTATAAAGCGCGCGGGAACAGGGGTTCTTCCGGGAGAAGCGAGAATGGCTGAGCATGGCGCCGTGGAAATCGCCACGGCTACAGGCGTCGACTACAAAGACCACGTCAACATGTACCGGCGCTTCGTCGGGATCACCAAGTGGGTGACCGGGGCGATCGTCGTCGTGCTCATCCTCATGGCGCTGTTTCTGACTTGACCGAGGCTTGAGCCGGCGTCGCGATCATCGGGGCGGCGCTTGCGTCGGCCTCTCTCGAGCGGACTGATTCATGAAGATCGCCATTCCGACCGAAACGGACGGCGCCGAGACCCGAGTCGCGGCCAGTCCGGAAACGGTGAAGAAGTTCATCGGGCTCGGCGCGGACGTTGCCGTCCAGGCCGGGGCCGGCAGCGGCTCGCGGATCACCGACGCAGAATACCAGGCGGCGGGTGCGGTGATCGCGCCGGATGCCGCAACGACGCTTGCCGACGCCGATATCGTCCTCAAGGTCCGGCGGCCGGATGCCGCCGAGCTGCCGCTCTTCAAGCGCGGTGCGCTGGTGGTGGCGACCATGGACCCCTACGGCCATGATGATGCGGTCGCGGCGATGGCTTCGGCGGGGGTTTCGGCCTTCGCGATGGAGTTCATGCCGCGCATCACCCGCGCCCAGGTGATGGACGTGCTGTCGAGCCAGGCCAACCTTGCCGGATACCAGGCGGTGATCGACGCCGCCGCCAATTACGGCCGGGCGCTGCCGATGATGATGACCGCCGCCGGCACGGTGCCGGCCGCCCGGGTCTTCGTCATGGGCGCCGGCGTCGCCGGCCTCCAGGCGATCGCCACCGCCCGCCGGCTCGGTGCGGTGGTGACGGCGACCGACGTCCGCCCCGCCGCCAAGGAGCAGGTCGAGTCGCTCGGCGCCAAGTTCGTCGCCGTCGAGGACGAGGAGTTCAAGCAGGCCGAGACCGCCGGCGGCTACGCCAAGGAGATGTCGGCCGAATACCGGGCCAAGCAGGCGGCGCTGGTCGCCGAGCACATCAAGAAGCAGGACATCGTCATCACCACCGCGCTGATCCCCGGGCGCCCGGCGCCCCGGCTGGTGACGGCGGAGATGGTGGCGTCGATGAAGCCCGGCTCGGTGCTGGTCGACCTCGCGGTCGAGCGCGGCGGCAACGTCGAGGGCGCCCGGCCGGGCGAGGTCGCGCAAGTCGGCGATGTCAGGATCGTCGGCTACCTCAACGTTCCGGGCCGGATCGCAGCGAGCGCGTCGGCGCTCTATGCGCGCAACCTCTATGCCTTCGTCGAGACGATGATCGACAAGGCCAACAAGGCGCTGGCCGTCGACTGGGACGATGAACTGGTCAAGGCGACCAACCTCACCCGCGACGGCGCGGTCGTCCACCCCGCCTTCGCGCCGAAGGGAGCAGCGTGATGGAACCGACGACGCCGGAACAGGCGGCAGACGCCGCCCGTGCCGCGGCCGATACCGCCGCCGCAGCGGCGCAGACCGCGCAGGATGCCGCGATGCAGGCACAGGGCTTCGCCGACCAGGCGGCCGAGATGGTCGGCCATGGGGTCTCGGCGGCGACCGGCGGCGCGATCGATCCGTTCATCTTCCGCCTGTCGATCTTCGTCCTGGCGATCTTCGTCGGCTACTACGTGGTCTGGTCGGTGACCCCGGCGCTGCACACGCCGCTGATGTCCGTCACCAACGCGATCTCGTCGGTGATCGTCGTCGGCGCGCTGCTGGCGGTCGGCGTCACCGGGGCCGAGGCGCTGGCCACCGGGTCGGGCTGGGCGCGGGGCTTCGGCTTCGTCGCGCTGGTGCTCGCCTCGGTGAACATCTTCGGCGGCTTCCTTGTCACCCAGCGCATGCTCGCGATGTACAAGAGGAAGGAGCGGTGAGGCGCGTCGCCGCCTTCCTCGCACTGGTCGTCGCGCTCGCTGCCGGGCCTGCCTTCGCGCGTCCCGTCACCGATGAAGAGGCCGCTGCGCTGGCCGCCAAGATCGCGGCGTTCGACGCCGCGATGCGCGCCAACGATTACGGCGCCATCATCACGGTGATCCCGCCGCCGGTGCTCCAGCACATCGCCGACCAGGCGAAGGTGCCGCTCGACCAGCTCGAGATGGCGCTGGCCGAGCAGATGGAGCAGGTCCTCGCCTCGGTGACGCTGGTCTCCTTCGGCATGGATCTCGACGCCGCCGAACATCATGAGCTGGCCGACGGCACCCCGTACCTGTTCATCCCGACCGAGACCGTCATGGAGGCGGACGGCATGGGCAGAGTGAAGGTGGATTCGTTCACGCTCGGCATGCTGGACCAGGGCGCGTGGTACCTGGTCCGGACCGGCGATGCCGCGATGGTCGACGTCCTGCGACAGGTCTATCCGCAGTTCACCGGCGTCGCGTTCCCCGCCCAGACGACCACACCGCTGGAGGAGTGACCGTGAGCGCGAATCTGGCAGCCCTGCTCTATCTCGTCTCCGGCGTCTTCTTCATCCTCGCGCTTCGTGGCCTGTCGAGCCCGGAGAGCTCCCGTCGCGGCAACCTGTTCGGCATCGTCGGCATGGCGGTGGCGGTGGTCACGACGCTCTTGCTCGCGGCGCCGGGGTGGGGCGGGCTGCTGCTGATCGTGCTCGGCATCGCCATCGGCGGCGGGATCGGCGCGGTGATCGCCCGCCGCATCCCGATGACGGCCATGCCGCAGCTGGTCGCGGCGTTCCACTCGCTCGTCGGCCTCGCCGCGGTGTTCGTCGCCGCCGCGGCGCTCTATGCGCCCGCCGCCTTCGGCATCGGCGAGCCGGGCCACATCCACGGCGCGAGCCTCGTCGAGATGTCGATCGGCCTCGCCATCGGCGCGCTCACCTTCACCGGGTCGGTCATCGCTTTCCTGAAGCTCGACGGCCGGATGTCCGGCGCGCCGATCCTCCTTCCCTCGCGCCACCTGATCAACGCCGGCCTCGGCGCGCTCCTGGTGGTGCTGATCGTGGTCTTCACGCTGACCGAGAGCCACGTCGTCTTCTGGCTGATCACGTTGACCGCGCTCGCCCTCGGCGTCCTGATCATCATCCCGATCGGCGGCGCCGACATGCCGGTGGTGATCTCGATGCTCAACTCGTATTCGGGCTGGGCGGCGGCGGGCATCGGCTTCACGCTCGGCAACACGGCGCTGATCGTCACCGGCGCGCTGGTCGGCTCGTCGGGCGCGATCCTCTCCTACATCATGTGCAAGGGGATGAACCGGAGCTTCATCTCCGTGATCCTCGGCGGCTTCGGCGGCGAGACGGCGGCGGCCGGCGGCGCGGTCGAGCAGCGGCCGGTGAAACTCGGCTCGGCGGACGACGCCGCCTTCATCCTCAAGAACGCCGGCAAGGTGATCATCGTGCCGGGCTACGGCATGGCGGTCGCCCAGGCCCAGCATGCGCTCCGCGAGATGGCGGACAAGCTCAAGGCCGAGGGCGTCGAGGTCAAGTACGCGATCCATCCGGTCGCGGGCCGCATGCCCGGCCACATGAACGTGCTCCTCGCCGAGGCCAACGTCCCCTACGACGAGGTGTTCGAGCTCGATGACATCAATTCCGAGTTCGCCCAGGCCGACGTCGTCTACGTGATCGGTGCCAACGACGTCACCAACCCGGCGGCCGAGGACGACCCATCCTCGCCGATCTACGGCATGCCGGTGCTCCAGGTGTGGAAGGCGGGCACCGTAATGTTCGTCAAGCGCTCTCTGGCGTCCGGTTATGCCGGCATCGACAACCCGCTGTTCTACCGCGACAATACGATGATGCTGCTCGGCGACGCCAAGAAGATGACCGAGGGCATCGTCAAGGCGCTGTGATCGGTGAGCGCCCTTCGCGCTCCACCCAGCGTTCCGGAATCGTACCGGGCGGCTATCCTTGCCGCTCGTCCGCAGCTCGAAGGGCTGCCTCTCACCGTGGCGGGCCGGGGCTGGCACAGCCTCGCGATCGACATCGGCGACCGGTTCATCGCGAAGTTTCCCGAAGGCACGGAGGCTGAGCAGGCCCTCAGACGCGAAGCGTCGCTTCTCGCTCTGGTCGGGCCGAGGCTGACGATGCCCGTGCCTCGGATGACGATCCACGAGGGGCCGCCGCCCTTCTCCCTGCACGGCAAGCTTCATGGTGAAACGCTCAAGCGCCAAGACTATGCGCGGCTGGGTGAACCGGCGCGCCGCGACCTGGCCTCCGATCTCGCCCGCTTCTTTGCCGAGCTCCACGCCATTCCGCGCGAGACGGCTCGCGCTGCCGGAGCCCGGCCCGTCGAATGGTGGGACACCCGCGAGACGACGCTCGCACCCGTCTGGCGCCTTCTGTCCGAGAAGATGCGCGCCATCGCCCAGGACTCGATCGCCGAATATCGCCGACTGCCGCCTGACCCGCTGGGCGAGGTCTACGGGTTCTTCGACGCCCATGGCTGGAACATGGCCTTCGATCACGCTGCCGGCCGGCTTCGCGGCATTTTCGACTTTGCGGATTCCGGCGTCGGGCCGCCCCACCGGGAATTCGTCCAGGTATCACTTGTTGATCCGGATCTCGCCACGCGTACGGCAGAAGCCTATGAGGCGATGACGGGCAAGGCGCTCGACAGGCGGCGCATATTCCTCCTCACCGCCGCCCAGCGCCTGTCCGAATTGGCGGGGGCTCTCGATACCGACGAGAATCTCGATGCCATCGGCGGCTTAGTGTTCGATTGGTTCGGGCGGCAGCTGCGCTGAGCGTGCACTGCCGCCGGCACCGGCAAAGCGAAAAGGATCCGGCGGTTGGAGAGTCGGCCCAGCCCTTCACGCATTCGGGCGAGGCAGAGGGATTCCGCCCGCGTCCGACGTTCGTGGGGCTATTCGGCGCTCAGGAAGCCGCCGACCTCGAGCAGCTAGAAGCCGTCACTGCCGCTCTGGCGCTTCACGCCGTGGGATCGGGCGGCAGGGAACAGGGTCACGAGTTGCGGGGTTGCCCTCGGTCCGGAGGCGTTCCATGCTTCGCTACCGAAGGCGAGGAGGAAGACGATGAACGCCGACGCTGAATGGCGGCCGATGCGGTCCGCGCCGAAGGACGGCACCCGGATCCTCGTCACCGTGCGCGCCAGCGAGCAGGGCGAGGCCGAGGTCGACGTGGTCAAGTGGACGCGGCACGAGCCGAGCGACGAATACGGCTGGCTCGCGACCGATTCCGATCCGGCGGCGAGGATCGTCTATGGCGACGGCGAACTGGCGGCCTGGATGCCGCTGCCCGCCGCGATTACCGAGCGCCCGTCCCGCGCCGTGCTGGTGCCCTACATGGGCGAGGAGATGGATGGCTCGGCGATCTGATCGCGGAGCCGCCGGAAGAGCAGGGCCTCAGACCGTCTCGAACTGCTGATCCTTCAGCGCATCGCGGAAGCCGTCCAGCGCGCCGTTGATCTTCTTCCAGTTGGGAAGGGCCTCGATCCGCTTCAGCCATGCCTCGATGTTCGGATAGTCCTTGAACTCGCTCCGGATCGGATGGCCGCAGGTGAGCAGCGCCGCGCCGAACAGGTCGGCGATGGTGAGCTGGTCGCCCGTCAGGTACGGGTTGCCCTTGCCGAGCCAGTGGTCGTTGAGGACCTTCAGCCACTTCCTGGTGAGCCCCTTGCCCCACTCGATGGTCGCCTTGTGCGCTTCCTCGCTGGGGCGCTTGTGGTGCGGGAAGATTTGCGGATAGACGACTCCGTAGGCGTAGTCGCGATAGAAGCCGGTGTTGAACCAGTCCATCAGCTCGTTGACCTTGGCCCGGGCCTTGAGGTCCTTGGGGTAGGTCGGGATGTCGTACTTGTCGGCGAGATATTTCAGGATGGTCGAGCTCTCGGTCAGCGTGAAGTCGCCGTCGACCAGCACCGGCACCAGGCCGTTGGGGTTGATCGAGATGTAGGGCTCCTGGAGATGCGCGCCGGTCATCAGGTCGACGACTTCCAGCTCAACCGGCAGGTTGTTCTCCTCGATGAACAGGATCACGGGCCGGCTCGTGTTCGAGGCCGGGTTCATGTAGAGCTTCATGTCGTTCCTCCCAGCTTTGGCTTTCTTGACTATTCGCGCGGTGCGTACGGGTCTTTCGGCTCGCGGTCGTCCGACAGGCTGTGGCGCTTCCGGCGGACGATGTCTTCGATCGCGTCGGCGAGGTGCGCCTCGGTGATGTTGTAGTCGCCGCGGGCGACGCGGATCTTGTGCGCCTCGAACAGCACCTCGCCGTGCGAGACGCCCTCGGGCGGGAAGAAGCGGTAGGCGGCGAGCTCGACGAGGAGCCCGAGCGGGTCGCGGAAGTAGATCGAGTCCATGAAGCCGCGGTCCTTGACCCCGCTGTGGCGGATGCCGCGGCGGTCGAGGCGCTCCACGGCTTGCGCGAAGGTGGCCCGCGACACCCAGAATGCGATGTGGTGGACGGCGCCGATCTCGTTCGGGGTCGCCGTCGGGTCGGGCTTCCGGCTCTCGTTGGTGAAGACCGTGATCAGCCGGCCGTCGCCGGGATCGAAATAGAGGTGGCTCTCCTCGGGCACGTCGAGGTTGGGCTGTTCGAAGATGAAGGGCATGCCGAGCACGCCCTCCCAGAAGTCGATCGAGGTCTGCCGGTCGGCGCCGACCAGCGTGATGTGGTGGACACCCTGGACCTGGAGCTTCTGCATCGCCTCGCCCTCCCGCTTCGTCTCACGGCCGGAGACCCTAGCCGCATTCGGATGCCCCGCACAGGGGGATCACAAACGATTGCGCAGCAGCGGCACCCGCCGCGGCCAGCCGCTGACCTTGTCCTCGCGTAAGAGCGTGAACAGCCCGGAGAGGCCGATCAGGGCGATGCCGACCAGGGCGATCCAATCCGGCACCTCGGCGAAGAACAGGGCGCCGAAGATCACCGCCCAGACGATCTGGCTGTACTGCGCCGGGGCGACGCGATTGGCCGGCGCCAGCCGGGTCGCGGCGAGGAGCGTCATCTGCGCCACGCCGGCCACCACCCCGATGCCGGCGACCTTGAGGAGCGCATTGGCCGACGGCACCACGAACTCGGGGATCATCAGGATGCCGCTCACCACGAGGCATGAGAACATCATGACGCCGATCAGGCTGACCCGGCGCTCGGTGTGGCCGATCATGCGGAGGATGATCATGCTGACCGCGCCGGCGATCGCGACGATCAGACCGGCGAGGTGGCCGAAATGCAGTTCGTTGAAGCCCGGCTTGACGACCAGCAGCACGCCGCAGAGGCCGATCACCACCGCGCCGACCCGCCGCCAGCCGACCCGCTCGCCGAGAAGCGGGATCGACATGATCGTCACCAGGACGGGGGCGAGGAAGATCAGCGAATAGGCTTCCGCTAGCGGAATGGTGGTGAAGGCGACCGTGCTGAACACCGCGGCGATGACGCCGCAGACGGCACGGAGCAGCACCCGCTTCGGGTGGTGCATGCGGAACATGTTGCGCCAGAGCTCCCCGCGCGGCCGGAGGACGAGGATCACCGCGAAGGCGGCGGCCTGGCTGAGGAAGACGATCTCCATCACCGGAAGTTCGCCGCCGAGGCTCTTCACGAGCGCATCGGCGCCGGAGAACAGCGCATAGGTGAGGAAGCCGAGAACGACGCCCTGGAGCATGGAGACCGGTAGGAAAAGGCCGGCCCGCGGGAATCGCGACCGGAACCGGCATTCCCTATACGCAAGCCGCGTCGCGGTCACGCGGCCGAACGTCGCGCGGGGCGGATTTCCGGGACGCGGGCGAAGGGATCAGGCGTTGGACCAGGGTCCGTGGGCGACGATGCCGGGCGCGCCGATCCGCTCGAAGCCGTGGGCGCCGAAGAAGTCGCGCTGCGCCTGGGTCAGGTCGGCGGTGGAGCGGCCGGTCCGCGACAGGTCGAAATAGGCGAGCGCCGAGGCGAGCGCCGGCATCGCCACGCCTTTCATCGCACCCGAGGCGACGACGCGGCGAAGACTGCCGTCGGACGACTTCAGCATATCGCTGAACGGCTCGACCATCATCAGGTTGGAGATGGTCCCCTTGGCGGCATAGGCGGAGGCGATCGAATCGAGGAAGGCCGAGCGGATGATGCAGCCGGCCCGCCAGATTTCGGCGATGGTGCCGAGCGGCAGGTCCCAGTTCCACGTCTCGGAGGCTTTCGCCATCACGTCGAAGCCCTGCGCATAGGCGACGATCTTGCCGGCGAGCAGCGCCGATTCGAGGATTCTGAGGGTCTCGGCGCGATCGCCCAGGGCATCGCCGAAACGGTGCTCAGGTGATCCGAACAATGCCTCGCCGGCTTCGCGCTCGGCCTTCCGTGCGGAGAGGCTCCGGGCAGCGACCGCCGCCTCGATCACCGTCGCCGGCACGCCGAGGTCCTGGGCCTCGATCGCCGACCAGCGGCCGGTGCCCTTCTGTCCGGCGCTGTCGAGAATCACGTCGACCAGCGGCTTGCCGGTGGCCGGATCGGTCGCTTCGAGCACGCGGGCGGAGATCTCGATGAGGTAGGACTTGAGCGGCCCGTCGTTCCAGCGGGCGAAGACCTCGGCCATCTCGGCGGGCGCCATGCCGAGCCCGTCGCGCATCACGCCGTAGACCTCGGCGATCATCTGCATGTCGGCATATTCGATGCCGTTGTGGATGGTCTTGACGAAGTGGCCGGCGCCCTCCGGGCCGACCAGCGCGGCGCAGGGCTCGCCCTCGAACCGCGCGGCGATCGCGGTGAAGATCTCGGCGACCCGGTCCCACGCCTCGCGCTTGCCGCCGGCCATGATCGACGGGCCGTGGCGCGCGCCCTCCTCGCCGCCCGAGACGCCGATCCCGAGGAAGTCGATGCCGCGCTCGGCGAAGGCGGCGGCGCGGCGGCGGGTGTCGCGGAAATTGGCGTTGCCGGCGTCGATCAGGATGTCGCCGGCCCCGAGATGGTCGGCGAGAATGGCGGCCTGCTCGTCCACCGCTTCGCCGGCCTTGACCATGATCACGATCGGGCGGGGCGGGCGCACCGCCTCGGCGAGCTCGGTCAGCGACTTGCAGGGCGTCAGGTTGTTGGCGAGGCTGCCGGCATTGGCGATGAAGGCGTCGGTCTTCTCGGCCGTGCGGTTGTAGACCGCGACCTTGTAGCCTTTCTCCGCCATGTTGAGGGAGAGGTTGGCGCCCATTACGCCAAGCCCGACCAGACCGATATCCGCCATGTTCCGCTCGCTTCCCGAGGAGGTCTTCCGCTGTTCCCGTCGCGTCAGGACGGTCGGCGACGATAGGAGAGAACAGGTCCCGGGGCAAATCCCTGCGGACGGCCGGGAAGCAGCGCTGCGCATCCGCGGATGGCGCGGTTACCGGGCGATCCTGCCTCGGGGCTTGGCTCCGGCCTCGCTGGCCGGACCCGCCGGTGCCGCGATGCCGCAACCCTTGAGGACGATGCCGATGATCGTCTCCGCGGCGCGGTCGTAGTCGCGCGCGGTCAGTCGCGGCGTCTCGAGGTGGGTCTCGGCGAGGATCTCGTAGTCGGCATAATACTGCGTGGTGGCCCAGAGCAGGATGAAGAGATGGGCCGGGTCGACCGGGTCCATCTTGCCCGCCTTCGCCCAGGCCTCGAACACCGGCGCCTTGGCCAGGGTGACGTTGAGCATGTGGGCGCGGTCCTTGCGGCTGAGGAACCGGCCGCCATGCACCGCCTCGTTGGCGAACATCCGCGACTGTGCGGCGTGCTTGCGCGAGAAGTCGAGCTTGGCGCGGATATAGTCGGCGAGCGCCTCGGCCGGCTCGCGTTCCGGTGCAAGGTGATCGAGGGCGCGGTCCCACTCGCCGATCAGGTCGCCGATGATGGTGCGGTAGATCGCCTCCTTCGAGCCGAAGTAGTAATAGACGTTGGCCTTGGGCAAGCCGGAGCGCTTGGCGATCTCGGCGATGCTGGCGCCGTCGTAGCCTTTTTCGATGAAGACGCCGATCGCGGCGTCGAGGATCGCCTTCTTGTTGCGGGCGGCGATGCGGCTGTCGGCGCTACTGCCGCCGCTCGCGGTTCGTGCCCTCTTCATCTGATGCATGTCCCCACCGTCCGGCGGGGAGGGTGGCGCGGCCGAGCCCGCCTGTCCACATGAAAAGTGGACGCAAGCGTCAGATTGTGCGCCGCGAAAAGTTGACGTCATCGTCAGGTTCCGGCATGCTCCTTTGCGACGATGCGAGCGGGCAGGGCCGATGGCACAAGCGCTTCACCAGGCGATGCGCGAGATCCTCGCCGGCTGGCGGGACGATCTCGACCCGTCGTGGCAGGCGGTGACGGCCGGCATCGAGCCGGGCTACGACCGCGTCGATCCGACATTGACGCTCGAGGCGTGGGAGCCGGTGTTCCCGCCGCGCCGCGGCCGTATCTATCCCGGCGCCCCGAAAGGCGCGCACATGCTCCGTGCCTTCGACGGCATCGCGCCGGAGGACGCGCGCGTCGTCATCCTCGGGCAGGACCCTTATCCCTGCGCCGCCTTCGCCACCGGCCGCGCCTTCGAGGCCGGCAACGTCGCCGCGTGGCGCGAGCTCGAGAAGATGTTCTCGAAGAGCATCCGCACCTGGCTACAGCTCGTCGCCGCCGCCCGCACGGGCAATGCCGCCTATGCCGGTTCCGTCGCCGACTGGGAGCGGCTGATCGCCGACATCGAGGCCGGCCGCGTCGATATCGAGCCGGCGGCGGCGATCATGGATCCCTGGGTGCGGCAGGGCGTGCTGCTCCTCAACTCGTCCTTCACGCTCAGCCGCTTCAAGGTCGAGGGCGATCCGCATCAGACGGACGGGCACCTGCCGCTGTGGCGGCCGGTGGTCGCCGCCGTGCTCCGCCACCTCGCCGGGCGCGGCACGCCGACAATGTTCATGGGTTTCGGCAGCCAGGCGGCGGCGGCGCTCCGCGATGCCGGCATCGCCGAGGGCGTCCACGGCCCGGTCGCCTGCATCCTCCGCGAGCACCCGGCGCGGGCCGAAGCGGTCCTGGCGCTCGAGAACCCGTTCGTCGCCTGCAACGCGGCGCTCGCCGCGCTCGGCGTTGCCCCGATCCGCTGGTGATGCCGGTGGCCCGCGCCGACACCTACGACTACATCGTCATCGGCGCCGGTTCGGCCGGCTGCGTGCTGGCCAGCCGGCTTTCGGCCGATCCCGACGTCTCGGTGCTGCTGCTCGAAGCCGGCGGCAAGGACCGCCATCCGCTGGTCCGCCTGCCGATGCTGATGGGCAAGCTGATGCATTCGGGCATCTACAACTGGCGCTTCGACACCGAACCGGAGCCCGAGCTCGACAATCGCCGCATCTACTGGCCGCGCGGCAAGGCGCTCGGCGGCAGTTCGACCATCAACGGCATGATCTATGTCCGCGGCAATGCCGCGGACTACGACCGCTGGGCGCAGATGGGCAATCCCGGCTGGTCCTATGCCGAGGTGCTGCCATACTTCCGGAGGTCGGAGACCCACGCCGATCGCCGCGACGAGTTCCACGGCGCGGAGGGGCCGCTGTCGGTGTGCCGGGCGCGCGGCCGGAACCCGCTGTTCGACCGCTTCGTCGAGGCCGGCGTGCAGGCCGGCCACGAACGCAACGACGACTTCAACGGCGCCCGCCAGGACGGCTTCGGGCGCTACGACTTCACCATCCGGAACGGCAAGCGCCACAGCACGTCGCGCGCGTTCCTCCGCCCGGTGATGCGGCGGCCGAACCTCACCGTGGTCACCCATGCGCTGACCGAGCGCATCGTCGTCGAGAACGGCCGCGCCGTCGCGGTCGATTACGCCCGCGGCGATGCCCGGCATCGCGCCCACGCGACGGGTGAGATCGTGCTGTCGGCAGGGGCCATCGGCTCGCCGCAGATTCTGATGCTCTCCGGCATCGGCGACGGGGACGAGTTGAGGGCGCAGGGGATCGATACGGTGCATCACCTCCCCGGCGTCGGCCGCAACCTCCAGGACCATGTCGATTGCTGCCTGGTCTACGAGATCACCGAGCCGACCTCGCTCTATGCCGACCTCCGGGTCGACCGCCTGACCTGGGCGATCCTCAAGGGCGCGCTGGTCGGCGAGGGGGTGGCCACCACCTTTCCCTATGAGGGCGGCGCTTTCCTCCGCTCGCGGCCGGGCCTGGTGGCGCCCGACATCCAGGCCCATTTCATGCCGGCGCTCGAGAAGACCGCCAATCTCCACTGGCCGAAGCTCCGCTCGAAGGCGCGGGTCGGCGACAACCACGGCATCACCATCCGCGTCGGGCCGGTGAACCCGGAATCGCGCGGCTGCCTGACCCTCCGCTCCGCCGCCCCGCGCGACCCGCCGAAGATCTTCGCCAACTACCTCGGCACGCAGTTCGACAAGGACACCACCGTCGCCGGCGTCCGGATGCTCCGCGAGGTCATGCGCCAGCCGGCCTTCTCCGACATCATCGGCCCGGAGATCGCGCCCGGACCGGAGAACGTCTCCGACGCCGATCTCGTCACGTGGCTCCGCCGAGCCGGGGGCACCACGCTCCATCCCGTCGGCACCTGCAAGATGGGGCCGGGCGAGGATGCCGTTGTCGATCACGAGCTCCGCGTCCGCGGGCTCTCGGGATTGCGCGTCGCCGACGCCTCGATCATGCCGGTGATCGCCTCCGGCAACACCAATGCCCCCACCATCATGATCGGCGAGAAGGCAGCCGACATGATCCTTCACGCCCGCTGACGAGAGGACCGAACCGTTGCTGATCGAACACCGTACCTACACGTTCCGGCCCGGGACCCTTCCGGCCTGGCTCAGGAAGTACGAGGACGAAGGGCTGGCGATCCAGAAGCGCCATCTCGGCCGCTTCCTCGGGCTC
This sequence comes from Hyphomicrobiales bacterium, assembly GCA_044506555.1. GTDB lineage: Bacteria > Pseudomonadota > Alphaproteobacteria > Rhizobiales > Kaistiaceae > Bauldia. The sequence goes on along the minus strand of JBIQKL010000054.1, from coordinate 1,620 downwards.
TTCACCACCGAGTTCGGCAATGTCCACCAGACCCTGATCCTGTGGGGCTGGGACAGCCTCGACGACCGCGACCGGCGTCGCGCGGCGATGAACGCCGATCCGGCATGGCAGGCCTATATGCAGGCGGTCTGGCAGATGAACGCCATCGAGACGCAGGAGGTGAAGATCCTCCGGGCGACCGCATCGTCGCCGGCGCTGGGATGAGCACGGCACGCGCATCGCGATAGCACTGCATCCGGACCGCTACCCTGATGCGGCATGGCGCGTATTGTCCTGTTGGAAGGCCGACCTGCCGCTTGCCGGGCGGCGCGAGGCGGGTATTGATGGCATCTCACGGGCGGCATCCCGAACCGCCCCTTGCAGAACGGAGGCCCTGGTGGCTCACTCGGACGATCCCGGTTTCACCCTCGGACCGCTGTCGCGGCGGCGCTTCCTGAAGACCTCGGCTGGGGCCGCACTGGCGGGCGCGAGCGGCGCGCTGGCCCTGCCGCGATTCGCATCGGCGCAGGACGGCGGCCTCGTGGCTCTCGTCCATACCCAGGCGGCCGGCGACAACGGTCCGATCGATTCGATGATCGCCTCGCTCAAGCAGCTTTCGGAGGAGCAGGGCTTCCCGACCCGCGCCATCTACGCGCAGGATTCGGCCACCTTCACGCCGATCTTCCAGAGCCTCGCCGATGCCGGCGCCAAGGTCATCGTCTCGACCTTCAACGAGGTCGCCGAGCCGATCAAGGCGCTCGCCCCGTCCTATCCGGACACCAGGTTCATCCAGCTCTTCGGCGACCCCTTCGATCCGCCGATGCCGAACGTCGTCACCGTCTCGTACGACTACTATCTCGGCTGCTACCTCTCGGGCCTGTTCGGCTCCAAGGTCTCGAAGACCGGCAAGCTCGGCTATATCGGCGGGGTCAGCCTGCCGCCGCTCAACGCCGATCTCAACGCAATGAAGACGGCGGCGGCGAGCGTCGGTCCCGACATCACGGTGACCGGCGCCTTCGCCGGCTCGTTCCAGGACCCCGCCAAGGGCCAGGAGATCGCCAACCAGATGTTCCAGGACGGCATCGACTACATCCAGACCGATGCCGCGGCGACCGATACCGGCATTATCCAGGCGGCCAACGAGGGCGAGGGACGGATGGTCAGCGCCGGCGCGCGGGCCCAGTTCGCGCTCGGCCCGAAGTCGGTGATCGCCATCGTCGAGATCAATTTCGGCCAGTCGCTCTACAACGAGGTGTCGAAGGCGATCGGCCCCGACTTCGCCGGCGGCCACGTCGCCACCGGCCTCGGCACCGGGGTGGTCGACTTCGTGCTCTCGCCGGACTTCGAGACGAGCGGCCCGGCCGACCTCGTCGCCAGGACCAAGGAGGTGTGGCCGGAGATCGAGAAGGCGCGCGCCGACATCATCTCCGGCGCGCTCCAGGTGCCGTTCAACACGGAGCTGTGACGGCCGGCATGAAGGAGATCGACTTCGACCATCACGCCGCCGATTTCAGCGCGAAGAAGTACGAGCTCTACCGTACGATGCGGGCGGAGTGCCCGGTGGCGCACTCGCCCGCCCACGGCGGCTATTGGCTGCTGTCGCGCTACGACGAGGTGTTCGCCGTCGCCCGCGACGACGCC
>JBIQKL010000185.1:0-3958 GCA_044506555.1 Hyphomicrobiales bacterium | reverse complement strand
GGCGACATCCTGATCCTGTCGCGCATCCGCGGCGCGCAGACCGAGGCGATCAACCGGGCGCTCAAGGGCAGGCACGTTCCGATCGCCGGCGCCGACCGCATCAAGCTCACCGAGCACATCGCGGCGATGGACCTGATCGCACTCGGCCGGGTGATGCTCCTGCCCGAGGACGACCTGTCGCTCGCCGCGCTCCTCAAGAGCCCGCTGATCGGTCTCGACGAGGACCAGCTCTTCGCCATCGCCAGCGAGCGCGGCAGGACGACGCTGTGGAACGCGCTGGGCAACGCGGCGAAGCAGGAGGGCCCGTTCAAGGCGGCCCGGGAGCAGCTCGACGCCTGGCGGAAGCGCGCCGACTTCATCGACCCGCATGCGTTCTATGCCGGCATTCTCGGCGCCGAGGGCGGGCGCAGGCGCTTCCTTCGCCGGCTCGGCGTGGAAGCCGAGGACGTGCTCGACGAGTTCCTCTCCCGCACGCTCGCCTTCGAGGAGGCCAACGTGCCCTCGCTCGAGGGCTTCCTTGCCTGGCTCGAAGCCGCCGATACGGACGTCCGCCGCGACACCGATTCGATCCGCGACGAGGTGCGGGTGATGACCGTCCACGGCGCCAAGGGCCTGGAAGCGCCGATCGCGTTCCTGATCGACAACGGCTCGCAGCCGGTCCATCCCAACCACGATGCCAAGATCGTCGCCCTCGCCGACGACCGCACCGGCGACCCCTCGCCGCTGGTCTGGGCGCGGAACGCGAGGACGATGCCGGCGATGGTCAAGGCCCGGATCGAGGCGCTTCGCCGCGAGGCCGAGGACGAGTACCGCCGGCTCCTCTACGTGGCGCTGACCCGCGCCGGCGACCGGCTCTATGTCTGCGGCACCGAGAAGCAGGTCGGCGAGCGCGACAAACCCCGGCGCTGGCACGCGACGATCAGCGCCGCGCTGCAGGCCGACTGGGTCGAGAGCACCGACGAGAACGGCCTCGTCACCTGCGAATGGCGCCCGCCGCAGGGCGTGGTGCCGAAGGCGAAGGGCAAGCAGGAGGCGATGGCGTTCGCGCCGCCGCAGCCGGCCTGGCTGTCGCGGCCGGCGCCGCCGGCACCGGCGGCGCTCCGCCGCATCAGCCCGTCAACGGCCGGCGCCGGCATCGCCCGCATGCCGCTCGCACCGCCGCGTGGCGATGCCCTGCTCGCCGCCGAGCGTGGCCGGCTGATCCACCGCATGCTCCAGTCGCTGCCCGAGATTCCGGCAGCGGAACGCCGCGGGCGCGCGAAGGCTTATCTCGACGCGATGGCGGAGACATGGCCCGAGGACGAGCGTGCGGCACTGGTCGACGGCGTTCTCGCCATCCTCTCGCACCCCGATTTCGCCCCGGTCTTCGCGCCCGGCAGCCGTGCCGAGGTCGAGATCGCCGGACGGCTCGGCGACGCGATGCTCTCCGGCCGGATCGACCGGCTGGCGGTCTCCGGGACGCGGGTGCTGATCGTCGACTACAAGACCAACCGCCCGGCGCCGGAATCGCTGGGCGATGCGCCGCACGAATACGTGATCCAGCTCGCCCTCTACCGGGCGATGCTCCGCCGGCTCTATCCCGGCAAGAGCATCGAGGCCGCAATCCTGTGGACGGACCGGCCGGCGCTCATGGAAATTCCTTCCGTTCTGCTCGACCTCGCCGAAATGGAGACGGCCGCGACAACGCCGTGAAACGCACGCCTCCCTGCGCGGCGCGGGGGGCCGGCGCCTTGACGCTCCCCGCCCCGCTGCCTACGTTCCGGGCAACAGCCTTCCTCCCGACTCCCCCAAGGAAAACGAGGTCTATCCATGTCCGTGAAGGTGACCGACGCGAACTTCGACACCGACGTGCTCGGCGCCGACAAGCCCGTTGTCGTCGACTTCTGGGCCGAGTGGTGCGGCCCGTGCCGCTTCATCGCCCCGGCGCTCGAGGAGATCGCCGCCGAGATGGAGGGCAAGGTCACCATCGCCAAGCTCAACGTCGACGAGAACCCCGACATCATGATGCGCTACGGCGTGCGCTCGATCCCGACGCTGATTCTGTTCAAGGACGGCGAGCCGACCGCGATGCAGGTCGGCGCGATGCCGAAGCAGCGCCTTTCCGACTGGATCAGCCAGTCGATCTGACGCACTCTCGCACGGGTTTCCGGCGAGGCCGCGAGCGATCGCGGCCTTTGTCGTCTGGAAAGCCCTACTGCGGCGGGGTGCCGTTCTCGGCCAGGACGGCGCCGGCGAGGTAAAGCGAGCCGCAGATCAGGATGCGGGGCGGCTCGGCCGGATCGGCCTCGGCGCGGATCGCGTCGATGGCCTCGGCGACGCTGCCCGAGACCGCAGCGGGCAGGCCGACCTCGGCAGCGATGCCGGCGAGCTCGACCGGGTCGCGGGCCGCCGGCGAATGCGGCACCGGGACAGCGTGAACCCGGCGCACGAGACCTGCAAAAGGCCGGAAGAAGCCGACCGGATCCTTGGTGTTGAGCATCCCCGCGACGAGATGCAGCGGGCGCGGCGCCCGCTCCTCGAGATCGGCCATCGCCTCGGCGATGACGATGCCGGCACCGGGATTGTGCCCGCCGTCGAGCCAGATCTCGGCATCGGCCGGGGCACGGGCGACCAGCGTCCCGGCGGTCAGCCGCTGGAGCCGCGCCGGCCACTCGACCGCGACGAGGCCCGCCTCGATCGCCGCCGACGGCACGCCGAGCCCGGCACGGCGCAGGGTGGCGATGGCCGCGCCGGCATTGGTGAACTGGTGGCGCCCGGCGAGCCGCGGGCTCGGCAGGTCGAGGAGGCCGGCTTCGTCCTGGTAGACGAGATGGCCGCGCTCGGCGTAGGCGACCCAGTCCTGGTTGGCGACGAAGAGCGGCGCGCCGCGCCGGGCCGCCACGGCCTCGATCACGGCGAGCGCCGCCTCCTGCTGGGGCGCGACGACGCCAAGGCAGCCGCGCTTCAGGATGCCCGCCTTCTCGGCGGCGATGCCTTCCAGCGTGTCGCCCAGGAACTTCTCGTGATCGATCGAGACCGCCGTGATCACGCTCGCCAGCGGCTCGGCCACGACGTTGGTGGCGTCGAGCCGGCCGCCCAGCCCGACCTCGAGCAACAGCACGTCGGCCGGATAGCGCGCGAAGATGTCGATGGCCGCGGCGGTGGTGATCTCGAACTGGGTGATCGGCCGCCCCTCGTTAGTCTTCTCGGCCGCGAGCAGCGCGTCGGCGAGCTCCTCCTCGTCGACGAACCGGCCGCCGCCGTCCGCACCGAGCCGGATGCGCTCGTGGAAACGGACGAGGTGCGGCGAGGTGTAGACATGGACGCGGCGCCCGGCCGCCTCCAGCATCGCCCGCATGAAGGCGGTGGTCGACCCCTTGCCGTTGGTGCCGGCGACATGGATCACCGGGGGCAGACGCCGCTCGGGATGGCCGAGGTCGCCCATCAGGCGCTCGATCCGCTCGAGCGACAGGTCGATCTCGCGCGGATGCAAGCGGAGCAGCCGCTCCAGGATGGCGTCGGACCGTTCCATTGCCGCTTGCCGTCAGACCGGCTCGGCCTCGATGACGGCCGGCAGCGTCTCGGGCGCCTCGGGCGCCGCCACCTCGTCGGCGCCGAGCAGCCGGCAGAGCCGCGCGATGGTCGGGCGGAGCTGGTGACGATGAACGACGGCGTCGACCATGCCGTGCTCGAGCAGGTACTCGGCGCGCTGGAACCCCTCGGGCAGCTTCTCGCGGATGGTCTGCTCGATGACCCGCGGGCCGGCGAAGCCGATCAGCGCCCCCGGCTCGGCGAGGTGGATGTCGCCGAGCATGGCGTAGGATGCCGTGACGCCGCCGGTGGTCGGATGGGTGAGGACGACGATGTAGGGCTTCTTCACCTCGCGGAAGGCATCGACGGCGACAGTCGTCCGCGGCAGTTGCATGAGGGCGAGCACGCCTTCCTGCATGCGGGCGCCGCCGGAGGCCGCGAACAGGAC
>JBIQKL010000053.1:25561-28191 GCA_044506555.1 Hyphomicrobiales bacterium | reverse complement strand
CGCTTCGCCGGGACCGGCCGGTCGCCACGGCGCGCCGTCGAGGTCCATGGTCCCGCCCACCGGCAGCCACAGGCCGAAGATCGTGCCGGCGAGCGATGACTTGCCGGCGCCGACCGGCCCGGTGACGGCGAGCACTTCGCCAGCGCGGGCGACGAGGTCGAACGGCGCGTCGCCGGGCCGGAGCCGGATGCCGCGGAGCGTGAGGATGTCCCGTCCCGGCAGGGGTCGCGCCTGCTTCGGCCGTGCCGCGATGTCGTGCCCGACCATGGTGCGGATCGCCGCCGGGAAGTCGATCGGCTGGCCGAAGGTGCCGCCGACGCGCCCGTCGCGGAGCACGACCACGCGGTCGGCAAGTCGCCGGAGGTCGGCGATCTTGTGGGAGATGTAGAGGATCGCCACGCCCTGGCCGCGGAGGCGCTCGATGACGCCGAACAGGCGGTCGCTCTCGCGCCCCGAGAGGCTAGCGGTCGGCTCGTCGAAGATCATCAGTCGTGGCTTCTGCGCAACGGCACGCGCGATCGCGATGAGCTGCCGGTCGGCGATCGAGACGGCATCGAGCCGGCGGTCGAGGTCGAGATCGAGACCGACCGCGTCGGCCATGGCCGCAGCCTCGTCCCGGTCCGTCCTGCCGCCGACCATGAACCGGCCGTCGCCGCAATGGCGGTCGAGGAGCAGGTTGTCGATGACCGGCAGCGACGGCACGCCGACATCGGCGATCGACTGATGGACGGCGACGATGCCGGCCTCCCGGGCCTCGCGCGGCGAGCGCGGCGCGATCTGCCTGCCGTCGAGCGTGATCGAGCCGCGGTCGGCCTGGTGCACGCCGCAGAGGATCTTGACCAGCGTCGACTTGCCGGCGCCGTTGGCGCCGATCAGCGCGACGATGCTGCCGGACTCGACCGCGAGATCCGCGCCGTCGAGCGCCATCGTCGAGCCGAAGCTCTTCGACAGTCCCTCGATCCGGAGCAGTGCCGCCATCGGTCTTTCCCTCGGGGGCCGATTATCCACGGGGGACACGGATTGTGGAGTGCCGCGGATGGCTCCCGACGCCGGCGAGCCGGCCCCTGGGAAGGGAGCCGGCTCGCATCTCGAACCTCAGGAGGAAGGTTCCGCGGGGTCGGGCGTCAGTTGGCCGGGATCCAGGGCGCCGTCGCGGCGGTGCTCTGGCCGAATCTCGGGAGCTTTTCGTTGAGCTCCTCGATGGTCTTGATGTCGGCGTCGAGGAGGTCCTGCTGCGTGATTAGCGTCGGCTCGACGACGATGTTGTGACCGGGGTCCTCGCCGGCGATGAGCAGCGCCACGCTCCGCACCGAGACGGCACCGACCACGGCGGGGTTGGTGGCGACGGTCGCGACCCACGGGCTGCCCGGCTCGATCATCTCGCGGATGTCGGCGGTCGAGATGTCGGCGCTGTAGATCTTGATCCGGTCGGCGAAGCCGTCCTCGATCGCGGCGAGCTTCACCCCGCGGGCGAACTCGTCGTAGGGCGCGAACACCACGGTAATGTCGGGATTGGCGCGGAACACCGCCTTGGTCTGGTCGGCGACCCCGGCCGCGGTGGTGTCGTTGACCACGCCCCAGCGCGCCCTCTCGACGATGCCGGGATTGGCCTTCTTCACTTCCTCCCAGGTCTCGTTCCGGCGGTCGAGCGGCGCGAAGCCGGCGACGTAGACATAGCCGGCCTCGAAGGCGTCGCCGTTGTCCTTGATCGCCTGGTCGAGCGCGGCCTGCGCCAGCGCATGGTCGCTCTGCTCGACCTGGGGGATGGCGGGATTGTCGAGATTGACGTCGAAGGCGACGACCTTGATCCCCGCGTCGACCGCGGCCTGGGCGATGTCCTGCAGTGTTTCCGGCAGGCCATGGTCGATGATGATGCCGTCGACGCCGAGATTGATCGCCTGCTGGATCTGGTCGCGCTGCTCCGCGGCGTCCTGCCGGCCCTGGAAGACCTGGAGGTCGATCCCGAGGGCCTCCGCCTGGGCCTCGGCGCCGGCCTGGTAGGCCTGGAAGAAGTCACCGGCCGAGATGTAGGTGACCAGCGCGACCTTGACCCCGCCCTGGTCGAACGGCGCCGGCGCGCCGGGAATGCCTTCGGCGAGCGACGGCGCGGTGAGCGCCGCGAGCCCGAACAGCGCGAGACCTGCCGCCCGTCCCGAAATCTGCTTGAACATGACCCTGTTCCCCCTTCCGCCTCGGTTGCATCGGCTCCGGCGGCGAGGCGGTTGGCCGGCCGGTGCCGACGTCACGGAACGTCGGACGCCCATCGGATACCCGGCATCGCCCGTGCTCGGGAACGTCGATTATTCCATCGGGTCGGCGGCCGCGTAGAAAATTCTCCTGCATCTGACCATGCCCGCAGCGAGGCGCTCCGACAAGACGCCGGCGGCTGCGTCGGCTCGCGGCGAAACCGCCGAGGCGCCGGGTCGCCAGTGACGGGGCCGCCACGTCTCCGCGAGGGCAGGTCCGACGAGGTTTTTTGGCCGTCGCCCGAGGGCTGGCTATGATGACGGGCCGAACGCAATCGAATCGCGAAGGAGGGAGCCCGGGATGTACAAGTTCGAGGTCTACAAGGACAAGGCGCAGCAGTTTCGGTTCCGGTTTCGTGCCCCGAACGGCGAGATCATGTTCAG
>JBIQKL010000053.1:7645-25461 GCA_044506555.1 Hyphomicrobiales bacterium | reverse complement strand
AACACGCGAGGGGCCGCGGGCGATCGCGCAGGGGCTAGTCCGCGCTGTCGTCCTCGAGGACGAAGGTGACCATCATGTTCACGCGATAGCCGGCGATCCTGCCGTCCTCGACCATGACTTTCTGCTCCTTGATCCACGCCCCTTCGACGTTCTTGAGCGTCTTGTCGGCGCGCGCGATGCCCTTCTGAATGGCATCCTCGAAGCTGTTCGAGGAAGTCGACGTAAGTTCGATGACCTTCGCAACGGACATGATCGCGTCTCCTCTCGCGTGGCAGTTCCCCCGGAGCCGGCTGTAGCATAGCGCGCCTTCGTCCGGATGTCGCAGCCGCTGCCGGAAGATGGCGCATGACGTACTTCGGCCAGTCCGGAAGACCGGCGACGAGCGCAGCCGCGTGACGACGCTTCTTTGAGCAAGCGCAACGTTCCCGGCCATCGATCGTGCTTCATTGGCATTCTCGGGAGAATATGCGATGCGCCGGACGACGCTCGATCCAGACATGCCGGTCGATGAGATCATGCGCCGCTGGCCGGCGACGATCCGCACTTTCATGCGGCATCGGATGCTTTGCATCGGCTGCCCGATCGGCGTGTTCCACACGGTAGCCGACGCCTGCGCGGCCCATGGGCTCGATCAGGATGCCTTCGAGGCCGAGTTGCTCGCAGCCATGCCGGCCGATCCGGCCTCGAACCGGCCTTCCTTTCGCGAGATCGAGCCGGCGATGCGGTAGACTGGCCCCTAATCCCCCCGCCGGCTTTCCGCGATCAGCATCAGGGCGTGGGGATCGGCGACGATCACCTTCTGCCGCCCGCCGCGGACGATTCCCTCGCCTTCCCAAGCGCTCAGCACCCGGCTGACGGTGTGCAGCGTGGTGCCGGTCATCTCGGCGATGTCCTGCCGCGTGATGGGGAAGTCGATCTCGATGCCCTCGTCGGTCTTCCGGCCCGATTGGGTGACGAGGCGGACCAGCGCATGGGCGATGCGCTGCTCGACCTGCTGGGTCGCCATCTCCATGACCTGCGCCTGGGTCTCCTGGAGGCGCTTGCCGATCGTGCGGTAGGCCTCGGCTCCGAAGGTCGGGGCCCGGTCCTGGATCTCCGGCCACGCGCTGTTCGGCCATGACAGGACGACGCAGTCGACGGCGGCCACCGCGCTCGCCGGATAGGTGGTCCGGCCCATCGCGATCGCAATGCCGAACAGCTCGCCCTCGTTGATGTACCGGGCGATCACCTGCGTGCCGTCCGGTGTGGTCCGCACGACCCGGATGTGGCCGGAAAGCAGGAGGAAGAACGAGCGCGCCTCGTCGTCCTGCGCGAAGATCTCGGAATCCTTCGGATAACGCGACGAGCGGGCGAGCGCGAGGACGCGGTCGATCTGCTCTTCGGGCGCGCCCGAGAAGCTCGGGAGGTTCGCAACGAGGGACTTGTCGAGCGGCGGCATCCGGGGACGGGACCTCCGGTCTTGGTGCGGACGCAGCCCTTTTAGCCTGAGTTTGCTGCAACGCAAACACGCGTCGCCCGGGTGCGACTATCTGTTGGGCAACGGCTCGTGGGTCGTTGCTGAAAGAAGAAGGACAAGGACAATGAACAGGATCATCGCCGCGCTGGCCATCGGAGTTGTCATCGGCATGCCGGCGACGGCAGGCGCTGCAGACTTCGAGGTGCTGATGCTCAACAAGGGCGCCAAGGGTGCCATGGTGTTCGAGCCGGACTTCATCGCCGCCGCACCGGGGGACACCATCCGCTTCGTGCCGACCGACAAGGGCCACAACGTCGAGACCATCAAGGGCATGATCCCGGACGGCGCCACGCCGGTGAAGAGCAAGTACAACGAGGAGGTCACGGTGACCCTCGACGCCGAGGGCGTCTACGGCTTCAAGTGCACGCCGCACTACGCGATGGGCATGGTGGCGCTGGTCACCGTCGGCGCGCCCGACAACCTCGAGGCTGCCAAGGCGGTCAAGCAGACCGGCAAGGCCAAGAAGGTCTTCGAGGCGCTCTTCGCCGAGATCCCCACCAACTGATCGGGTACGGTACACGTCCGGACGGCCCCTTGCGCAGGCGAGGGGCCGTTTTTCTTGTCCGCTGCGCTGCGGTCGGCGCCGTCACGCCCCGACCCGCCGCCCCCACAGGATCGGGGCATAGCGGATCGCGAAGAGGAGGAACGCCGCGCTCCACAGCGCTCCGCCGGCCGAGAGCAGGGCCGGGTACCAGCTCTCCGCGAAAGGCGCGGCGACGCGGAGGAGGGCGCCCGCCGTCACCAGGGCGTAGATCGCCATCGTGGCCGCGTCGGCAACGATCGGGCGGCCGGTATGGCCGAGGCTCGCCCGCGTCATCACCGCAAGCGTCATGGTGCCCACCGCCCCGGCGGTCAGCGCATGGAGGGCGGCGCTCGCCGGGACGTCCTGGGGCGCGAGTACCGCAAGCCCCATGATCGCCAACGCCGCCGCCAGCCAGGCGTAGCCAAGGTGGAGGATCACGACGATAGGCTCCGAGACCGTGGCCAGCCCCCGCCAGCGTGCCACCCGGATGCCGACGAGGATGCCGGCGGCGACGAGCAGGATTCCGGCCGGAATCTCATCGGGGGCCACCAGCCAGGCGAAGGCCGCGACAGCAGTGGTGCCGATCGCCGCTCCATCGAGCCGTCCGAAGCTCGCGGGCAGGCGCTTCGCGCCGTGCTTCACCAGCCAGTTGCGGGTGAAGCTCGGCACGATGCGGCCGCCGACCAGGGCGATCAGCACGGCGATGACGGCTAGCGCGAGGCGGCTGCCGAGCCCGTCGGGCGTCACTCCCATGGCCGAGAGATGATCGATGCCGCAAGCGACGCCGAACAGCGTGATCATCGCCGCGATCGGTGCGTTCTTCCAGTTGCGCCCGGCCGCGACCTCGCGCCAGACGGCGAGCGCGAGCACGGTCGGAAAGGCCAGGTCCACGATCATTGCGGCGACCGGCGCGGCGACGAACGCCGAGGCGAGGCGGCCGGCGAGCCACAATGCCACGAGCAGCACGAGCGGCCAGCCGCTCAGCGGCAGGCGGCCGGTCCAGTTGGGGATCGCGGTGAGGATGAAGCCGGTGACCACGGCGCCGAGATAGCCGAAGATCATCTCGTGCGCGTGCCACCCCAGCCCGGTGAACGGTCCGTGAAGCGCCACCCCGCTCGTGTAGAACCACAGCCAGAGCGGCACCGCGAGACCGGCGTAGAGCGCGGCCATGAAGAAGAACGGGCGGAAGCCGTACTGGAGGATCGGCGGCATTCCGGTGACACGGCCCCGGCCATCGCGCGAGGTGTTCCCCGCCTTCCGCTGCGCACGAAGCACGGAGCGGTCGGCGGACGGGGCAGCGGCGTCGCCGTGCGACACGGTCATGATATCAGTCCTCTCAGGTCTCGCGCGCCGGCGGATCCCCGACGAGCGCCGCGATCCGGCGCTTGAGCCAGGCCACGGCCGGAAAGGCCGGCTCCTCCCGCACCAGACGGAAACCGAGATTGTCCGGCGGCGTCCCCACCGCGCATCCGCCGCTCTTGGGATCGCGGATGAACTCGGTCATGTATGAGCGGTGCCGGCCCTCGATGACCCGCACGCCGCAGTTCTCCGTCACGTGCGCGGTCCGGCCCCCGGCATCGAGCGTGACGCGCACATAGCAAGTCGACGTCCATTCCCAGACGTTACCACCGAAATCCTCGATGCCCAGGCTGTTCGCCCCGTAATGGCCGCGCGGCTTCGGCAACGGGTCGGGCGCCCGCTTCGCGGCGGCCTCCGCCTGGTAGGTGCGGAGCCAGCGCGCCGCCGGGTTGGAAGGATCGTCGACCGCCGGGTCGGCATCGACCGCGAAGCGTTCGGCGGCGGCGATGGCGGTTTCGCGTGCCGTGGGCAGGCGCCAGGTCTCGCCGGTCTGTCCAGAATACCATGCGGCATAGGCCTGCGCGTCGAGGAAGCTCACGCCGGTGACCGGCGCGTCGCCCCGGCCGCGGCTTGCCGACGGCGGCGGGCAGGCGCCGGCGGTGACGCAGGCACCGTACGCGTCGCGGCTCACCTGGTAGGTCATGATGCTGAACGGCTCGGCCGCGATCGCCTCGACCGGCGCCGCGACGCGACGGCCGTCGAGTAGGAACTCGCCGGGGAGCGGGAAGTCGACCGGCGCTGGGCGAATCGTCACGGTCTCGGCGCGCGGCACCTCGGCCTGCGGCAGGGGCAGGGCGACGAAGGCGAGCGTCGCCAGCGGGAGCGACAGCGTGGCGGCAGCGATGGTCGCGGTGAAGGCGGTGACGGGCATGCCGATCCTCCTTCGGTCAGGGGGGAGCACGCGGTCCCGGCCGATCCGGGCACCGCGTGCCATGTGACGCAATCAATAGGTGGCGATCGGCCCGGGGGCGGCGATCTGGGACATCAGATCGTCGTCCCATTCGCCCTCGACCACGAAGTGGGCGGTCGCGCCGAGCTCCACGGCCTCGATCAGGTTATGGTTCACGTAGGCGTAGATGCCGGGCTGCCGGAAGGTGTAGAGCGCCGCCCCGGCAGAGCCGCCGCGGATGAACCACGTCTCGAGGTCCTTGGCCGGCGGGTTGGAGAACTTGCCCTGCTCCCACACGTGGTCGCCGTGGCCGCCGATCAGGTGCGGCCGGGTGTCCCGGTTCGCCTGAGAGTGCACGATCAGCACCGTCTCGCCGACATTGGCCGTCATCGCGTTGTCACCGGTCAGCGCACCCTTGGCGCCGTTGAAGACGACATGGGTCGGTATCAGCCCCCGCATCACCTGCATCGTGTCCTCGTAGGACTCGCCGTGGGAGCCGTAGGTCTTGAAGTTCCCCTCCTCGTCGCGCGGGATGTAGAACTCGCTCTCGCCGACGTAGTAGACGCGGTCGTAGTGGAGCGGCTTGCCGTTCTCGTCCTTGAGGCCGTCGCGCGGCAGGACCATGATCGCACCCGCCATGCCGGCGACGACGTGCCACGGGATCATCGGTCCGCCCGGTGCGCAATGGTAGACGAAGGTGCCGGCGCGGGTCGCCTTGAAGCGGAGCTTCACCTGCTCTCCGGGATTGATCAGCGTCAGGTCGCCGCCGCCGAGGGCGCCGGTCGCCGCGTGGAAGTCGATGTTGTGCGGCATGCTGTTGCCGTCGGGATTGACGAGCGTCAGCTCGACGTAGTCACCCTCGTGGACCACCATCAGCGGGCCCGGGATCGAGCCGTTGAAGGTCATCGCCTGAAGCTCGGTGCCCTCGTCATCGATCACGACCACCTTTTCCTCGATGGTCATAGTGAACTCGACGACCTTGGGGGCGCCGGTCGCGACCTGCTCATGGGCATGGACGAAGGGCGGCGCGACCAGCGTCACCTTCTCGCGCTGCAGATCGGTGATGTCCGTTCCGTGCGCCGTCGTCAGAGCCTCCTCGGCGCGGGGTGCGGCAACGGTCGCCGTCAGCACGGCGGCGGTCGCGGCTCCCAACAGGGCTTCGCGGCGGGTCAGCATCTCCGTTCTCCTCGTTTCCGTCTCCTATTCACGACGAGAAGGTAGGATGCTGCGGCGCAGCGCTCCTTGTTGCAGAGCAAACTGGCGGTGGATTCCGGTCCGCGGCAGGCAGGTGCATCCTGGGTCGTGGCGCGGTCAGAAGACCGGTCTCGGCCGGAACACGCAGATCGGCTCGCCGGTCCGCACGCAGCCCCGGTTGCAGAGATGCCACTGGCCGTCTTCGCTCTCGTGGATCTGGGAGCCCGTGAGGACGCCCCCGGTCACCTTGTCGCGGATGTGGCTCCAGTCGATCTCCTCGATCTCGGTCGCCGGCACGGGCCCGCAATCGCAGCCCGAGCAGCAGGATACGGGGTACCAGTCGTGAGCGGCCGCCGGCAGCGGAAGGAACGCGGCGAGGGACACACCGATCGCCATGGTAAAGCGAGGCATGGTTGCAATCCTTTCCGGATGGGGTAACGGGCGTGTACCGGTTTGGTTGCGGCGGCGGAGCGCATTGGTTGCATTCCGTTGCGGTCCCGCTCGGTCGCGAGGGGCGAACTCGAGCTCCGCACCGCCCCCGCCTTCGGGCGCCGGCCACCGGGGAACTCTTCGCAACCATCATCGCCGCGCTCAGCGCCGTGCGACACGGCGCTCGTGGGGCTTCCTTCGAGCTTCGATCCGCAGGTGCGAACAGGTACGCTCTCAGCGTAGCAATGACCGGCGTTCCGGATCCGTCATGTCGATGGAGACGGGCTACGTTTCGCTGCGGCCAGCATGGCGCTAACAATTCCGCGGGCCGCGGTCCGACGCGCGGAAGCGATGGAAGGAGTTGCCACCGAGCATGCATGAGGTTCTGGCGAAGATCCGGCTTTTCCTCGAGGCGCATCCCGGCATGACGACGGCGTTCTGGGTCGCCGTCCTGCTCGCCACGGCGCTCCTCGTCTTCCTGTGCGTGCGCCTGATCGTGCGGTACGTGGCGCTCAGGCTGCTCGACGGTGCGAAGTACGCCACCGAACGGGACATCCTCGAGGCCGGGATCATCTCCCGCCTTGCCTCCGCCGTGCCCGGCATCCTGATCGCGAGCCTGATCCGCTACGTCCCCGGCGTCAGCCACGGCGTCGCGTCGGTCGTGGAGCGCATCGCCCTGGCCTTCATCATCCTCGCGGTGGCCTGGGCCGCGGCTTCGTTGTGCCGCCTGTTCGGCCGAATCTGGCAGCGCCGCCTTGGCGCTCGCCGTACCGTCACAGGGTTCGTGCAGGTGGCGATCATCGCGGTCTACGTGGTCGCCGCGGCGCTGATCATCGCGGTGCTCGTCGACCGGTCACCGCTGATTCTCATCTCGAGCCTGGGCGCGCTGACCGCCGTGCTCGTCCTGGTGTTCAAGGACACGCTGCTTTCCCTGGTCGCCTCGGTGGAGATTGCCTCGACCGACTTCGTGAGGATCGGCGACTGGATCGAGATGCCTTCGATGGATGCGAACGGCACTGTCGAGGAATTCTCCCTCTATACGGTGAGGGTTCGCAACTGGGACAAGACCTACGCCAACTTCCCGACCTGCGCGATCGTGTCTGAGCCGTACACGAACTGGCGCGGAATGACCGAATCCGGGGGGCGCCGGATCATGCGTTCGATCGTGCTCGACCAGGCGACGATCCGTTTCGTCAAGGCGGACGAGCTTGCCCGCTACGCCGCGCTGCCCGGCCTTTCCGACTACATCGCCCGCGAAACCAAGGGCGCGGTCGAGAGCGGCGCGACGGCGCTGACCAACTCGGCGCTCTTTCGTGCCTATGTGCTCAACTGCCTGAACCAAAGCCCGCTGATCCGGAAGGACATGACGCTCATGGTGCGGCAGCTCGATCCGGGCCCGTTCGGTCTGCCGCTCCAGGTCTACTGCTTCACCGACACGACAGTGTGGGCAGACTACGAGACGATCCAGGCGGACCTCTTCGACCACCTGCTGGGGATGCTGCCGCAGTTCGACCTCGCGGTCTTCCAGTCCCTGGACGCCGCCGCGCCCGGCAAGCCATAGCAGGGGCGGGGGGCGCTCCCGCTCGGCCACTGCCTCGGTAAAAATAACAGAGATGCTTTGACGTGGGAGCGCAGTGAAGGGGTAGTTCGATGTAGGATCCTGATGGTTGACTTATCTGAGTGAGGTATCCTAGAAATCTCGGGAGGTGCGCGCGGGGGAAGATCTCCAAAATCGAATTGTGTCGCGTCGTATTTCTATATTGACGTGAGAAGAACGCTGTTTGCGAGACTGACCGTGCTCAATAATTCTCGGAGATGCTGCAAACAGCATGGTCTTGAATAATTCTGGAGAGTCGTTGCACGGAAGCTGACGGCTGATTTCGTGAAAGAACCGAACGGGTCCGTCGGCGTCTTGCCGCATCCGGTCGTGAGCCTCGCTGCCGACCTCCCCTCACCGAATTCTCTTGGCGCTGACTGAAAGACCGTGAGCCATGCCGAAAGCCAGTAGCAGCAACTTCCTGATCCAATGCCTGCGCGGGACCAGCCAGGTGTTCTTCATGGAGAACGCCCTGACCGGGCTCCTGTTCTTCGCGGCGATGGCATGGGCGTCGCACGTCACGGGCGTGTGGGCGACCACCATCGGCGCCGCGGTCGGCATCGTCGTGGCGACCGGAACCGCCCTCCTCATGAGGTGCGATCGGGCCTCCATCGACCAGGGGCTCTACGGCTTCAACGGCATCCTGGTCGGTGCCGCGCTGCCGACCTTCATCGCGGTCTCGCCGCAGCTCTGGGTCTACGTGGTGTTCGGCGCGGCGGCGAGCACCGTGATCACCGCGACGTTCGGCGCGACCCTGACGAAGTCCTGGGGCATCCCGGGCTCCACGGGACCGTTCGTGCTCACCGGCTGGCTGATGGTCGCAGGCGCCTATTCCTTCGGCGGCCTCGAGGTGACCGGCGACGCGCCGAAGCTCGCGAGCGACTACCTCAGCGGCGCGGCGGCCATCCCGTCGCCGACCGAGCTCGTGCAGATCTTCTTCCGCAACATCGGCCAGGTCTACCTGCTCGGCAGCGGGATCAGCGGCGCGATCATCCTCGTCGGCATCTTCATTGCCTCGATCCCCGCCGGCATCGCCGCTGCAGCGGGTTCGTTGGTCGCGATGATCGTGGCCATCGGGATGGGCGCGGATCCCGCCGTGGTGAGCCAGGGACTATACGGCTTCAGCCCGGTGCTCACCGCGATGGCGATCGGCGTGATCTTCCTCGTCCCCTCGTGGACCGTGGTGCTCTATGCGCTGCTCGCGACCATCGTCACCGTCTTCGTCCAGGGCGCGCTCGACGTGATCGTCGACCCGGCCGGCATCCCGTCCTTCACCGCGCCCTACGTGCTGACGATGTACCTGTTCATCGCGCCGCGGAAGGCCGCCCCGCCGCATCCGCACAAGGCGGTGTCGGAGCACCTGCTCAAGAGGGAAGACGGCGCGGGGCCGCCCGCCTCCGCCCGGGGCAAATAGCGGCGGCGCTCGGTCCGCTCTCAACCCTTCCTTTAGCCGCTTCGGCCAGTGTGAAGGGATAGAATGCACGACCCCGGGCGCGCTCGTCGCGCCCGGTCACCGACGGATATCGGACGAAAGCCGGAGACTCTCGATGAAGATCGCAATGCTGCACGACGCGCAGGTCGGTCAGGCGTCGTCGACCGCCATTCGCCAGGTGGCGGCGACCACGGAGGCGGAGCTTACGCCGGTGATCGACCCCACGCTCGAGATCGTCGTCGCGATGCTCTTCCTCGTCGTGGTCATCGCCATCCACGGCGTCGTCCTCGGCCAGATCTCGAAGTTCTTCTCGTCGCGCTTCGTGCATCTGACGCTGCAATCGCCCCGCTGGAAGCCGGCCCTGCTGACCGGCGTCTCCATCGGCTTCATCGTGGCGCTGCACTTCGGCGAAACCCACCTGTGGGCCGCCGCCCTGCTCGTCCTCCACATGGTCGACAATTACCGCGACGCCTATTTCTACGTCCTCGAGGCGTACACCACGCTCGGCGAAGGCTCGAACTACCTGCCCGACGGCTACCGCCTCATCAGTCCGGTGATAGCGCTCACCGGCCTCTTCACCTTCGGCTGGTCGGGTTCGGTCCTGGTCTACATCGTGGGACAGACGGGCCGCCTCCATGCCGAGCGGAGCAAGGCGACCGCGCCGGACGCCACGACGTCGATCTAGCCGTCGATCGGAGGTCTCCTCGGATGACTGGGATGGACTTCGTCTGGGTGTTCGTCGGCGGCGGCGCAGGGTCGCTGCTCCGCTGGCTCGTCGGCCGGATCGTCGGCGAGCACTATCGGGGCGGCTTCCCGCTGGCGACGTTCCTCATCAACGTGAGCGGCGCGTTCGTCATCGGATACCTGTCGGTGCTGTTCGGCGTCGACTGGCACGATCGCTTCGGGACGCCGCTGAACGCCGGCATCCTTACCGGCGTGCTCGGCGGCTACACCACGTTCAGCAGCATGCAGCTCGACACCGCGAATCTTGCCGACAAGTCCAGGCGCGGCACGGCGCTGTTCTACATCGTCGCATCGGTCGGCGCAGGTCTCGCGGCTGCGGCGCTCGGCGCCTTGCTGGCGCGATGACAGGGGTACGATGATGCTTCGGATGGCGATTGCGGTATTCGTCGGCGGCGGGATCGGCGCGCTCTTGCGGGAATTACTGATGCTGGGCGTACGGCACGGCTACGACGGTTTCCCGCTCGACATCTTCGTTGCCAACGTCGCGGGCTCCTTCGTCCTCGGCGCGGCGGCGGCCCTGCACGCCCGCGCCCGCATCGGCGACATGGCGAACGCCTTCGTCGGAACCGGATTCTGCGGCGGGCTCACCACCTTCTCGAGCTTCGTCTATGCGTCGGTGGTGCTGATGGCCGCCTCGACCCGCGAGGCCGCCGTCGCGGTGATCTACGTCGTGGTCAGTCTCGTCATCGGCTACCTCGCGGTACGGCTCGGCGAGCGCGCCGGCGGTGCCCGTCGTCACGTGCCGAGATAGACGATCCAGGCGGTGGCGATCGCCATGCAGGCGATCGTAACGGGCGCCCCCACGCGCGCGAACTCGCCGAACGATATCTTGATGCCGTTGGCGGCGGCCTGCTCGACGGTGATGATCCCGGCGAGGCTGCCGAAGACGATCAGGTTGCCCGAGAAGCTCGTCCCCAGCGAGAGAACTGCCCCGAGAGCCTCCGGATTGTCGCTGCCGTGGAGGAGCGGCAGGAGGAGCATCACGGTGGGATTGTTGCCGATTACGTCGCTCACCACCGCCACGACCCAAAGGAGAACGGGAAGGTTGTGCAGGTCGAGGCCGGCATCCCGCAGGTCGGCGACCAGCGCCTGCGGCACGCCCGTGGCGGCGAATGCGGCGTTGACCACGAACAGGCCGACGACGAGCAGGATCAGGTTGTAGTCGACCTTCGCCAGCACGTCGCCGGACGCGATCCTGCGGTTCATGAGGAGCACTGCGGCGGCAGCCAGCGCGATCAGTTCGCGCGGCCACGGGCTGAAGACGAACGCGAGGATGACGGCGGTCGCGACCGTGGCCGCCTTGGTCGTCTCCCAGCGGTCGAAAGCGATGGCGGGGCGGGGTCCGGCGGCGGCCGCCGCATCGCCGGCGAGCGCCCAGCGGCCGCGATAGAGGAAGGCCACGATCCCCCAGGTGACCGGCAGCGCGAGGAGGGAGGGCAGAAGGGCGACGCCGAGGAAACCGACGAACGACAATTGCAGGGACTGCCCGACGATCATGTTATGGGGGCTGCCGATCAGCGTCGCGGCCGAGCCGATATTGGCGGCGAAGCAGAAGCCGAGCAGGAACGGGACCGGGTTGAGCTTGCGGGCGATCGTCGCCGAGACCAGGAGCGGCGTCATCGCCACCGCGATCACGTCATTGGTGAGGACCGAGGACAGGACGCCGCCGGTCAGGATCAGGATCGCGAGCAGGATCGGAGGACGGACCTCGAGGGAGGAGATGCGCTCGGCCGTCCAGGCATAGAAGCCGGAGATCATGAAGGCGGCGGCCACCACCATGAGGCCGAAGAGCATCCCGATCGTGCGGTAGTCGATGGCTTGCCACGCGGCCTCGGGGGTGATGCTTCCGGCGACCAGCATTGCCAGCATGCCGATGATCGCCGCCCCGGTGCGGTCGACGCGAAAGCCGGGTAGCTGGCCGAAGCCCATGGCCACGTAGACGAGCAGGAAGATGAGGAGGGTCACGTCCATCGTGCTGCGTTCCGATCCAGTCGCGCCGGCCCGGTGTCTCTACCGCCGGCTTTCCTTCATCATCAGCGCCGCCCCGATCAGGAAGCCCAGCGCACCAACGAACAGATGGACGTTTGCGACGTCCGTGATCCACGCGGCTTCGGGGCCGGGCGGATCGTAGGCGAGCGTCGAGGCGGTCATGAACGCCACCGACCCTGCGAGGTTGGCGAACACGATCTGCCAGTCGAGATTGGCGGGGCGCCAGCTCCAGTAGGCATGGCTCGTCTCGACGAAGGCAAGGTAGCTCGAGACGAGGAAGAGGATCGAGCCGAGCACGCCGGGGAGCCACACCACGACGTCGTCGGCGAACCACCCATGGGGCGCATGGAGGGCGTCGAAGGTGTTGACGTTGAAGTCGATGGTGCCGACGAACTGGGCGATGGTGCTCCACCAGCCGGCGCTCCGCGGATGCCAGCCGATCAGCGAGATGCGCTGACGCCCGGTCGCCGCGTCCGGGCCCGGCGCGAACTCCGGTGCGTTCGCCGCCTGGAAGTGCTGCATGTAGGCCGCGATCGTGAAGGGCACCGAGCCGGCGAAGAAGACGATGTTGATCGTCAGGATGTGGGGCGCGTCGGCGGACGGCAGGAGCGACAGGACGCTGCCGAGCATGAACAGAAGCGCGCCGACCGCGAAGAGCGCGGCATTGGACCAGTTGTAGGCCGGCGTCCGCCAGAACGGCCCGCGCTCCTGCGCACCGAGGCTGCCCGCGAGGCCCTTTCGCCATCGCCGCGCGAGCCACACGAAGTGGTGGCCGTCGAGGGTATAGCGGCGGAGCGTGATGAACGGCCACGGCCCCTGCACGTGGATGCGGAGGCTCTCCGGGATCGCGAAGGGAGTCTTCATCCCGGCCCGCCCTGGCGGCGCCACGCCGCGGCAGGGCGATGCATGAACGGCGCGCGGACCGGGTGGTCCGTCGCGAGGATGCGCGTCACGCCGTCTGCGGTCCGGTCAGGATGTCCGAGGCATCCCATACGCCGCTCCGCACGCGATCGAGGGGAATCACGGCCGGTGCGTCGACGGCGGCGAACTTGGCGAGGTCGAAGGAAGCGAAGTTGATGCTGCGGTAGTCGCGCACGAAGAGCCGCTGCCGGTCGAGGTCGGACATGCTCGTCCACGACGTGAACTCGGTCGCGTAGGGCTCGCCCTTCCCGGAGTCGAGCCCCTGTACCTCGAGGTGGCCTCCGCCGCCGTCGGGATAGTCGATCGTGGCGCCCCGCGGCCGGTCGAAGTTGTTGAGGATGTGCGCGAGGGTCTGGATGGCGGCGTCGGGCGAGGCCGCCTTCTCGGTGAAGGTCGCGTAGTAGACGGCCCGCACGAAGCGGCCGACGGAGGTGTTGGAGGCGGGCAGGCCGGAGGTGGCGATGCCCGAATCCGGCTGGATCGCCTTGTACGCGCCGAACTGCGCCATCGGCTTGTCGACGTTGGAAAGGAACGTGTAGTTGTCGAGGTTCGTGAGGTGCCAGCTGAACCGTGGCGCGTTGGTCATGACCCCGACCGGGTTGTCGTAGACTGTGAGCTCGCCATGGTCGAACTCGACCACGATCGAGGCGCCGGTCGCGTCATGGAGGACATAGTGGAAAGGGGAGGGCGCGCCGCCGAGGATCTCGAGCGGCACGATCGCCAGCTGCTGCCTGGCCAGCCCGGCCTTCACCTCGGCGACCGTCGCGAACTGGCCGAGGGCCCACGTCCCGAGGTCGGTTACCGCGAGCGCCGGCTGTGCTGGGTCGAGCGCCTGCGCCTTGCCCGCCGCGGTCGGGTATGAAAGCACGCTGAAGGTCAGCCCCTTGTCGTTGAAGCCTTCAAGGACCTTGAGGTCGGCAATGCTCGTCGGGGCGTCCTTGGTCGGCGCCCGCACCGGCATGGTGATGGCGAGGATGCGATGCTGTGTCCTGTAATCGAGCGGGGGATGCCCGGGCACTTCCGACGTCACGCCCTGGCCGGGAGGCAGGTACGCGACCTGGTAGGGAAGGTCGACGGTGAGTTCCAGGGTCCGGCCGTAATAGGTCTTCCCGGCGGCGTCCTTATAGATGAGCGACGTGCACATCGGCGTTCTTCTCCCTCGGTGCGCCGAAAAGCGATCAGTTGTGATTGAAGCCCGTGGCCTCGGCCGAGGTCAGCGGGCGCGTCACCGGATGGGCGGCGAAGAAGTCGATCGCCCGCTTGATGTCCGCGAGGAGCAGCGTGGCGAGGTCGCGGCTGACGCCGTGGCGGACGAGGATGCGCTGGATCACCAGGTCCTGGCGCTCGGCCGGCAGTGAGTAGGCGGGTACCTGCCAGCCGCGCGCGCGCAGGCGGTCGGCGAGGTCGTAGAGCGTGTAGCCGCCGATCCCCGTTTCCTCCTTGAGCTTCCAGCAGAGCGCCGGGATGCCCGCCTTGCGGTCGCCGTCGAAAAGCATCTCGAACGGCCCGAGATCGCCGATCGCCTTCGCGAGGTACTCGGCGGTATCGTAGCAGGCGCCGTGGATCTTGGCGTAGCCCTCCCGGCCGAGCCGAAGGAAGTTGTAGTACTGGGCGATGACCTGCCCGCCCGGCCGCGAGAAATTGAGCGCGAAGGTCGGCATGTTGCCGCCGAGATAGTTGACGTTGAAGATCAGCTCCTCGGGCAGGTCGCTCGCCGTCCTCCACACGATCCAGCCCACGCCGAGCGGGGCGAGGCCGAACTTGTGGCCGGAGGTGTTGATCGATTTCACCCGGGGCAGGCGGAAGTCCCATTCGAGGTCCGGCGCGCAGAACGGGGCGAGGAAGCCGCCGCTCGCGCCGTCGACATGGATCGGGATGTCGAGGCCGGTGCGCTTCTCGAGGTCGTCGAGAGCGTCGCTGACGGCCTTCACCGGCTCGTACTGGCAGGTGAAGGTGACGCCGAGCGTCGGCACCACCCCGATGGTGTTCTCGTCGACCCGCTTGAGGACCTCTTCGGGAGTCATGATCAGGCGGTCGCCCTCGAGCGGGATCTCGCGGAGCTCGACGTCGAAGTAGCGCGCGAATTTGTGCCAGCAGATCTGGACCGGCCCGCAGATCAGGTTCGGCTTGTCGGCGGGCTTGCCGGCCGCCTTCATCTTCTTCCGCCATTGCCACTTGAGGGCGAGGCCGCCGAGCATCGCCGCCTCGGACGATCCCACCGTCGAGCAGCCGAGCGTGGTCCGCGGCTCCGGCGAGTTCCACAACTGGGCCAGCATGTGGACGCACCGCTCCTCGATCTCGGCGGTCTGCGGATACTCGTCCTTGTCGATCATGTTCTTGTCGATCGACAGGGCCATCAGCTTGTCGATCTCGTCGTCGACCCAGGTCTGGCAGAACGTGGCGAGGTTCTGGCGCGCATTGCCGTCGAGCATCAATTCGTCGCGCACCGCCGCGAAGGCGTGCGCCGGAGCATGCTCGGTAGGGGGGAAGGTGTACTTGGGCAGTATCAGCGACAGATCCGATGAGGAATAGATGTCGTCAAGAACCTCGCTGCGGAGGTCTCCGTCAGAAGCATTCGTGGTCAATCTTCCAGTCTCCTACCCCATCCGGCCGCGAAGGCACGCAGAACCGTAATGCGCCGAAAACCCGAGGCATCCGGCGTCGAGCCCCATTGTGCCGGCCGACAATACGAGGCCGTTGATATATCGCAACCCCGCGGCGTCCATATCCCGTTCGGGACCGCCTCTAGCGCCGCAGCAGTCCGGTGGCGACCTGGGACGAGGTCATGTCGCCGAGCATGAAGGCGAGGTTCGCGGCCGCGACGAGGGCGGCGGCGTGGGCGTCCGTCTGAGCCTGGCGGGCGGTGAGCAGCCCACTGTCGGCGGCGGTCGCCTCGGTGACGTTGCCGACGCCGGCCTTGTACGATTCGAAGGCGGCGTCGTAGGTCACCGCCGCGGCGGACACGAGCGCCGTCGCCGCTTGGTAGGACGAGAGCGCGGAGCGGAGCGTCTCGGCGCTGACCACGATCTCGCGCGCCGCATCGTCCTTGGTCTTCCTATATGTCGCCCGCCCGGCCGCAGCCACCGACTCGGCGTTCCGGAGCTCCGCGACGCGGAGGCCTCCATTGAAGATCGGCACCGACATGCCGACGAGCACGCCGCTGGTCGAGGCCGACTGGCCGATGGTGGGCAGGCCGCCGGCGCTGAGGTTGGACTTGCCGGCCGCGGCCACCGCCGCAAGATAGACCTTGGGCAGGAACGCGGCCTTGGCGGCATCGATGCCGGCCTCCGTGCCCTGCATCGCGGCGTAGCTGGCGAGCACGTCGGGCCGGCGGGCGAGCGCGGCGCGGACGATCCCCTCGGTCACGGTATCGACCACCGGCGGCAGCGGGCGCTCGCCCGAACCGGCGACGCTCATCTTCGTCACCGGCGAGACGCCCATGGCGGCGAGGAGCGCCTGATATGCCGTCTTCTCCTCGCCTTGCGCGTTGACCAGCCCGAAGTTCGCCTGCGCCACCGCCTGCCGCGCCTGGGCGACCTCGACGGTATTGCCGATGCCCTCGTCGTTGCGCGCGACGGCCGCCGCCTCGATCTGCTTGCTGTTGGCGAGGTTCTTCTGTGCAATGGCGACCCGCGTCCGGGCCGCGCCGTAGAGGTAGTAGGTGCTGGTGACGTCGTAGATGACCTGCTGGTGGACGCCATTGAACAGGATGTTGGAGGCGGTCGAATTGTGCTCGGCCGCCTTGTGGAGCGCGCGGCGGCCGCCGAAATCGAAGACCAGCCATTGCAGCGCGATCTGCGGCGAGACGCCCTCGACCCTGGTCGTGAAGTCGTCCTCGCCGTCGATCGGAACCGGCAGCGGGGTGGTGACCTCCTGCGACCCGGCGATGACGTTGGCGGTGATGATCGGCAGGTAGGTCGCCTCCACCATGCCCGCCGCGAGCGCCGCCTGCCGCGCCGCCTCCCAGGCGATCCGGGTGGCGGGGTTGTGCCTCTGCGCGATGTCGATCAGCTCGGCGAGCCCGTAGACCCGGTCGCGCGCGATGCCCGGCGTCGGCTGGAGCGCGGTCACCGCATCGTCGGGAGGCACGCCGAAGCCGGCGGGCGCGATGCTCCCCGTGGTCTCGCCAGGCTTCCACGGCATCGACGGGCTGGCCGGCGCCTTGTCGAGCGCGTTCCAGGCGCAGCCGCCGACGATGGCGCAGGTTCCGGCGATCAGCGCCACCTTCAGCAACCCGGCCGCACCGCGCAGATGTCTCCGCATCACGCCGCACCTCCAGTCGCGAGCTTCTCGATGCGCCCGATCCGTGAGAGGACATCGCCCGGCGCGACGGGCTCGCCCGGCGGCATCGCGGCGGCTTCTGTCTCGCCCCGGCCGACACACTCGGCGACGTGCGCCAGCCGTTCCGAGGCGGTGGGGGCGGGCGCATCGGAGAACATCAACAGGGGCACAAGGGCGCGCGCCTCCGCCGCGAGTGCGGCGAAGGTCTCGATCCGCGCCGCGTCCGGACGCTGGTCGGCGGGCTCGAATGGCAGGAGCTCGATCTGCTCGCCGGCGGCCGCCGCCTCGGTCTCGACGATCTCGGCGTCGGCGATGGCGTCTTCGCGCGCCGCCGGCGCCAGCGCTGCGATCCGCGCCAGCGCCGTGAGTGCCTTGCGGAGGCGTTCGCTGACGGCATCCGCGGCGGACTTTGGCCAGATGCCGGTGAAGAACAGGTAGACGACGACGTTGCCGAGCAGGATGCCGATGATGCGGTCGCGGCCGGAATCCATGCTCGTGCTCGGCGCGAAGCCGTTGAGGATGGTGAGCAGGAAGGCGAGGCCGACCTGAACGCCGGCATAGGAGATGTTCTCACTGCCGACCGACACCCAGGCCGCCACCAGCACGCCGCAGAACACCAGCACCATCAAGCCGCCAACCGACTCGAGATGCGGGATCACGAACAGGATCGCCGCAAATCCCATCGCCGCCCCGATCAGGCAGCCGACGATGCGGAGCATCAGCTTGTGGACCGTCTCGGCGGTCGTGCCGAGGGCGACGACGTAGCAGGTGACGAGGGCCGTGTGGATGCCGGGCCAGTCGATGATCCGGTAGATCAGGTAGCAGGTGACGGCGGCGCCCGTGACCTTCAGCGCGAAGCGCTGGTGGTCGGGATTGGTGAAGGCGTCGGCGGCGAAGAACGGCGGGCTCGGAATCCGGGCGTCGGTGCCGCCGTTCGGCCGG
>JBIQKL010000053.1:2962-7545 GCA_044506555.1 Hyphomicrobiales bacterium | reverse complement strand
GGCGGCGAAGAACGGCGGGCTCGGAATCCGGGCGTCGGTGCCGCCGTTCGGCCGGGCCAGCCCGTCGAGCGCCGCGTTGGCGGCGTCGAGCGGACGGATGCCGGTCGCAGTGGTGTGGGACGAGGCCGTCGCTGCGCGGCCGGCGCCGATCGCCTCGGCCGCCGCGCGGCAGCGTTTGGCGAGCCCTTCGCGCATCTCGGCGGCGACCCCGGCGGGCAGCGCGGCGACGGCGAGGAGGAGGCGGTAGCTCGTCAGTACTGCGCCCGAAAGCCACGCGATCTGCGCCGCGGGGGCGGTGTGGAAGAGGCGGGCGAGCATCACCGCCTGCCCGTGCTCGGCGTTGCCTTCGCCCAGCGGGCCGGCGAGGGGAGGCGGGCCTGGCGTGCCGCTCTCGAGAACTGCTGCGGTGGCGGCGAGGCGCGCGACCACGGCACGGCGCAGCAGGCGCTGAGGCGACGTGCCGAGCACCAGGTTGAAGGCGATCATCAGCACCATCGGCATGACCGCCATCTTCCAGGCATCGACCAGTCCGCGGCTGACGATCTGTCCGGCCGGGACCTGGTCGACGAGCGTGAGGATGAAGGCGACCACGAGCCCGCCGATCGATCCCATCTCGCCGAGCTGCGAGATCGATCCGAACCATACGAAGGCGAAGGACGCCGCGGCGATGATGGCGATGCGCAGCATCGGCACGTCGGCGGTGATCTGGATCAGTGGAGCCATGCTCGCGACGGCCGCCGTCGCGACGACGATGATGCCGAGCGCCTGGGCGACGCAATAGGCCCCGTTCGGGCGCGTGAGGTAGATGATCAGGTAGCAGCTGATCGCCGCCTCGGGGATCTGGTACATCATCGCCACGCCGCTGACGAGCGCGCAGAGCAGCGCGATGCGCCAGGCCTGACCGAAGCGGCCCTCGAACGGCTGGAGGTCGCTCCAGGCGTGGCGGAAGATCTCCGCCCAGGGCCGGTCAGCAGTCTGCGGCATGATGCACGATCGCGGTTGCCGAGGCGCCGATCCGCATCAGTTCCTTTGGCGGGTCGGCGAGGCGGATGCGGACCGGGAAGCGCTGTGCGATGCGCACCCAGTCGAGGTTCTTGGGCACCAGCGGCAGGCTGCGCGGGATGTTGAGCACGTCCTCGGAGAGGACACCCCAGGCGCTGCCGTCGACCCGCCCCGCGATGGCTCGCGTCCGGTCGGCGAGGGCATACACGGTGGCGCAGTCGCCGACCGCGATCCGCGGCAGCTCGGTCTCGAGGAAGGTGGCCGAGGCGTACCAGGCGCCGGTGTCGATCAGCGTGAACACCGACTGGCCCGGCATGACGTATTCGCCGACCGCCAGCTTGAGGCCGACGACCTTGCCGTCGAACGGCGCGCGGACCACGGTGTCCGTCAGTCCCTGCTCGGCGATGGCAAGGGCCGCCTTCCGCGCCTCGACCAGGGCGGCGGCGGCAGCCGCATCGGTCACCAGCGCCGCGGCGGCCTCCTGCTGCTTGAGGGCCTGGCTCAGGCTCACTTCGGCGTCGCGCTTGGCGGTGCGCGCATCGTCCACCTGCTGGGCGCTGACATAGCCCTTGGGACGGAGCGCCTCGAGGCGGGCGAGGGTCTGGGTCGCGAGATCGAGGTTCGATTGCGCCCGGGCGATCTGCTCCTCCGCGATGACCGCGTTGGACTGCTCGGCGCTCGCCGCCCGGAGCGCGTCGGCATGGCTCGCCTCGGCGACGCGCAGGTCGGCAGCCGCCTGCTCGACCGCCAGGCGGTAGGTGGTGGGATCGAGGGCGAACATGAGGTCGCCCTTCTTGACCGCCTGGTTCTCCGCCACGCCGATCTCGACGATGCGGCCGGGTACCGAGGCGGCGACGTTGACGATCGCCGCGGTGATCACGGCGTCCTGCGACAGGGGATTGGCGTCCGCCGTCGAGATCTGGCGCCATCCGAGGAACGCCGCGGCCCCCACCGCGGCGAGGGCAACGATGATCGCAAGCGTCCTCCGCGCTGGCCCGTGGGCACCGGCCATTCCTACCTGCCGAAGACCACGAGGGAGACGAGGAAGCCGATCGCGGCGGCGATGCAGACATAGATGCCGAGGCGGAACGGCAGCGCGTCGTCAATCGACAGCGCGACGAGGACGATCCTGACCACGACGGCGCCCAGCACCCCGGCGACGGCGCAGATCAGCCATGCGGGGAGATAGGCGCCGGCCAGGAAGATGGTCGGCGCCCCGCCGGAGCATCCGCCGAGGGGGAGAGCCGCCATGACGACTAGGGCAGGCTTCCGCACCATCGACAAACAGACGCTCCCCACACCGAAGTGGATAAACCCTAGGATTGCCGGGCTTACCCTTTGGTAAATGGAGGGTCTACGTCATCGCCGCGGCACGGCCGGAACGTTCCGGCCGCACCGTCGCCCGAAAAGGCTACTTCACGTCGACCGTCATGAAGGTGAAGGGCTCCGCCTCGACGAAGTCCTTCGCGGCGTTGCCCGAGTGGATGGCGCCGCCGGCGACCGTCAGCTTCTTCACCGGCGCACCTTCGGAGAGGTCGAGATCGGCGAGCGGCACCCAGAAGGTGTTGGGGCTCGTCGCCGAATCGAAGAAGTAGACCTTGTTCTTCTGGTCGGCGACTGTGCGCCACAGCGTCGACGAGATGTTGGGCTGGCCCGGCGTGGTGATGCCGAGCGGCACCGACACCGAGCGGATGACGCTGAGAACGCTCGCCGCCGCCTGGTTCTGGTAGCTGTGCTCGGGCACGGCGCTGATGTAGCCCGGCGCGACATCGGTCGGGATCGCCTCGATCAGGAACGAGGCGCGGGCGAAGCGGTCTGCGGCGCGGTTGGTGCCGGGCAGGAAGGTTAGCCCGCCGATCTCCTGCCAGTAGGCGTTGAGCGCGAGCTGCTTGTCGTAGCTCGGCGAGTTGGTCATCACCCGATACTGCTTGCCGTGGTGGATGACGAGCTTGCCGCCGATGTACTCGAAGATGGCCGAATCGCCGCTCGCATCCGAGATGGCAAGATGGAGCTGCGCCGTCTTGCCGTTGGGGAGCTCGGCCGTCACCACCCGGAACGGCTCCTGCTCGAGCGAGGCCACGGCCTCGTTGACGCTGGCGAAATTGTCGAGCACGTACTGGGCCCACAGCGCCATCGAGAGCGGCGGCTTTCCTTCCGTGGTCCCGTAGTCGGATTCGGCGAGATAGAGGAGGTTCGCGACCAGGCCGGCCTCGTTCATGCCGTCGGCGCTGCCGACGTCGTAGCCGGAGGCGACGAGGCTCCCGTATTTCGCGGTCCACCGGGGCGAATCCGGTCCGGCGGCGCCGTCGCGCTCGATGCCGCGCGGCATGACCCAGAGGTTAGTGTGCATGTCCTCGGCCCAGTCCATCGACCGGCCAGTGATCACCGTCCCGTCGTCGCCGAGATAGACGGCGCGCGTGCAGGCGGCGGCGGGTGCGAGGCTGGTGGCGGCGAGCGCGACCGCGGATACGGCCGCGGCGAGAGACGTACGGAGGCGATTCATGGCGTGCTCCAGGATTTTGGCGGGATTGGAATCCGGTTCGCTTAACGCCCGTCCGCGGTGACGGCAAGGATGCGGGCGCTTTGCGAACGGGTGATTTGGTGGCGGTCGAGCGGTCCGACGATGGCGTGATCGTCATGATCGCCGGTCGTCTGAACGCGTCGCTCGGAGAGAAGGCCTTCTCCCAATCGGACTCCGCGCGACAGCGGGAATGGTGGAGGACGAGAAACAGGGGTCGAACATTCTCCACTTCGGCTCACTGTGGTGCT
The DNA here is from genome assembly GCA_044506555.1 of Hyphomicrobiales bacterium. Classification (GTDB taxonomy): domain Bacteria; phylum Pseudomonadota; class Alphaproteobacteria; order Rhizobiales; family Kaistiaceae; genus Bauldia. Next base: position 3,774 of record JBIQKL010000053.1, on the reverse strand, counting down.
CGGTGGGCGGCGGCGGTCGACGCACGAGGCCCTTGCTCACGTTCGTGCATGGGACTTGCTGCAGCCGAATATAGGCGGTCAAGTCGCAACAAGCGACGACGGCATGCCGCTCATGTCAGCGAACCTAATCCCGGACTCGCGTGCATGATCATGGCCGCCCACCGAGTCCGCGCGATCGGCAAATCCTTGTGGGCACCGTCCGCCCGGGAACCGGTCGTGGCGCGAGAGAGTTGCTTCCCGTGCGAGGGCGGGAGAGCGGTCGATGTGGGATGCATTCTTTTCGATATGTTCGAGACGGATTTCCGCATGGGTCGGTAGCGGCCTCGCCTTCGGACTGGCGACGGCGAGCGTGCTGGTCTGGGCCGGATTCGGTCCTGCGACCGACTACTCCGACGACTGGATGCTGGTGATCAACACCGGCACGACGATCGTCACCTTCTTGATGGTATTCCTCATCCAGAACGCTCAGAACCGCGACACCACGGCGCTGCAAGTGAAGCTCGACGAGTTGATCCGGGCGACGACGGCCGCCGACAATCTCCTGATCGACATCGAAAATCTGACGCCCGAGCAGGTCGAGCTCCTGAGAAGACGCTACCGGGGATTGGCCACACTCGCACGGAGCGAAGAATCCGCGCCGGCCGGCGACGCCACGAGTCCTGCTCCGGCGGCAGAGCCCGCCCGGCATCAGTTGTCCCCAGCCGGCTAGCGTAGAAGTCCGCGGCCTCCTTGCCTCGACGCCGAAGGACGGCCGCGAGTACCACATCCAACAGTATGACGCCCATGAACGCGACCATATAAAGGATGAGCGG
>JBIQKL010000053.1:0-2862 GCA_044506555.1 Hyphomicrobiales bacterium | reverse complement strand
GTACCACATCCAACAGTATGACGCCCATGAACGCGACCATATAAAGGATGAGCGGCGTGATGCCGGTCCTCGGCCTGTAAGCGCCGAGCCGAACGTCGAGGTCCGAAGGCGGATGCAGATCGCCGGAGCTATACGGTTGTCTGAAGCGTATGGCATCCGACTCTTCAAGGAGCGGTGAGGTCGATGCAGGTGGACTTCGGTACTTTGACCGCGGCGGGTGCTCTGGTTGCGTTCGTCAGTGCGCTGCTGCTCATCTTCGCCTGGACGCAGTATGATCGCGGGCGGTCTGCGCTACGCCTGGGGCTGTCTCACCTCGTTGCCGCCGGGGCGATCATGCTGCTGGCGCTCAGCGCCGGCCATGATCCGACCATGCCTCTCCTGGCACAGCCAATGTTCGTGCTGGCTGGCTTTCTGGCGCTTTCCGCTGCGTTGTCCTTCGAAGGCAAGGAGCGCCCTGTCATTCTCCTCGTGACCGTGACCGTCGTCATGGGGGTGCTTGCGTTCATGATCATCGCAGGGCTTCCCGCCGGCTGGGTTCGGTTGGCGCAATTGGCGGTCATCGGACCGCTCTTTCTCTTCGCCGCGGCGGTGCTTTGGCGAAGCACCGGTGAGAAGCTGCGGGCCCGCGTTCCTCTGGCCGGCATCTTCCTCCTGCACAGCCTCGTGAACATCGTGGGTCTGGCCGAGGCAATCCTCCGAGAGGCATTGCCGTTTGGAGTGCCATCTTTCGCGAACTGGTATGGGATGATCCATGTGGAATCGATGGTCTACTTCATCGGCTCGACGCTCTTCCTCGTCGCCCTGCTCAAGGAGCAGAGCGAGATCGGGCACAAGAGCGCCTCCCTGACCGACCCGCTCACCGGCCTGCCGAACCGCAGAGCCTTCTTCTACACCGGCGACAGAATCCTGGAGCGCTGTCGCCGGAGCAAGTCTCCCTGCAGTGTCATCGCCATAGACTTTGACCGGTTCAAAGCCGTCAACGATACCTACGGCCACGCGATCGGAGATCGCGTGCTGCAGATATTTGCGGCCTTGGTATCGCAGCAACTGCGCCCGACGGACGTCGTCGGCCGGCTGGGCGGCGAGGAGTTTGCCGTGGTGCTGCCCCATACACATCTGCGAGAGGCGGCCGAAATCGCAGATCGGCTTCGTAGAGCGTTCCGTGAAGCAGCGTTGAACGTGGACGGAAGGGAGATTGGGGCGACGTTGAGCGGCGGCGTCGCAATTGCCTTCGGCGACGAGCAAACGGTCGCGGAGGTTCTCGAGCGTGCGGATGCGGCTCTGTACCGAGCCAAACTGAACGGCCGGGACCGCGTCGAATCAAGCGCAGAGAACATGACGATCCGCGTCGTGAAAAAGGCCGCCTCCTGAGAGCGAACGAGTCGAACGCGTTCCGTCCCGTGCGACCGCTCCGGGGCTTTTCGCCTCTCGGGACGAATCCCAGGCCTCGAGCCGGGCACCTTCCGCCTCTGCCGCGGGATCGAGTTCCAGAAGGCGGAAGCTGCGTCAGGAGAAGGTGAGTTGCTGGTACTCGGTGGCCGCGTCGAGGGTCGCGATCTCGCCGAGGGTCACCGGGCGATAGGGCGAGCGAACGCGATAGTGGCCGATCTCGTCCGGCGAGCGGCCGAGTGTCTCGGCAAGGACCTCCGTCACAGTGAGGCCGCACAACCTCCCCTGGCAGGGGCCCATCCCGCAGCGCGAGAAGAACTTCACCTGATTGGGGCCGGTCCCGGACAGCGCGGCGGTATCGCGAATCGCTCCGGCGGTTACCGCCTCGCAACGGCAGACGATGGTGGCCGGGTCCGCGGGACGGCGGATCGCGTCCAGCGGACGGTACAGCGCATCGAGAAAGGCGCGCACCCGCCGAAGCGGCGCGAGCTTGCGGCGGATCGCTGCGGCGTCCCGTTCCACCTCTGCTCCTTGCTGTCTCCCGGCGATTCGGAGCGCCGCGAGGCGCCCGGTGAGCGCCGCCGCCTCGGCGCCGAGGATCCCGGCGCCATCGCCGGCGATGAACAGCCCCGGGCGGCTGCTCTCGCCCCATGCGTCGAGGACGGGCAGGAAGCAGAGCTGCTGCGCGTTCCAACGCGTCGCCGCACCGACCCCGAGCGTCACCTGCAAGGCCGGGACGACGCCGTGATGCAGGAGGACGGCACGCGTCGCGATCCGGTGTGCCCGGCCGCCATGCCGGAAGCGCACTGCTTCGACGGAACCGCTGCCGAGCAGGTGCAGGTCCGTGGCGCCGCGGAACCAGCGCGTCGGCGACCTCGCGAGGCGTCCGAGCATCGCCGTGCCCTTGGCAAGCATCCGGTGGGCACCGAGGGCGGCAGGCAGGCGCGGCAATGCACGGAGCGCGCGGGCGCCGCCCGTGGTGTCGACCACGGCCCGGGGGCTGATGCCAGCGGCGGCGAGTTGCCCGGCCACGAGGTAGAGGAGCGGCCCGGTGCCCGCGAGGACCACGTCCCCCTCCGGGACCGACCCCGCCGCCTTGAGCGCGATCTGCGCCGCCCCGGCGGTCATGACGCCCGGCAGCGTCCAGCCGGGAATGGGAAAGGGGCGCTCGAGGGCGCCCGTCGCAAGCAGGACGTGCTTCGGCCGCACGGCCGTCGCGACGCCGTTGCTGGCGATCGCCGCCCCGAGGTCGGGCGCCAGATGCCATAGCGCCGTCGCCGGCCGATAGTCGATGCGCCCGGCACGGAACGCCGCAACGAGCTCGGCGCCGGCCGCGTAGTCCTTGCCGAGCAGGGCCCGGCGCTCGGCGGGACATGCCTCGATGCCGCGGTAGATCTGGCCGCCCGGGGCCGGCGCGTCGTCCACGACCAGGACCGAGAGGCCGCGCTCGGCCGCCTCCACGGCGGCCGCCAT
>JBIQKL010000052.1:27176-28477 GCA_044506555.1 Hyphomicrobiales bacterium | reverse complement strand
GCGGTCTTGCCGGTCTGGCGGTCGCCGATGATCAACTCGCGCTGGCCGCGGCCGACCGGGATCAACGCATCGATCGCCTTGAGGCCGGTCTGCATCGGCTCGTGCACGGAGCGGCGCGGAATGATGCCCGGCGCCTTGACGTCGACCCGGCGGCGCTCGCTCGATTCGATCGGGCCCTTGCCGTCGATCGGGTTGCCGAGGGCGTCGACCACGCGGCCGAGCAGGCCCTTGCCGACCGGCACCTCGACGATGGCGCCGGTGCGCTTCACCGTGTCGCCCTCGCGGATGCCCTGGTCGGAGCCGAAGATCACGACGCCGACATTGTCGCTCTCGAGGTTGAGCGCCATGCCGCGGATACCGCCGGGGAACTCGACCATCTCGCCGGCCTGGACGTTGTCGAGGCCGTAGATGCGGGCGATGCCGTCGCCGACCGACAGGACGGTGCCGACCTCGGAGACCTGGGCGTCATTGCCGAAATTCTTGATCTGGTCCTTGAGGATCGAGGAGATTTCTGCGGCGCGGATATCCATCAGCCGACCTCTTTCATGGCGAGCTTGAGTGAACTGAGCTTGGTCTTGAGGGACGAATCGATCATCCGGCTCCCGACCTTGACGATGAGACCGCCGATCAGCGCGGGATCGACGCGCGTGTCGAGCGTCACGTCCTTGCCGAGCGAGGCTTTAAGCGCCTCCTTGAGGGCCGCGAGATGGGCCTCCGACAGCGGCTCGGCGCTGGTCACCTCCGCCGTGACCTCGCCGCGCTTCTGCGCGAGGAGCTTCCGGAAGGCGGCGATGATCCCCGGCACGGCGAACAGCCGCCGGTTCTGCGCGATGACCTTGAAGAAATTCGCAGCGAGACCGTCGATGCCGGCATGTCGGAGCACCGCCTCGATGGCACGGACCTGCTCCTCGGCGGTGTAGATCGGGCTCCGGATGAAGGCCTGGAGGTCGTCGCTCTGGTCATGGAGCGTGGCGAAGCGGCCGACGTCGTTCTCGAGCGCGGCGAGCGCCTTGTCGTCCTCGGCGAGCTCGAACAGAGCGGTCGCGTAGCGCTCGGCGAGTCCGGAAGTCTGTGAGGATTGCTTTGCCACCTGTTTCCGCTTCTCCGACGCCAAGGGCCTCCTCCCCGGGAAACCCAGCCCCTATTCTTCATCCAAGGCCTTGACGGATTTTGGTTTTCCGGGCCCGCCCGATCAAGCCGGACCGTCCCCGTGCCCGAAAGCCACGGGTCGATTAGCATAGGCCTTGCTGCGGGGCAATATGGCGGATTGCGGCGATTTTGCGAGTCCCCGCCGTCGGCGC
>JBIQKL010000052.1:25029-27076 GCA_044506555.1 Hyphomicrobiales bacterium | reverse complement strand
GCTGCGGGGCAATATGGCGGATTGCGGCGATTTTGCGAGTCCCCGCCGTCGGCGCCGTCCCGGCCCGCCGACGGCCGCGATCGAGCCGACTGACATTGACGCCGACCGCGGTCCGTCTATGATCCGCGGCGCCTTAACCTTGCGCTGCCATCGACGCGGGAGCGTTGCGTGAAGGCGAAGGCAGGAGTCCGCGGCGGGCGTGGCGGAACTGGTAGACGCAGCGGACTCAAAATCCGCCGTCCTCACGGATATGTCGGTTCGAGTCCGACCGCCCGCACCATTCGGCCATGACGCCGGTCAGCCGGCCGCGATGACCCGTTCGAGGGCCGATTTCCACAATGGCCCGGGTCGGCCAGCCGCGTGGCTGGCAAGCACGTCGGCGTCGCCGCTTTCTCTCGATCCCGCGATGCCGACGTCGGCGAATACGACAGCCCCTCGTCCTCGCCCGACACGGCGATCTCCCGCTTGACATGCCGTGGCCCCTTGCGCGCCTTTGCCCGTCCGTGGTCGGTTGGAGGCTGCGAAGAGAGAGGTGATGACGCGCGCGTCACGGACCGGTGGTGAAGACGGTGGGATGACGTTCTTTCGCGCGAGGTTCCTCGAGAGCAGCCTCGGCATCGCGGATCCCCACGCGGCGCTCTTCGTTTCCGATGGTATCCGTCGGCACGCTGCAGCCAGCTACGCCGCGGACCCTCGCACGGTCGATCTGTGCTTCGCCCGGTTTCGGCGCTTCAGCGAACGCATGGCGTCTGCGGCCGCCGAGGTGAACCAAGTGCTTATGCTCGGCGTGGGATACGACACGCGCGCTCTGTGGCTGCCGGAGATCGTTGCCCGCGGAACGCTGGTCATCGAAGTCGACCTGCCCGAGACGATGGACCGGAAACGGCGCATTCTCGGCGAGAATGGGATCGCGTATCCGGATCACGTGGTTCCACTGGGACTGAGCCTCTGCGCGCCGGATCTTCGAGAACGGCTGCAAGACGCCGGTTTCGATCCCGCCCAACGGACGGCTCTTTTCCTGGAGGGCGTCACTTTTCATCTTCCGCCAGAAGCATCACGTTCCATTCTGGACCCGGAGAGTCTCGGTCTCGCTGCCGGAAGCCAGATCACGTTTGATTTCTGGGAGGACGAGCGCGTGGACCAGAGGAATGCGCTCTATCCCCAGGCGTCGATGCACCGCTTCGCCCTACCGGACGACCCGCAAGAGCTTCGGGTCGCCCTCGAGGCGTTCGGATACCGAGACGTGTCGGTTGTGCCCGTGTCCGATATCGCCTCCGCGCTCTGGCCCGAGAAAGATTCCGGCCCGCGGGACTGGCATATCGTGGAAGCAACCGTCACCTGAAAGTCGGCCGGCAGGCCTTCCCGCTCGAGCAGTAGCCGCAGAGGGAGAGCGACGCCGACGAACTGCGCTCTCGACGTCCCGGGAGCGGATGTAGCCGCGTGTTGCCGGGCACCGCCCTGCGGGCGTCGGCTACATGCTGGCGCTCGCGCTTCGTGCGGTGACCCAATGGACGATGGAGAGGAGGACGGATGGGCATTGAACCGCACCGTTGTGCACTATCTCTGCACATTTCCGTTGACATCGGGCATGTGCAGCAACAGTTTACATTCATGATCAGGACGTTCCGCAGCAAGCCACTCCGCCGGTTCGCCGAAAAGGGTGATGCCTCACGGTTGCCGGTTCAGAATGCGGATCGGGTCCGGCGCATCCTCGTCCGGCTGGATGTGGTCAAGGAACCCGGCGACATGGACTTGCCGGGCTGGTTCTTCCACCCACTGAAGGGCGTTGCCCGCTACTCGGTCCGGGTGACGGGAAACTGGCGGATCACGTTCGGATGGGATGGCACGGACGCCATCGACGTCGACATGGAGGACCACCACTGATGAGCCCCAATCCCCTGATGGCCGGGCTCCGGCCTACTCACCCCGGCGAGCTCCTGCGGGAGGACGTACTTCCCGCTCTCGGCCGGTCCAAGGTGGACATCGCCAAGTTGCTCGGCGTGTCGCGCCGGCAGCTCTACAACATCCTCGACGAGACGCATCCGGT
>JBIQKL010000052.1:16174-24929 GCA_044506555.1 Hyphomicrobiales bacterium | reverse complement strand
TGCTCGGCGTGTCGCGCCGGCAGCTCTACAACATCCTCGACGAGACGCATCCGGTGACGCCGCCCATGGCGTTGAGGATCGGAAGGCTCACGGGCACCAGCCCTGAGTCCTGGCTCGCCATGCAGGACGCCTATGATCTCCGGATCGCTGAGGCCGAAATCGGGGATGCCCTCGACCAGATCCCGCGGCTTGAGGCAGCCGAGTGACGGCACGCGAAACAGTCTCTCGGGAAAGAGCCGCCCGTGCTCTTTGTCGGGCAAGTCCTCTCCGGCGATCGTCGGATCCGTTCCCCGCAGGACGGGAACGGTAGGCAACGCGCGGACGTTACGCGAAAGGCCGCGGGGAGCAGCTCCCTGCCCGTACCCCTTCTCCGTTTGCGAAGGCGACCGCATGAAAAGCCCTATCGAAGCCGGCCTCAAGGCGCTCGCGCTCAACTGCACGCTCAAGCGTGGCGATGCGGCGTCATCGACCGACAAGCTCCTGGGTGAAGTGCTCGAGGCGCTTCGGGCCCATGGCGTAAGCGGAGACGTGCGGCGGGTCGCGAACTTCGATATCGCCCCCGGCGTGACGGCCGACGAGGGTGACGGCGACGAGTGGCCGGCCTTGCGACAGCTCATCCTCGACGCGGATATCCTGGTGCTCGGAACGCCGATATGGCTCGGTCAGCCCTCGAGCATCGCCAAGCGCGTCCTGGAGAGAATGGACGCCTTTCTGGGCGAGGCCGACGAGAACGGACGAATGCCGCCCTACGGCAAGGTGGCGGTGGTGGCCGTAGTGGGTAACGAAGATGGGGCGCATCATTGTCACGCAGAGATCTTCCAAGCCTTGAACGATGTCGGGTTCACCGTGCCGGCCGGCGGAGGCACCTATTGGGTGGGCGAGGCGATGGGTTCGGTCGATTACAAGGACCTCGACGGTCCGCAGGACAAGACCCAGGAGACCACGGAGTCGCTCGCCGCGAATGCCGCCCATCTGGCCCGCCTTCTCAAGAGCCATCCCTATCCGGGCCGAACGGAAGGCTAGCCTTCGGACTGACCGCGTCACCGGCAGCCCCCTTTCCGGCACTTTTCGAACGTTCGAGGTCGACTGACCACGGGCCTCCACCATACTTGCCGGTTCCTCCAGTCGTGATCGCCGTGCGGGAGAAGAATTTGCTGTTCCAGTTGCACATTCCAAAATCGGGTGGCACATCGCTGTTTGCGATTCTCTCCCACACCGTCCGTCCGGGGCGCTCTCATGTGGCGATGTCGGAGCAGGAACTGCGAGACCGCGCGAGTGGCTACGCGCTGCTCGGGGGCCATTTCGACTGGGATACGCTTGCCTTGTTCCCCGAGCGCCCAGCCGTCCTGACGGTCTTGCGCGATCCCATCGAGCTCGTGCTGTCGACGTATCGGTATTGGCGCGCCCACGCGCATGAGGGAGTTTTCGGCCCCGCTGCCCAACGGGGCGCCGATGAAGCCCTTGCGCACTCGATCGACGAACTCCTGCTCGATCCGAAATCGCAGATGCGCGCGATTCTCGGAATCATGACGCACTTCCTCGCCGGCAAAGAGGAAGTCGCGGCCGGCCGCGGACTCGATGCAGCATTGCGGCATCTCGATTCCTGTGCGTGGGTAGGGACGACCCTCACGCTCGAACGGGACGTACGGGTGCTCCCGGCGATGTTCGGTCTCAAACCGGCGATGGAGGTGCCTCGTCACATGTCGTCGTCCGGTTCCCCTCAGAGAGCCGATGTCGGCAAGGAAGCGATGCAGGTGCTGGAGGCGTTTACGGAAGGCGACCGTATTCTTTACGATCATGCCCGCAGCATCGCCGAGGAACAGCAGCGCCGATACGCCTGACAGGCGGCACGCCGGGCGGCCGCATCGGACTTGAATCCCCGTGTCCGGGCCGATTCGGTGCCGGCCGTAGGGAACATTTGCAGGTGCTCTTCGTATTGAAACGCAGCCGTCCAATCCGTGAGGTGAGAAATGCGCTTCGAACCGAAGGCAAATTCCACGGCGTTGCCGCGACCGAGGGATGTCGACCGAAGAACGTCGAGCGGGCCGGAAGCCGTTCTGAGGTTGCTCGTTCCGGACCACGATCGCGCATGACCAACACGGAACTGGAGTACGTCGGCGATGAGCTCGATCTCTTCTCCGGCGCCCAGAAATGGAAGCGCTATTGGTCACGTGCGATCGCGCCCCATGTCGGCAGGAACGTGCTGGACGTGGGGGCCGGGATCGGCGCCACCGCCAGGTTGCTGGCCGGCGGTGACGTCGAGCGCTGGCTCGCACTCGAGCCGGATCCCTCCCTCGCGGCGAGAATGTCGGAGGATCGCGCCAGCGGCCGGCTTCCTGCGCATTGCGAGATCAGGGTCGGCGTCGTGGCGGATCTGGCAGAGACCGAGCTGTTCGACACGGCGCTGTACATCGATGTGCTCGAGCACATCGATGACGATCGGGCGGAGCTACAGCAGGTGTCCCGCCATCTCACCGCCGGGGGCAATCTGATCGTGCTGTCCCCTGCGCACCAGTGGCTGTTCACGCCGTTCGACACGGCACTCGGCCACTTTCGCCGCTACAGCAGGCGGACGCTGACCGAAGCCGGTCCGGAAGGCATGGAGCTCGTCCGTCTCATCTACATCGACGCGGTCGGCGTTCTCGCAAGCGCGGCCAATCGGATGCTCCTGAAGTCCGCCCATCCGACCCGGAGCCAGATCATGATGTGGGACCGCCTCATGGTGCCGGTCTCGCGTGCGATCGACCCGCTCACGGGTCGGAAAATCGGAAAGTCGATCATCGGGGTTTGGCGAAAGCCAACCTGAATCCGATCGGCCCATCCGCCGGCCGGTTCGCGGCCAGCTATGCCCGAGCGAGATCGGCGATGCTCTCGCCGATCAGGAACACCCCGATCGCGAAGATCAGGAAATAGACGACTTCGTAGAAGCGCTTCGATTCGATGCGCCGGATCAGCCAGACGCCGAAGAACGTCGCCGGGAGCGACACCGGCAGCAGCACGGCCGACGTCAGGAGATTTTCCGTGCTGAACTGGCCGAGGAAGAAGTACGGCACCAGTTTCAGCGCGTTGACGATGAAGAAGAACACCACCATCGTCCCGGCGAAGATGCGCGGCGCGAGCCGGAGCGGCGTCACGTAGATCTGGTACGGCGGCCCGCCGGCGTGGCTCACGAAGCTGGTGAAGCCGCTGAGCGCGCCCCAGAACGTACCCTTGGCGACGTTTTGCGGGTGGGCGTGGATGGCGCGCCGCTGGCGAAGCCAGTAGTTCAGCGCGAAGGCCACCGATATGACCCCGAGGATCAGCCTGATCTGCTCCTCACCGACCCAGGCGGCGGTCCACCACCCCACGGCGACGCCCGCCAGCGCGCCGGGCAGCATGATCGCGAGCACCTTGCTGTCCCATTCGCTCCAGTAGGACGCGAGCGCGACGACGTCGCTCAGGACCAGGATCGGCAGCACGATCCCCGCCGCCTGGACCGGCGACACGGCAAGCGACAGGATCGGGACGACGAGAAGCCCCACCGAGCCGAAACCGCCCTTGGCGAGGCCGAGCACCAGCACGGCGGGAATGGCCGCGACGTAGAACCAGGGGTCGTCGATCATGGCGGCGTCGCGTCGGGGGAAATGCCGGGGGATGGAATCGCGATGATAGCCCGCGGCCTGTCGCGGCGGCAACCGGACTGCGCTACTTATCGGCCGGGCGCAGCGCGCTCGCCAACAGGAGGGTGGACGATGCTCCTCGACAACAAGGTGGCCGTGGTGACGGGCGGCGCGAATGGCATCGGCTACGCCATCGCCAGACGCTTCCTCGAGGAAGGGGCGCGGGTGGTGATCGCCGACACCGACGACGAGGCCGGGCCGCGAGCCGTGGCGGCGCTCGAGGGCATCGGCAGGATCCGCTACGTCGAATGCGACGTCGGCGAGCGGCTGGACGTCCGGAACCTGGTGGCCTCGACCGTCGACGGCTTCGGCGACATCGACGTCCTCGTCAACAACGCGGCGATCCTGGTCAAGGCCGACTTCCTCGAGCTCGACCCGGAGGACTTCGACCGGGTGCTCCGCGTCAACCTCAAGGGCGCCTTCCTCTGCGGCCAGGCCGTCGCCCGCCACATGGTCGAGCGGATCAAGGCCGGCGGCCGGCCGGGCGCCATCGTCAACCTATCCTCGGTCAACGCCGTCTTCGCCATTCCCGACCAGGTGCCCTACTCAGTGTCGAAAGGCGGCCTCTCGCAGCTCACCAAGGTGATGGCCCTGTCGCTCGCCCCGCATGGCATCCGCGTCAACGCCATCGGCCCCGGCTCGATCGCCACCGAGATGCTCGAGTCGGTGATGAACAATCCCGAGGTGCGCACCACGATCCTGTCGCGAACGCCGCTCGGCCGGATCGGCGAGCCGCGGGAGATCGCGGCGATCGCCGCCTTCCTCGCCTCCGACGAGGCGAGCTACATCACCGGCCAGACCATCTATGCCGACGGCGGCCGCCTGCCGCTCAACTACACCGTGCCCGTGAAGGAATGAGGCCGGACACACCGGCCTGAGACGGCGCGGCGACCTATCCGCTTCGATTCGGCTCGGCGTCGAGACGGACGATGTCGCCGACGCCCGGCAGCGCCTCCGGATAGTAGCGGACCACGAGCGGATCGTGACCGGGGATAATGTGGTCGGGCGAGCTCGCGAGGCGGTACATGGTGTCGAAGCCCTCGAGCATGTCCGTGACGCTCTCGAGCACCGGGAAGGGCCGCCGCTCCTCGAAATTGGCATAGAAGTGGGCCGCGTCCGAGCCGAGCACGACCCAGCCGCGCCGGGTCAGCACGCGCACCATCTGCAGTCCCCGCGAGTGACCGCCGACGCGGTGGACGGTGAGGTTCGGCGCGATCTCCGAGACGCCGTCGTGGAAGGTCACACGCCCGGCGAAGACCTTGCCGACCATGTCGGTGACGTCGTCGAGTTCGTAGGGGCCGCGGAGATAGGCGTGGCACATGCAGCGTCCGGTGCAGTACGCCATTTCCGAATCCTGGAGATGGTAGCGGGCGTTGGGAAAGAGCCCGTGGTTGCCGCAATGATCGAAATGCAGGTGGGACAGGATCACGTCCTGCACGCTTTCGGGCTCGACGCCGATCATGCGGAGCCCCTCGCCGACCGGCCGCACCAGCTTCCGATGGCGGCGGAGCGACGTCGGATGGTCGAAGCCGGTGTCGAAGACGAAGGTCCGCTCGTCCCCGACGATCGCCCACACGAAGTAGTCGAGCGGCATCGGCCCGTCATGCGGGTCGCCGCCGATGAAGTTGTGGGTGGCGGTGCGATCGTGGTGGCCGTAGCGGATCGCGTAGAGGGCATAGGTATCGGTCATGCTGCGGTGTCTCCGCCATGCGGCTTCACCTCCACCCCGGCCCACGATTCGATGAGCCTGCAGATCGAGGTGAAGTCCGAATCCGGGCCATAGACCTGGTTGGTGATCGACAGGACCTGCTGCACCGCCGACCCGACGGGCAGCGGCACGCCCAGGGCGTCGGCCTCCTGGATGCAGAGGCGGATGTCCTTCATCGACAGGCCGGTGGTGAAGCCGAAGTCGAAGCTGCGCGGCAGGACCGCACGGGGGAACTTGTCGACGGTAGCGCTGTTCCGGCCGCTGCTCGCGTTGAGCACGTCGATCATCACCTGCGCGTCGAGCCCGGCCTTGACGCCCATCGCCATGCCCTCCGACGTGATGGCGATCGCCGCCACCGAGATCAGGTTGTTGACGAGCTTCATGGTCTGGGCGAGGCCGGCCTTCTCGCCGACGCGGATGACCTTCCCGAACGTCGCGAGATAGGGCGCGACCTCGTCGCCGGCCGCCTGCGGGGCAGCCACCATGACCGCGAGCGCACCCTTGACGGCACCGGCACGGCCGCCGCTCACCGGCGCATCGACCAGCACGACGTCCCGCGCCGCGAGCGCCTTTGCGACCTCGCCGGATACGCGCGGCCCGGTGGTCGAGAGATCGACCAGGATGCGCACCCTCTCGCCGTCGGCGATGCCGTCGCGCCCGGTGGCGACGGAATGGACGACGGCCGGGGTCGGCAGGCTGGCGAAGACGATCTCCGCCTGCGATGCGACTTCGGCCGGTGTCGCCGCGGCTACCGCGCCCTTCTCGACCAGCGCCGCCACGGCCGCCGGATTGGTGTCGCAGACGACGAGCGCATGGCCGGCGTCGACCAGCCGCGACGCCATCACGCCGCCCATCGTGCCAAGCCCGACGAAGCCGAGGGGTGTGTTGTCCGCCATCGCAATGTTCCTCCAGATTGCCGCGCCGCGTCAGCTCGCCAGCCAGCCGGCTTCGACCGGCAGCATCGCGCCGGTCATGTCGCGGGCGACCGGTCCGCACAGGAAGACGAGAAGGTCGGTCACGCTGCGGGCGGGCACGAAGCGGGCGCGCGGCTGCTTGCCCCGGAGGAACAGCTCCTCCGCCGCCTGGCGCGACAGCGACTGCTCCTCCATGAGCCGCGTGACGCGGCTCTCGATGCTCGGCGTCAACACCGAGCCGGGGCAGATGCTGTGGCAGGTCACGTCGTAGTCGAGGTTCTCGAGGGCAACCGAGCGCGTCAGCCCGAGGAGCGCCGACTTGGTGGTGATGTAGTCGACGCGGTCGAGCGTGGCGCGCGTACCGTAGACCGAGGTCATGTTGAAGATGCGGCCATAGTCGCGGGCCCGCATCCCGGGCAGGGAAAGACGGATGGCATGAAAGGCCGCCGAGAGATTGACGGCCACCGCCGCATCCCAATGCTCGGGCGCGAAATCGACGATCGGCGCGAAATGCCGGACGACGGCATTGTTGACGAGGATGTCCACGGCGCCGAGTTCGGCGACGGTCGCCTCCACCAGCATCTCGACCTCGCTCGCCGTGGCAAGATCGGCCCTCATGTAGCGTACCGGCGCGCCCGTGCGCTCGCTGAGGCCGGCGCACTCCGCCCGCATCGCCTCGTCGGGCTCGAGACCGTTCAGCATCACGCCGCAGCCCGCCTCGGCCAGGGCGCCCGCGATCGCGAGCCCGAGCCCGCCGGTCGATCCGGTAACGAGAGCCGTGCGGCCGCGGAGCACCGGCGGGACCGTCCGACCCAGGTCGAGTTCGTGCACTGTCATGGAACGAAGACCGGGACCTCCATCCGGCAGCCAACTTTCTGGTACCGGTACCAGACCAGACATTAGATTGACGCCGCCACGCTGGCAAGCGGAGAAGGCGGCTTGGCCTCACGTGCTTCGAGCCCGTTCTCGAAAATGCTGATCGGTGTTCTCGCGAGTCTTAGGCCCCGGGGCCGATCACGCGCTCTCGCGCTGGATGATCTCGAACTTCAGGTCGACGACGCTGCCGCGGAGGTGGTCGGCACCGTCGATGATGCGGCTGATCAGCATCTGCGCCGAGCGCTCGCCGATGTCGTAGCGGGGGAGGCGCAGCGTCGTCACCGCCGGCGACACGTGGCGGAGGAGATCGACGTCGTCGAAGCTCGCGATGGCGATCCGGCCCGGCACCGACCAGCCGCGCCGCTGGCATTCGAACAGCGCCCCGACGGCAAGCACGTCACCGGCGCAGAACAGCGCGTCCGCCTCGGGCACTCCCTGGACGATCCGCGCGACCGCTTCCGCCCCTGCGCCCAGGCCGCGATCGGTCTCGATCATCAGCCGCGGATCGGGCTCCTGGCCGAGCGCCTTCAGGGCGTCGAGATAGCCCGCGATGCGGCTCCGCGAGCGATCGTTGTTGAGCGCCGCGAGGCTCGCGAAGGCGATCTTCCGGTAGCCCAGCCGGCCGAGATGCAGGGTCATGGCAGCGGCGGCGGCCCGGTTGGAGTAGCTGACGGCCATGTCGACGGGCGTATCGGGAAGGTTGCCGTTCTCGACCACCGGCACGCCCGACTGGCGGATCATCGACACCGCCTGCGTCGTGTGCACCGTGTTGTGGAGGACGAGGCCGCTGACCCGGTGCGTGAGGAGGGAGGCGATGAGCTCTTCCTCCTCGGCGGGATCGTAGCCGCATTCCGAGATCATGAGCTGGAAGCCGGAGCGACGTATGCTGGCCGAAAGCCCCTTGATCGTCTGGGTGTAGATCGAGTTGTCGATGCTCGGCACGATCAGGCCGATGGTGGTCGAGCGGTTCGACGAGAGGCTGCTCGCCAGGTGGTTGGGAAGGTAGCCGATCTCCTTGACGGCGCGCTCGACCCTCTCGCGCATCTCGGGCGACACCCGGTCGGGCATGCTGAGGGCGCGCGAGACCGTCATCGGCGACACACCGGCCCGCTGGGCCACGTCGCGCATCCGCGCGCCGCTGCCGCCGATCCGGCGGCGCGGGCTTCTCGTCTCCTCGCTCATCGCGTCATTGAAGCGCTACGACCACGCAAAAGGCAAGCCGGCGCGCTTCGTCTTGTTAGCGGTACCGTGGCCGCGTATAGTCCGGCGCGACATCGGGGAGGACCATGCCGGCCATGACCAGCCCAGCCGAGGCCGAGCGGCTTGCCGACGCCACGCTGCGCTACGTCGTGGCCTGCGAGCCGGCCTTCGAGCGCCTCCGCGAGACGGCGACGCAGCTCGGCGGCCTGGCTCTGATCGCCATGCTTCGGCGCGAGGGCGCGTTCGACACCGAGACTCCCCGGCGGATGGCGGCGGAGGCGCTCGCAGCAACGCGCGCGGTGCTCGCGACACTGACGGTACCTGCCGCGGCCGCCCATCACTTCCATCATGTCGGCGCGGCGGCAGCGGCGCTCGAGGCCGTCGTCGGCGTGATGGGC
>JBIQKL010000052.1:9299-16074 GCA_044506555.1 Hyphomicrobiales bacterium | reverse complement strand
AAGTTCCCGCGGAGCGTGATGCTCTACGGACCGATGCACCAGGGCACCAGGAAGCTCCCCTACGGCTTTGCCGTCCTCAAGGGGATGGGCGAGACCATCCTCATCGACACCGGGTACGACCACACCGCCTTCGGCAAGGCGCTCGCCGATTCATACGGCGTCTCCAATTTCCGCCACCCGACCGAGGTGCTGGCCGAGGTCGGCGTCCGCCCGGAGGACGTGACCATCGTGTTCGTCACGCACGCCCATTTCGACCACATGGGCGCCCTGGACTTCTTTCCCAACGCGACCTTCTACATCCAGCAGCGCGAGCTCGTCAAATGGGTGTGGTCGCTCACCCTCGGCCCGGAGTTCCGCTTCCTGGTCGGCGGCACCGATCCCGCCGACATCGCCAAGGCCGTGGAGCTCGCCCGCCAGGGGCGGATGGTGACCATCGACGGCGACCGCGAGGACGTGTTGCCCGGCATCGACGTCCATCTCGCCGCCGACACCCACACCTACGGCTCGATGTACGTCACCGTCCGCAACGACGGCGCCCGCGACAGCCAGGACGCGTGGATCTTCGCCGGCGACCTGATCTACACCTACGACAACCTCACCGGCCTCGATCCCGATGCGCCGCAGATCGTGCCGATCGGGCTCGCGGTGGGCAGCCAGTCGAACCTGATCTTCGCCAGCGACACCATGCTGAAAACGGTCGGCCGCGAGGTGCGCCGGGTCATCCCGGTGCACGAGGACCGGCTGAAGGAGGTGTTTCCGTCGCGGCTGACGGCGCGCGGGCAACAGGTCGTCGAGATCGCCCTCGCCGACGGCGAGACGAGCCGGGTCGCCTGAGCGGCCACATACGGAAGGACAGTTGGAAATGAGCATGTTCGACAAGGGCTTCGAGAACCGGAAGAAGGTCCTCGGGGCCGAGCACGTGGAGCGCTCCTGGGCGGCCGCAGACGACTTCAACCGCCCGATCCAGAAGCTCGTCACGGAGTATTGCTGGGGCGAGGTATGGGGCGACGACGCCCTGCCCCACAAGACCCGGAGCATGCTCAACATCGCCATGCTGAGCGTGATGAACCGCGGGCACGAACTGAAGCTCCATGTCCGCGGAGGGCTCCGGAACGGCGTGACCCCGGCCGAGATCCAGGCGATCCTGATGCAGGTGGCGATCTATGGCGGCGTGCCGGCCTCGCTCGAGGCGTTCCGCATCGCGTCCGAGGCGATCAAGGCCTACGAGGCGGAGACCGCAGCGGGCGGCTGAGCGCGGCGCCGCCTGCAGCAACCGAATCGCGGGAGCGCGCCAGCGCTCCCCGCCTCGGGCGTCCCCTCAGAGCTTGTCGGCGCCGGCGACGAAGCCGCCGCCATCGATCACCACCGCCTGGCCGGTGATGAAGGACGCCGCGTCGGAGGCGAGGAAGAGGACGAGGTTGGCGATCTCCGAAGGGTCGCTGATCCGGCCCATCGGGATGACGGGGAGGACCGTGTCCTTGGCGCTCTGCTCGCTGCCGAACATGCCGCTGAGCAGCGGCGTCATCACCGAGCCCGGAGCGATCGCGTTGACGCGGATGTTCTTCCGCGCCACCTCGAGCGCCACCGAATTGGTGAGGCCGATCACGCCCCACTTGCTGGCGCAATAGACCGCCGTGGTCGCATAGCCCATCACGCCGAACAGCGACGAGGTGTTGACGATGGCGCCGCCGCCGGCATCGGTCATGTGCGGCACCTGGAACTTGAGGCCGTTGAAGATGCCTTTCAGGTTGACGTCGATGAGGTCGTAGAAGTCGGCCTCCTCGAGGTCCTGCACCGGCGCGGTCTTGCCCGGGATGCCGGCGTTGTTGAAGGCGACGTCGATGCGGCCGAAGCGTTCGAAGGCGCGCTCGTGGAGGGACTTCATCGTCGCCGTGTCCCGAACGTCCACCTCGGCGAACTCCATCTCGACGCCGGAGCCCTCCTTCACGTCCTTGACCAGGCTGGCGCCGGCATCCTTGCCGAGGCCGGTGACGAACAGGTTCGCACCGGCCCGCGCGAAGGCGAGCGCGGTCGCACGGCCGATGCCGGTGGTGCCGCCGATCAGCAGCACGTTCTTGCCGGAGAAGTCGTAGGTCACGTTCATCGCGAAGAGTCCTCCTGCTCGAGACCGGCATCGACCCGCGGACACGGACCAAGGCCCATCCTCCGGACCAAGGCCGGGTCCGTATCGTCGCTGATCGTCAATGGATCAGATAGCGGTACCGTATCGCAAGTCCGCGAGATCTTGTCGAGCCCGCAGCGATCGTTCCCGCGCCGCGTCGCCGGGACCGGAGATTGCGGCCGCGAAGTCGGCGGAATGCAGCCGTTTGACGACCCTCCGCGCGACAAGCTGCCGCGCTGTCATCGCGAACCGCGTGAGAGCGAGAAGCGCCCTTGCGCAGCACCCTGCTTATCGGGCAAGATACCGCTACCATGACCGGACGGAGCCAAGCATGGCGACGCTGCGGTCGACGGGAGGACCGAGGGTTTGCTGCCGGCGTGCCGCGAAGAGCGTGGATCGGGCGAGACGCCCACACGCCGACCGGCATTCCGGCCACAGCAGGCGAGCGACTGGGATCGAACGTCACGCGCTGCGTGACCGAAGGGAGGAAAAGATGAGGAAAGTGTTCGCCGGTGCGCTGTCGGCGGCCGTTCTGTTGGCGGGCGGCATGAGCGCCGCCGACGCCAAGACGCTCGGCATCGTGGCGCTGCTCGCCAATGACGCGCTCAACATCGACGTGATCGGCGGCGCGACCAAGGCGGCCAATGCCGCCGGCTGGGACGTGAAGGTGATCGACACCCAGGCGAGCGCCGACCAGGCCAATGCGGCGATGAGCAGCTTCGCCGTGCAGCAAGTCGACGCGATCTTCGTTCTGGCCTTCGCCTCGAGCTCGATCGGCTCGGGCCTCGAGGCCGCCAAGGCCGCCGGCATCCCGGTCGCCACCTGGGGCGGCGAGATCGTCGACGGCATCGTCGTGACCACCAGCGGCCAGACTGTCGGCAAGGATTCGATCGACTACCTGCTCGCCCAGATCGGCGACGCGCCGGCGGAGATCCTGGCGTTGACGTTCCATCCCGGCAAGCTCTGCATCGACCGCGGCGTGGCGTTCGACGAGGGCGTCGCCGGTCACGACAACATCCATGTCACCTATCACGAGGTGGTGGTGCCGGGTCAGGTCGAGAACGGCAACGCCGCCGCTGCCAACTGGCTGACCGCCAACCCCGCAGGCGGCGACAAGAAGCTCGCCATCTGGTCGTGCTGGGACGAGCCGACGCAGGGCGCCGTCGCCGCGCTCCGCCAGGCCGCCCGTGACGACGTCATCACCGTCTCGATCAACGGCAGCCCGCAGGGCATCCAGCTCGTCAAGGATGGCGACATGACCGCCACCGTCTGGCAGCCGGCCTTCGCCGAGGGCGAGGCGGTGTTCCAGGCGATCCTCGACTCGATCGAGGCCGGCGATTCCTGGGAGGCGAAGACGATCGAGATTCCGGGTATCGTGGTCACCAAGGACAATGTCGACCAGTTCATGGCGGACCACCCTGCCCAGTGAAGCCACGCCATTGACGGCCACGGACGTGCACCCTGCCGCCGCGCGGCAGGATGTACGCCCGTGGATGGCGATCCGCGGCATCGAGAAGCAGTTCGCGGGCGAGATCGCGCTCCGCGACGTCGACCTGGACATTCTCCGCGGCGAAGTGCACGGGCTCGTCGGCGCCAACGGAGCCGGCAAGTCGACCCTGATCCGCTGCCTGGCGGGCGTTACCCTCCCCGACGAAGGGACGATCACCATCGACGGCAGGGAGCTCCGCCAGGGCTCGCCGCAGGCGAGCGAGGCGGCCGGCCTCGCCTTCATCCACCAGGAGCTCAACCTGGTGCCGCATTTCAGCGCGCTCGAGAACATCCTGCTCGGCGCGCCGAAGGTCACGCGCCTGTTCCTCATCGACTGGAAGCGCTCCGGGATCGCCGCCCGCGCCGCGGCGGAGCGCGTCGGCATCGACTTCCCGCTGGAGACGCGGGTCGTGGAGCTCTCCGTCGCCGAGCGCTGGCTGGTGATGATCTCGAAGGCGCTGGTCCGGAAGGCGAATCTCATCGCCATGGACGAGCCGACGGCGTCGCTGTCGGCGGCCGAGAGCGACAAGCTCTTCGGCATCATCCGCGATCTCGCCCACGACGGCGTCGCCATCCTCTATGTCTCGCACCGGCTCGACGAGGTGCTCGACCTCTGCGACCGCATCACCGTGCTTCGCGACGGTGCCATCGTCGAGCGGAGCGTCCGCGGCCGGCTCGACAAGAAGGGGCTGGTACGGGCGATCATCGGCCACGACGTCGGCACCGGCGAGCAGGAGCGACGCCACGTCGCCGCGCGCGAGGGCACGCCGGTATTCGCAGCCTGCGGCGTGGCGCGGGGCAATGCCGTCAAGGGCGTCAGCTTCGAGGTCTTTCCCGGCGAGGTCTTCGCGCTGGGCGGGCTGGTCGGCTCGGGTCGCACCGAGATCGCGCGGCTCGCGCTCGGGGTGGACCGGCTCGAGGCCGGTCATTTCGAGATGCACGGCAAGCGCCTCGATATCCTCGACGAGGCGGATGCGGTTTCGAAGGGACTGGCGCTCGTGCCCGAGGAACGCCGGGCGCAAGGGATCATGCTCGACCAATCGGTCGGCTTCAACATCAACGTCGCCTCGCTGACGCAGCTCCGCGCGATGTCGGGCCTGCCGTTCGTCTCGGCCGGAAATGCGCGGGGCCGCGCCCAGCGGCTGATGCAGCAGTTGAGCGTCAAGGCACCCGGGGTCGGCGCCGGGATCAGCGGCCTCTCCGGCGGCAACCAGCAGAAGACGATGATCGCCCGCTGGCTGCGGCCGGACACCAAGGTGCTCATCCTTGACGAGCCGTCGCGCGGCGTCGACGTCGGCGCACGCGAGGAGATTCACGAAGCGATCCGCGAGCTGGCACGAAACGGCGTGGGCATCATCGTCATCTCGTCCGACGTCGAGGAGCTCGCCATTCTCGCCGACCGCGTGGTGGTGCTGCGCGAGGGGCATGTGACCGGCGAACTCGCCGGCGACGAGATCAGCGAAGCCCGGATCATCGAGCTGAGCTACATGCATGGCAGCGAGCTCGGCGACTGGAACGAAGGGAAGGGCAAGGGGTCGTGACGACGGTAGCGGAAGGGCAGGCGGCGCAGGTACGGCGGAAGGGCAGCGGCAAGCGGGCCGCGCTGGTCTTCATCTCGCGCTACGGCACGATCATCGGGCTGCTGGCGATGATCGTGTTCTTCTCGATCGCCGCGCCGACGACGTTCCCGACGACCGCCAACTTCCTCAACATCCTCAGCCAGGCGTCGCTGACGGCGATCATCGCGGCGGGCCTGACCTATACGCTGGTGGTCGGCGAGTTCGACCTCTCCGTCGGGTTCGTGGCGAGCTTCATCGGCCTGATCGTCTGCGGCCTGATGGCGAACCAGGGATTCCCGATCCCGATCGCGATCCTCGCATCGCTGGCGCTCGGCACGTTCATCGGCTGCATCAACGGCCTCCTGGTCACCAAGGTCGGCATCAACGCCGTCATCGCCACGCTCGGCGTCGGCACCATCCTCACCGGCCTCGGCTTCTCCTACAGCGCCTTCCCGATCGCCGTCGGCGTGCCGCGCGAGTTCACGATGATCTCCATCGGCCGGATCCTGTTCGGCATCCCCAATCCGGTGATCATCATGTTCGCCGTGCTCGGCATCCTCTGGGTGATCCTCAACAAGACCGATCTCGGCCAGAAGATGCAGGCCGTCGGCAGCAACATCGAGGCGGCGCGGCTCTCGGGCATCCGTGTCGACCGGATCAAGCTGTTTGCCTTCATGACCGCTGGATTCTGCGCCGCGCTGACCGGCATCCTGCTCTCCTCGCTGCTCGGCAGCGGCACGCTGGGCGCCGGCGACGGCTACCTGCTCAACGCCTTCGCCGCCGTCTTCCTCGGCTCGGCGACGATCCGCGAGGGGCAGTTCCACATCTTCGGGACGCTGGTCGGCGTGATGATCCTCGCCGTCGGCTTCAACGGCCTCTCGATCTTCGGGGCGCCGACCCATTTCCAGCCGATCTTCAAAGGCGGCATCCTCGTCTTCGCCGTCGGCCTCTCGGCGCTCGCCCGCCGCTACGCCGCCTCGGCATAGCGATGGCGACGGGCCGATCGGCGAGCGAGACGCTCGCCGCCTTCGTCGCCACGACGACGTGGGACGATCTCCCTGCCGCGGTCCGCCACCAGGCAAAGCGCTCGCTCCTCAACTTCATCGGCTGCGCGCTCGGCGCGGCGGGAGACCCCGCGGTCGGGGCGACGGTCGGCGTGCTCGGCGCGTTTGCCGGTCCTCGCCAGGCCGGCCTGATCGGGCGCGCGGAGCGCTTCGACATCCTCAACGCCGCCTACGCCAATGCCGTGGCGGGCAACCTCTTCGACTTCGACGACACCCACCTCGCGACCGTCATCCATCCGACTGCGCCCGTCGCCCCGCCCGCGCTGGCGCTCGCCGAGCGCGACGTCGCATCGGGCCGGGACGTACTCCTGGCGCTGGCGCTCGGCATCGAGGTCGCGTGCCGGATCGGCCTCTCGGTATCGCCGGCACATTACGCCCGCGGATGGCACATCACCGCCACCTGCGGCGTCTTCGGCGCGGCGGTAGCGGCGGCGAAGCTGCTCCGCCTGTCGCCGGAGGCGGTAGCGCATGCGCTCGGCATCGCCGCAAGCGAATCGGCCGGTCTCGTCGAGAACCTGACCACGGCCGCAAAGAACGTCGGC
>JBIQKL010000052.1:4567-9199 GCA_044506555.1 Hyphomicrobiales bacterium | reverse complement strand
GCGGCCCATGGCATCGACCCGGCGGCCGTCGAAGGCGTGACCGTCGCCGGCGACGCCCTGCTCCTCGCCCGTGGCGACCGCGTGGTGAGGAACGCGCGCGACGCGCGGGTGTCGCTCCAGCACACCGTCGCCGTGGCGCTGCTCACCGGCGCGGCCGGGCTCGACGAGTATGCGCCCGCGATGGCGGCCGACCCTGCCGTCGCGGCGCTCCGGACGCGCGTCGTCCCGGTGCTCGACGCGGCCCTGCCGAAAGGCGCCGCCCGAGTCGAGGTCCGCCTCGCGGATGGCCGGGTGCTCGCCAAGACCGTTCTCGACGCCCGCGGCAGCCTGGCATCGCCGCTGACCGACGCGGAGATTGCGGACAAGGTGCGCGCCCTCTCGCGACGAAGCCCGTGGCGAGGCGACGTCGAGGCCGCCATCGACCTGGTCTGGCGCCTCGACGAGGTCGCGGAAGCGGCAACGCTCTGCCGGCTTCTGGCCGAACCCGGCCCATAGGCGCCGATCGCCCGCGCAATCTCGCGCGATCTCGCTGACGGAGCGCGCTCCGCAATCATTTCAAGGTCGCGCACCATGGCGTGGCGATCCCCGATCCGCACTGCACACCAGGCGACGGCCCGTCCCGGCCGCCTGGCTCCTCATTTTCGTGGACCGAACGGGGTGGACCGTTGCCGGTTTAGTTTTGTACGATGGCTTCAGCTTCGGGTGGTCCAGTGCCGCTTGGTCGAGCGGGAGCTAGCCCGCGCTCCCTTGCGGGGAGGGGTGGTTCTGCCCGAGGTCGCGATAGAGAGGACGCCGGCCAGGATCGTGAGCCTTTTGATCGTGCCTGGTGGCTAGGGGATGTCGTGGATGAAGGTTACGCCGGTCCGGAGGGGTCTGGGCCGGCGGCCTTGTCTCCCATGCATGCGATCATCGGATCGGACTCATCGATGTCCAGCCGCTTCGCGCCGATCCGGGTGAGGCTGGTAAGGCTCTGGTAGTCGCCGGGATCCCAATCGCCAGTCCGTGAATAGGCGATCAGGCCCATGCACCTACCCGACGTGTCGACGTCCTTACGCGCCGCCGAGGCTGTAGAGGATGCCGACGCCGCCTAGGAAGACCACCAGCATCGCGGCGGAATCGTAGCCCATTCCGAGAAACGTGCGGTCCCGGCGTTCGAGGAGGCCGAGCAGCAGGATTCCCGTCATCACGATGGCGAGCAGCGCCGCGACGATCTCGAACCGGCCCGCGTGATTGAAGACGGGGTCGCCGACATAGACGACGTCGGTGAGGAAGATGAGAAGCAGATTGAAGACGTTCGAGCCGAGAATGTCGCCGACGGCCATTTCGTGACGCTTCATCCGGATCGCGGCAGTTATCGTGCTCAATTCCGGCAGCGAGGTCGAAACCCCGACCAGGAGGAAGCCGACGAAGCTGGTGCCGAGGCCGGTCTGCTCCGCAAGCGCGTCTCCGGTCATGGAGAGAAGAAAACCGGCGGCGAAGACCACGGCCGCGACCGCGGCCAGCTTCGCGCAGAGGACCGCGAGGCTGTCGCTGCCGGATTGCCGGGATTCAGAGGGTCGATCACCTGCGTCGTCCGGACGATCTGCGTCGACCGCTATCCAGACCCTACGGCGTTCGTAGCGGGCCGACATCCACAATCCGCCGAGGCAGAGCAGGAAAAGCGCCGTCGACCAAAGGCCGACCCCGAAGATGAGGACATCACCGACCGCTATCGCGATGGCCGCGACGGCCAGAAGAACGATGCCCACGGTTCCCTGGAACAGCATCGACGGCCTGGCGATGAACGAAGTGAGCGCCTCTCGACCGGAGAGCGGATCGACCGCCGCGAGCAGGAAGAGGTTGATCGACTCGCTGCCGAGGAGGTTGTTGAGCGCGAGCAGCGGACTGCCGGTGAATGCGGCGGTCGAGACGGTCGAGATCTCGGTGAGCGAGACGATGCCGCCGAGGAGCAGCATCCCCGCGAAGCCCTGGCCCATCCCCGTTCGCTCGGCCAGGCGGTCGACCAGCCCGACCAGGCGCGTGCCTGCGATCCACACGACCGCCGCCGAGGCCGTGAAAACCGCCACATTGAACCAGATCGAGTGCGCGCCGAAGTCGAGGAAGTCAGACAATCGCCCGATCCCAGCCGCCATAATGCTCGTCGCTCCGCGCGCCGCGCGGCAGGCTGAGGCCGATCAGGGCCACGCCCGCCACGACCTGCGCGATCGTTGCCGCAGCCGGTCCGCCGCCGAGCAGCAGGAACGGCGACACCGCGATCCATGCGCCGAGGACGACGTTCAGGAAGCGGACTGCCCGCACCACCTCGGCCATGGCGGTGACGGCGACCATGATGACGAGACACCCGGCGATGTGATTGCTGAAGTAAAGCGGCGGCTCGGTGCCGAGAACGAGCGGCGTCGCCATCAACAGGATGCCGAGTGCCGTACTGGCGACGAGCGTCCACGGGAACGTCACGCCGCCGAACACGAAGTCCTTCAGGAGAGCGCGCGGCGTGCGATCGAGATCGGGTTCGGGAGTCTGGTTTTCGGAAAGCGCCGGCCCGCCTCTCCAGAAGGTGCGCCAGAACGGCTCCCCCGCCCGTTTCGCGCGCCAGAGATACTGCACGGTCGCGAGCACTTCGTCGACGGAGTACGGGATGAGGATCACCGTGACCGCCGCCTGGATGATGCACAATGTGCAGAGCGCGCCGATCAGCGGCGGCTGGATGATGATGAAGGAGACGCTGACCACGCCGAGCGGGATGATGAGCAGCCCGAAGAGGAAGACCATCCACGGCATGGTCCGCCAGCGGCGGCGGTCGCCGATCGCGCCCGCGAGGATGTCGAGGCCGTAGGCGAAGGCGCCGACGCCGGCATCCGCGATCGGAAAGCCCTTCGACACCCAGGACGTGACCACCGCTTCGCTGCCGTTGTCGACGGCAGCGCCGCCCGGCCCGAAGAACGGATCCCACAGGCCCTCTATGTGGCCCATCTGGTACGCCGCGAGATAGCGCGACACGAAGAGCCCGACGAAGGCGAGCGCGACGATCGGAAGCCGCTGCGTGAAGGAAGACGGCGAATAGCTCCAGCCGAGGGGCCGATCGTCGTCGGAGGCGAGCGCCCGGCGGCCGATGCCCGGCGTCGGCGGGATCATCACGGCGAAGGCCACCACGAGCATGCCGATCAGCGTATCGATGCCGTAAGCGGCCGCGCTCGTTGTCCAGAACACCAGCGGCGCCAGCATCACCCACAGACCGACAGCGGCGGTGAGCCACTGCAGCCAATGCCGGCGGCGCACCATTCCCGCCAGCGCCAGGCCGGTGATGAGAAGACCGGAGACGATCTCGCTGAAACCGAGCCGGGCGTTCCGGATCTGGGCCTCCGCAATCTCGTGGCCCAGCGCCGGCGGCACCGGTGCCGCAACGGGATCGAAGAGACCGATCGTCATCGGCGACGTCACCAGCCACAGTCCCAGGGCCGCGGCGGCAAGCGGCGCCCAGAGCGTCCGCAGCCGGTGCCGTTCGACGGCGTTGTCGACTTCCTCGGGGCTCCTTTCGAGCGGCCCCCGAAGCCGTTCCCGCGCCTGATCGAGTTCCGGCCCGGAAGCCGCTACGGCCGAGGGGTCGAGCTTGTTCTTCTCGTACCAGTCGGTCGGATCTTCCTTCAGCCTGCGGATCATCTCGGGCAGCGTACCGGTCAGGCTGTGCCTCGGCTCCCAGCCGAGCAGCGCGCGGGCGCGCGAGATGTCGATCTCGTAGTGATCGTCGGAGTTCTCGATCATCCACGGCTTGATGTCGGTGTCCTGCTCGAGCACCGCGGTCTGCATCCACGCGCCGACCTTGGTCAGGTCCTTGGGCAGGCTGAGCGTCCGCCATGCCTCGTCGTGGACGAGGCGGCCGATGCGCTTCTGCATCTCGTCATAGGACGGCGTCTCCGCCTCGCCGACCAGCAGCACCGTCTCCTCGGGGAGCGCATCCCGGCGATCGACGATGCGGACGACGGCGTCGACCAGATCGTCCTTGTGAAGGTAGGGCTGGCCGGCGCCGAGATCGCCGGTGAACAGGTAGGCCGTCGGCCGCCGTTCGAAGATGCGTGCGATCTGCTGCGCGATGAAGGCGGCCCGGCAATCTTCATCATAGACACCGGCCAGCCGGAGGATGACGGTCCTGATATCGCCGCGCTCCCTTGCGATCAGTTCCTCCGTTTCGGCCTTCGACCTGGGATAGGCCCAGGCGGGCTCGATCGGGGAATCCTCGTCGATACGCACGCCCTTTGCGGGGCTCGGCGCGTGCACCAGCAAGGTGCTCGAAAAGACGAACTGCTCGGCGCCGACCTCCTTCAGCGCTTCGAGCAGCCGGCGCGTTCCCTGCACCGTGACCGCTTCGTATTTCGGGTTCTCCTCCCCCGTCGTGTCGTAATAGGCGGCGAGGTGGATGACGGAGGCGATGGGCCCGTCAGCCTGTCGGGCCGCCTGCTTCACCGCAGCATCGACGCTTTCGTCGGCCGTGAGGTCGATCTCGATGGTCTCCATCCCGGCGACCGGCCGTTTCGGCTTCTTGAGGTCGAGGCCGACCACGTCGTAGCGTTCGCGGAGAGCTTCCGCGATCGCCTGTCCGAGAAACCCGGAACTGCCGGTGATGAGGACTGTCGGTCG
>JBIQKL010000052.1:0-4467 GCA_044506555.1 Hyphomicrobiales bacterium | reverse complement strand
CCGGTCATCCGCGGGTCGTCCGGCGGCAGGAACCCGACCTGCGGCATCAGGAGAAGGCTCGCATCGAGATGGCGGCCGCCGTAGTACTGGACGAAGCTGTTGATCTCCTCGTTGAAGCCGTTCCTGCAGATGTCGTCGTGGATCGCGGCGCGCACCGCTCGCCAGCGATCGACGGGTCCGTCCAGGCCGAATCGTTCGACGCTGATGACCGCGCGATCCAGCGCGACCCAGCACATCACGCGGGAATGCGTGTAGGCGCGGGGCGCTCCACGGATTTCCCAGATGCCATGATCGAGCGTCTGCCAATGTTCCTCCAGATGCTCAACCAGGACCTTCTGCAGCTGCCAGGCGTCCGAGCGCGATTGCAGAGCCGACTCGCGAGCGGCATGAAGCGTGTCCAGAAGTTCTCCGAAAACGTCGAGCTGCGCCTGGGCGGCGGCGCCGTTGCCGATTCTCACCGGCCGGCTGCCGGCATAGCCATCGAGCCACGGTATCTCGTGTTCGGGCAGCCAGCGCTCGCCGGCCACGCCGTACAGGATCTGGAGCTGCCGCGGCTCGCCGGCCACCGCACGCAGTACCCATTGCCGCCACGCTTCCGCTTCCTCACGGTAGCCGGCGTTGAGCAGGGCATAGAGCGTGAGCGCCGAGTCCCTGATCCAGCAATAGCGATAGTCCCAGTTCCGCGTACCGCCGATCCGTTCCGGCAGCGACGTCGTCGGCGCCGCGACGATGCCGCCGCTCGGCGCGAAGGTCAGGAGCTTGAGCGTCACCAGCGAACGCACCACCGGCTCCCGCCACGCCTCGGGCATGTCCTCGAAGCTGGAGCGGCTCACCCATTCGCGCCACCACGCACAGGTCTGCTCGAGGGCGACACGGGCGTCCGACACGAAGTGCGGTCGTTTGAGCGTCGGATGATACGACAGCGTGATCGGCACGCTCTCGCCCTCCGCTACGGTGAAGTTCGACACCGTCTTCATGTTCTCGCCACGCAGCGGCAGTCGGGTCGTCAGTTCGACGGTGTCGGGACCGGCGATGGCGCTGATCCCGTAGTCGCGACGCTGCACCCACGGCACGGTCCGGCCGTAGCCGAACCGTAGGACGAGCTCCATGTTAATCTCGACACGGCCCGAGACACCGCTGATCAGGCGCACGACGTCGACCTGGTCGGGATCCGTGCTCAACGGCATGAAATCGGTGAGGGTGACGACACCGCCGGACGTCTCGAAGCGTGTCTCGAGCGCCGCGGTATCGGGGAGATAGCGACGCGAGACCCGGGCGGTTCCGTCCACGGGGGCGATTTTCCAGCGGCCGTTTTCCGGCCTGCCCAACAGCGCGGAGAAGCACGCGGCCGAGTCGAACCGCGGCAGGCAGAGCCAGTCGATCGAGCCGTCCCGGCTGACCAGCGCCGCCGTCAGCATGTTGCCGATCAGGGCATAGTCCTCGATCGGCCGCGGTGCGGCTGCCGGTTCTCCGGCGCGATCAACCGCCATGGGCGGAATCCGGATTGAGGCTCACGCCGCCGTCGGCGAAGACCGTAGCTCCGGTCGGGATGCGCTTGTCCTTCGATGCGATCCGCACGTCATGTGCCTCGCGGATGAGCAGACATGCCTGCAACGGCCGACTTCGGATGTCGTTCCGGGGTGGGCGCAGGCGGTTGCCGGTCTCCCTTGCAGGCGCGACGTCGAAGGAATGCCTGGACGCCGACGAGCGTGGCGGCCGCGCCTCCCGTGGGCCGTCAGTTCGCGTCCTTGGCGGCCGTGGCGGCCGGCGCCTTGGCGACGCCGACCATCGCCGGACGGAGGACCCGGTCGCCGATGGTGTAGCCGATCTGCACGACCTGGGCGACCGATCCCGGCGGCTCGTCGGCGGTCTCGACCTCGAACATCGCCTGGTGGAAGTCCGGGTTGAACTTCTCGCCCTTGGGATCGAGCGGCTTCACGCCGAACTTGGCGAGTGTCTGCTCGAGGCCGCGCTCGGTGACCTCCACGCCTTCGAGGAAAGCGGTCGCCGGCTTGTTGTCGCCGTCGCGGAGCTCGGCCGGAACCGCGGCGAGAGCGCGCTTGAGATTGTCCGCCACGGTCAGCATGTCGCGGGCAAACGAGGTGACCGCATATTGTCTGCTGTCGGCAACCTCGCGAGCCGTCCTCTTCCTGAGGTTCTCCATCTCGGCAAACGACCGGGTCAGGCGGTCCTTGAGGTCGGCCACCTCGACACGAAGCGCGTCCGTCTCGTCCGCAGCCGGCGTCGCATTTTCCGCCTCGCCGCCTTCCATCCCGGGCGCCGTTCCGTTTTCCTCGGCCATCGGTCCTCTCAAATGTGCCTTCGGTCCTGAAAATCGCGCTCGATATCAGGTTTCAGGACGGAAAAATCAAGGCTGGTCACGCCGCTGCCACATCTCAGATCCGGCGGAGCGACACCTGTTCGATCCGATGATCCTGCCCTTTGCGCAGGATAAGCTGGGCGCGGGGTCGCGTCGGCAGGATATTCTCTCGGAGATTGACGAGATTGATCCGCGACCACAGGCCTTCGGCGAAGGCCAGCGCCTCCTCGGTGGTGATCGAGGCGTAGCGGTGGAAGAAGGACTGAGGATCGCGGAAGGCGGTCTCGCGGAGGCGGAGGAACCGCTCCAGATACCACTGCCGGATCACCGGTTCCTCGGCATCGATGTAGACGGAGAAGTCGAAGAAGTCAGAAACGAAGGGAACGGCGCGGCCGTCCTTGGGCAGTCGCGAGGTCTGGAGGACGTTGAGCCCCTCGACGATCAGGATGTCCGGCCGCTCGATCTTCAGCCGCTTGTTGGGGACGATGTCGTAGGAGAGATGCGAATAGACCGGGGCGCTGACTTCGCGCGCGCCCGCCTTGATGTCGGCGAGGAAGGCGAGCAGCGCCGGGAGGTCGTAGCTCTCCGGGAAGCCCTTCCGCTCCATCAGGCCTTCCTCGCGAAGCACGGAGTTGGGGAGGAGGAACCCGTCGGTTGCGATCAGCGCCACCTTCGGCGTGTTCGGCCAGCGGGCAAGGAGAGCCCGGAGCAGGCGCGCCGTGGTCGACTTGCCCACGGCGACCGAGCCAGCGATGCCGATGATGAACGGCGTGGCGCCGTCGCGTGTGCCGAGAAACGTGTGGGTGGCGGCGTAGAGCTCCTGCGTCGCCGCCACGTAAAGGCTGAGGAGACGCGTCAGCGGCAGGTAGATCTGGACGACCTCGTCGAGCGAGATCGGGTCGTTGAGGCTCTTGAGACGGTCGAGATCCGCCTCGGTCAGGGTCAGCGGCTCGTCGGCACGGAGCGCCGCCCATTCCGCGCGGCTGAAGGTCATGTAGGGCGAGGCGACGCCGGTGGCGGACTGGTCGAGCATCACGCCCCCTCCCCGGCCGGCCGCGACGCCTTCTCGGCGAGCCCGCCCTGCGCCGTTCGTCGCTGCAGTTCCGCCATCACCGCCTCGAGCGGGACGCCGCGCGACCGGAGCATGACCAGGAGATGATAGAGCACATCGGCGGCCTCCGAGGTCAGCGCCTTCTCATCCTCGGCGACCGCAGCGAGCGCCGCCTCGAAGGCTTCCTCGCCGAATTTCTTGGCGCACTTGCCCGGACCGGCGGCGAGCAGCTTCGCCGTATAGGAGCCGGAGTCGCCGGTGCTGGCGCGATCGGCGACGATCGCGGCGAGGTCGGCGAGGGTGAATGCGGTCGGGTCAGCCATCGAGACGCACCGGGATGCCGAATGCCGCCATGTGCTCCTTAGCCTGGCGGATGGTGAAGGTACCGAAATGGAAGATCGAAGCGGCAAGCACGGCCGAGGCGTGGCCGCGGCTGATTCCCTCGACCAGGTGGTCGAGCCGGCCCACCCCACCCGAGGCGACGACGGGAACCGGCACCGCGTCGGAAATGGCACGGGTCAGGCCGAGGTCGAAACCCTCGCCGGTGCCGTCGCGATCCATCGAGGTGAGCAGGATCTCGCCGGCGCCGAGCCGGGCGACCTCGACGGCATATTCCACCGCGTCGATCCCGGTCGGATTGCGGCCGCCATGGGTGAAGATCTCCCAGCGGCCGTTTTCCCCCTCGCGGCTCACCTTCTTGGCGTCGATCGCGACGACGATCGCCTGGGCGCCGAACTTCTCCGCCGCGTCCGCCACGATCCGCCGGTCTTTCACCGCGGCGGTGTTGATGGAGACCTTGTCGGCGCCGGCGAGCATGAGGTTGCGGACGTCGTCCACGGTGCGGACGCCGCCGCCGACGGTCACCGGCATGAAGCAGACCTCAGCCGTCCGGGCGACGACATCAAGGATGGTGCCGCGCTTCTCATGGCTAGCGGTGATGTCGAGGAAGCAGAGCTCGTCGGCGCCTGCCGCATCGTAGGCGCGGGCGGATTCGACCGGATCGCCGGCGTCCGCGAGATCGACGAAGCGGACGCCCTTGACGACGCGCCCGTCCTTGACGTCGAGGCAGGGGATGATGCGGACCTTGAGCATCACG
>JBIQKL010000051.1:25828-28499 GCA_044506555.1 Hyphomicrobiales bacterium | reverse complement strand
CTCAGCATGGCGACGGTGGCGTGCATGAGATGCAAAGGATGGAGCGTGCATCAGGACGAGCCGGATCGAGCCTTTGCGGCGCCGCCACGACGCTTCGCAAGAATCGTGAGCACATCCCAATCGCCACGGATCAGCGCTTCCTTCTTGGGCCGGCCCCAGCCCTTGATCTGCCGCTCGAGAAAAAATGCATCATCGATCCGATCGAATTGCTGGGACCACACTAGTGTGACGGGGCGCCGCGTGGCAGTGTATCCACCGTACGTCCCGGCATTGTGCTCGCCCACCCGCTGATCAGGCGAGTCGGCCTTGGTGGAGCCGACATAGTACGAGCCGTCGGCGCACCGGATGATGTAGCAGAACGCCGCCATCGCAGTTCTCCCGAAGGATGCTGACATTGCCATGCTGAGGTGGCCGCCGCGAAGCGACGACCCTCGAAGCACGCACCGGTCGTCAGGCGGGGAACACGTGCAGCGCGGTGCGGTGCGCGGCGATCCAGTCCCAGTCGTAGGTGACGCCGAGACCCGGGCCGTCCGGCACCGGGAAGCAGCCGTCGGCGCCGACGCCCTCGAGGTCGTCCGCATAGTCGGAGGCGTAGACCGGCGGCAGGGGGTTGCGCGCCCGCGGCCCGACCAGCGCCACCTCGTAGAAGCTGGTATTGCGGATCGCCGCCATGCAGTGGCGGTGGGCGGGGCCCGAGGCGTGCAGTTCGACGTCGACGCCGAGCGCCTCGGCGAGATGCGCGATCTTCATCGTGCCGGTGATGCCGAGGTCGTATTCGGGGTCGGCGCGCAGGAGGTCGGTGCCGCCGGCGAGGATGAAGTCGGCCTTCGGCTCGACGCCGCGCACGTGCTCGGTCTGGAGGAGCGGCGTCCGGATCAGTTCGCGGAGCTTCTTGTGGCCGAAGGCCGACACGCCGGTGTCGCGATAGGGGTCCTCGTACCAGCGGAAGCCGGCCTCGTCACAGGCACGGCCGACGGCGACCGCGTCGGCGAAGGTGCGGATGTGGCAGGCCGGGTCGAGCATCAGCGCCATGCGGCTGCCGACCCGGTTCCCGAGGAGCCGGATCGTCGCCGTCTCCTCGGTGACGTCGCCCTCGTACCAGCCGTGCATCTTGAAGGCGCGGTAGCCGAGCTCGTGGCAGGCCTCGGCGAAATCGGCGAAATCCTCCGGCGTCGCCAGGCAGCCGTTCCTGTCGCCGTGCATGGTCGAGGCATAGGCGGGAAGGCGCGTCCGCCAGCCGCCGAGGAGCTTCGCCACGGAAAGCCCGACGCTCCGCCCGAACAGGTCCCACAGGGCGATGTCGATGTGGCCGAAGCCCATGTGGTCGTACTGGCGGTGGGCCCGCTTGAACTCGTCGTAGATCAGCTCGCGGGCGAGCGCGTCGCGTCCGACGAGATGCGGCGCCAGTGCCAGCACCTGGGCGAGCGCGATCCCGGTCGCCCCCCACAGGCCGACATATTCGCCGCGCGCGCCGTCCTCCGCCTCGATCCGGATCGCGAACTTCGCCAGCTTCTGGCGGTTCCCCGGCACCTGGACGAGGTCGAATCCGCCGGCCCCCATGCCGACGTCCTCGGCCTCGTAGACGAACTCGTGCACTTCGACGCGGGAAATGACGGACATGGCTGTTTCGCGCTCCTGTTGGGATCTGTCTTCACGGCCCGCCGGCAAGCTCGGACGGGACGTTCTCGGGACTGAAGATCGTGTACGGGACGTCGCCCGCCTCGGCCGGGGTCGAGGTATAGCCGAAACGGCGGAGCAGCACGTCGATCGCCTTCCGCGCCTGTTGCTCCGGGTTCTGGTCGATCGCCAGCGTCATCACGCCCGACGACAGCATGCGGGCGGTGTGGACGGTGAGCTCGTGGCCGATGAACACCACCTTGCTGGCGAGACCGACCGCGGCGACCGCGCGCTCGATGGCGCGGTTGGCGCCGCCGGTATTGTAGATGCCGGCGACCTCGTCGCCGTGCCGGCGGAGCAACTCGAGCACCATCTGCTCCGACTGCATCTGCTGGTCGCGCCCCTCGACGATGCCGGCGATCGGAATCGCCGGATTGTAGTCGGCAAGCCCGTCGCGGAAGCCGCTCACCCGCTCGGCATGGGCGCGGTAGGCGAAGCTGTGCGTCAGCACCACGACCGGCCCCGCCCGGCGCACCATGTGGGCCATGAAGAACGCCGCCGAACGCCCGGCGCCGTAGTGGTCGATGCCGACATAGGCGAGCCGCGGCGAGGTCGGCAGGTCGGAGACCATCGTCACCACCGGGACGCCGTTGGAGGTCAGCCGGGTCACCGCATCGACGATCGCCACGTCCTCCTGGCCGTAGAGGATCAGGGCGTCGGCATTGGTCGCGAGCATCCGCTCGGCGACCTCGCGCGGCTTCGATTCGTCGACGAAATTGCGCTGCACGATCACCGACCGGTCGAGCGTCGCGGCGACGCGCTGGAACGCTGCGCTGAGGCGCTCGGAGAAGGGAGTCTCGCGCCGGGCCATCATGACCTCGACCCGGAGACCGCGCCGATAGGGCATCGGCAGGGTGCGCGGCAGCGCGAGCTGGCGTGCCGCTTCGATCACCTTCCGCGCGGTCGCCGGCGAGACGTTGCCGCGCTCGTTGAGGACACGGTCGACGGTGGCGATGCCGACCCCGGCGAGCCGCGCCACGTCGGCGAGCCGGGC
>JBIQKL010000051.1:9611-25728 GCA_044506555.1 Hyphomicrobiales bacterium | reverse complement strand
CGGTCAAGGCCGTGGAGCTCTCGACCGGCGAGACGGTGCCCTGCGACCTCGCGGTGGTCGGGGTCGGGGTCGAGGCGAATATCGAGCTCGCCGCGGCGGCCGGGCTCGAGACCGACGTGGGCATCCGGGTCGACGAGACGCTCCGCACGTCGGACCCTGCCATCTTCGCGATCGGCGACGTCGCGAGCTTCCGGCACCCGCTCTATGAACGCATCGTGCGGGTCGAGGCCTGGCAGAACGCCGAGGACCACGCGGCTGTGGTCGCCGCGGCGCTGGCCGGCGAGGCGAAGGCAGCCGAGACCGTGCCTTACTTCTGGTCCGACCAGTACGACCTGTCGCTCCAGATCGTCGGCCTGCCGCATCTCGGCTCGTCGGTGGTCGCCCGGAGCCGGAAGGACGGGGCGGCGATCCTCTTCCACCTCGACCCCGGCGGTCGGATCGTCGGTGCGACCGGCCTCGGGACGGCCGGATCGATCGGCCGCGACATCCGCATCACCCAGGTGCTGATCGCCCAGCGCGCCCGTCCCGACCGCGCGCTCCTCAAGGATCCGGAGGGCCGGCTCAGGACGCTGGTCGATGGCCACGGCCCGGCGCCGGCCGCCGCCACCGCGGCCGGCCTGCAGCCGCAGGCTGGCGGGGCCTGACGACCCCCTACCCGGGCCACCCTACTCCAGGACCTTGATCCGGCCCTCGGGCTTCGGCGCGATGGTGCCCTTCCCGGCGATGTAGTCGATCACCTGCGAAGCCATCAGCGTCGCGTCGGCCGGATCGATCAGCGAGGTCGCCTTCTCGAACACCGCATAGCCGTCGCCGCCGCCGGCGACGAAGTCGTTGGTGGCGAGGATATAGGTCCTGGCGTCGTCGAGCGGGGCACCGCCGACCGTGACCTCGACCACCCGATGCCCGGGCAGGCGGCCGGGATTGTAGGTGACCGCGAGGCCGGAGACCTGCGGGAAGCGGCCGCCGGCGACCTCGACCTGGCTGAAGCCGTTCTCGAGGGCGGCGCGGATGTCGGCGCCCTTCACCTGGAGCTTCACCGTCTTGTTGCCGAACGGCAGCTCCGCGAAGATGTCGCCGCGGGTCAGCCTGGTGCCGGCGGGATATTCCCGGTCGGCCCGGATGCCGCCACCGTTGGTCAGCGCGACGTCGGCCCCGACCGCCTCGCGGATCGCATCGGCGATGAGGTTGCCGACCGCCGCCTCCTCGCCGCGGACCGTCGCCCTCCGGCTGTCGAGCGGCGTCTCGGTGACACCGATCTCGACCTTGAGCTCGGCGTCGAGCTTGTCGGTGTAGGTGGCGACCAGCGCCGCGATCTCCGGATCCGGCTCGACGGTCGCGGTGTCGACGATCCGGAACGACGGCCACCAATCGACGGAGACCTCGCCGTCGGCCTCCTCCCTGGTCAGCGTGATCTCGGTGACCACCGAGAAGTTCGCCTGCGATTCGGATTCCGTCAGCGCCACCCTGCCGTTGAAATAGGCGAGGAGATGCTCGTCGTGGCCTGAGAGGATCAGGTCGGCAGCGCCGGCTCGGACCAGGCCGAGGTCGACGTCGACCGGCGTATGGGCCACCGCCACGACGAAATCGGCGCCCTGCTCGCGGAGCGCCGCTGCCTTCTCGAGCCCGACCTCGACCTCGGGCGCGAAGGCGTAGTCGCCCGGGCTCGATGCCACCGGCGTGTCCACCGTCGTCAGGCCGTAGAAGCCGACCTTCACGCCGTCCGCATCGACCAGCCGGGTATCGACCGTATTGGGCGGGGCGGCGCCGTCAGGCCCGGTGATGTTGCTCGACACGATCGGGAACGTCGCCTCGGCGATCCGCTCGCGGAACACCTCCGGCCCGAAATCGAACTCGTGGTTGCCCGGCACCATGACGTCGACGTCCATGTGGTTGAGGATGTCGATGACGTGGGCGCCGCGGTCGATGCCGGAGAGGAGCGACGGCGAGATCGTGTCGCCGGAATGGACGAAGAAGACGGGATTGCCCTTGGCGCGCTCTGCATTGACCACTGCGGCGAGGCGGGCGAAGCCGCCGCGGCCGTCCTCCTCCTGCATCCGGTCGATATCGTTGGTCTGGACGAAGGTGAGCGTCACGGTCTCGGCGAATGCCGGGCCGGCAAGGCCGAGCGCGGCGCCGAGCATCAGCGCGCGAAGGGAATGGAGCATCGGGCCTCTCCCGTTCTGGTGGGACGTCGGATCGAACCACTAGCCGCCCGACGTGACAAGCCGATTGCGGGGATGCTTTCGACAACCCGTTGCTTTCGCGCGGATGCAGGACTATATGGTCGGAACAATCTCAAAACGATCGGTTCGTTTGTGAGAGTGGGGCCGACGAAGCCCCGCTCCTGAAGGCACATCCCGAACCGCCGTGGGCCACAAGGAATCCGTTTGTCCGAAACCGTCGACGAGCCCCGCATCGTCACCGAACGCGGCCTCGAAGCACGCATCGCCAGGATCGTCGAGCCGACCATCGTCGGGCTCGGCTATCGGCTCGTCCGCGTCAAGCTCTCGGCGATGAACGGCACCACGCTGCAGATCATGGCGGAGCGGCCCGACGGCACGATGAACGTCGACGACTGCGAGGTGCTGTCGCGGGACCTCTCGCCGGCGCTCGACGTCGAAGATCCGATCGACCGCGCGTACCATCTCGAGGTCTCCTCGCCCGGCATCGACCGGCCGCTGGTCCGGCGCTCCGACTTCGAGCAATGGGGCGGCCACGTCGCCAAGATCGAGCTCGAGCAGTTGCTGAACGGGCGGAAGCGCTTCCGCGGCAAGCTCGCCGGCGTCGAGGGCGATGCGGTGCGCGTGGCGCTCGACCAGCCCGGCGAGGGCGAGCCTCATGTCATGGTGCCGCTCTCGGCGATCGCCGAGGCCAAGCTCGTGCTGACCGACGACCTGATCAAGGAATCGCTCCGCCGGCAGCAGCCTGCCGCGGATGCCGACGGAACGGACGGTGCCGGCGCCGAGGGCGCCCCGGCCCACTGAACGACTGGAGACAAAGAGCATGGCCGTCAGTGCAAACCGACTGGAACTGCTGCAGATCGCCGACGCGGTCGCCCGTGAGAAGGCGATCGACCGGATGATCGTCGTCACCGCCATGGAGGACGCGATCCAGAAGGCGGCGCGCTCCCGCTACGGGCTCGAGACCGACGTGCGCGCCGAGATCAACTCCAAGACCGGCGAGATCAAGCTGCAGCGCCTCCTGAAGGTGGTCGACCAGATCGAGAACCCGGCGACCGACATCCTCGTCGAGGACGCGCGGCGCCGGAACCCGGCGGCCCAGGTCGGCGACTTCATCGCCGAACCGCTGCCGCCGATGGACTTCGGCCGCATCGCCGCCCAGTCGGCCAAGCAGGTGATCGTCCAGAAGGTCCGCGAGGCCGAGCGCGACCGCCAGTACGACGAGTTCAAGGACCGCATCGGCGAGATCGTCAACGGCCAGGTGAAGCGCGTCGAGTACGGCAACGTCATCGTCGACCTCGGCCGCGGCGAAGGGATCGTGCGACGCGACGAGCTGATCCCGCGCGAATCCTTCCGCTACGGCGACCGCATCCGCGCCTATATCTACGACGTCCGCCGCGAGCAGCGCGGGCCCCAGATCTTCCTCTCCCGCACCCATCCGCAGTTCATGACCCGGCTCTTCGCGCAGGAAGTTCCGGAGATCTACGACGGCATCATCGAGGTGAAGTCGGTCGCCCGCGACCCCGGCAGCCGCGCCAAGATCGCCGTCATCTCGCGTGATTCCTCGATCGACCCGGTGGGCGCCTGCGTCGGCATGCGCGGCAGCCGCGTCCAAGCCGTGGTCAACGAGCTTCAGGGCGAGAAGATCGACATCATCCCGTGGTCGGGCGACGCCGCGACTTTCATCGTCAACGCGCTGCAGCCCGCCGAGGTCGCCAAGGTGGTGCTCGACGAGGACGCCGAGCGCATCGAGGTGGTGGTCCCCGACGACCAGCTCTCGCTTGCCATCGGCCGGCGCGGCCAGAACGTCCGCCTCGCCTCGCAGCTCACCGGCTGGGACATCGACATCCTCACCGAGCAGGAAGAATCCGAACGGCGCCAGAAGGAGTTCCAGGAGCGCTCCGCCCTCTTCATCGAGGCGCTCGACGTCGATGAGGTGGTCGGCCAGCTACTCGCCTCCGAAGGCTTCGTCAATGTCGAGGAGATCGCCTATATCGAGCTCGAGGACCTCGCCTCGATCGAGGGCTTCGACGACGAGACCGCGACCGAGCTGCAGGACCGGGCGCGGTCGTATCTGGCGCGCATCGAGGAGGAGCAGGACGCGGAGCGGAGGGCGCTCGGCGTCGAGGACGCGCTGAAGGAGATTCCCGGCGTCACCACGGCGGCGCTCGTCGCCCTCGGCAAGGCCGACGTCAAGACCGTGGAGGATTTCGCCGGGCTGATCCCGGATGACCTGGTCGGCTATGTCGAGCGGAAGGACGGCGAGACCACCCGGACCCCGGGCGCACTCGACGGCTTCGACCTGTCCCGGGCCGACGCCGAGGCGATGATCATGCAGGCCCGCCTGAAGGCCGGCTGGATCACGCAGGAGGACCTCGACCGGGCCAACGCCGCCGAAGAAGAAGCCGGCGACGACCCCGAGGCTGCGGGCGAGCCCGCCGCCGAGACGGCATAAGGACATGCGCCCGTGCCGCCCCGCAACGAGCCCGCGACGCGCACCTGCATCGTGACGCGTGAGGCGCTCCCGCCGGAGCGGCTGATCCGATTCGTGGCGGCGCCGGACGGCGCCGTCGTCCCCGATCTCCGCCGCCGTTTGCCGGGCCGCGGGGTGTGGGTGACCGCCGACGCCGACCACGTGCGCGCGGCGGAAAAGAAACGCCTCTTCGCCCGCGGGCTCCAGGCGGACGTGAAGGTCGAACCGGGACTGGCCGACCGCGTGTCGGCCCTGCTCCGCGAGGCCGCGCTCTCGTCCCTGTCGCTGGCCCGCAAGGCGGGCGAGCTGACGACCGGCTTCGGCAAGGTCGAGGCCGCGATCCGCGACAAGCCGGTGGTGGCGCTGATCCACGCCGCCGAGGCCGGCGACGACGGCATGGCGAAGCTCGATGCGGCCGCCCGACGGCGGGCCGGTGGAAGCGGCGGCACGCTGCCGGTGGTGAGAATCTTCGAAGGCTGGGAATTGGATTTGGCATTAGGCCGGACAAATGTGATACATGCTGCTCTGCTCGCTGGGCCGGCGGGCACCAATGCGCTGAACCGCGTCCGGGCCCTCGTCGACTTCCTCGACGGGGATAAGGGTGCTGGCGACGCCGTTTGCGGCATGTCCGTTGGGATGCAAGGGAATACATGACCGAGACCAGGAACACCGGCGACAAGACCATCCACGTCCAGGGGCGGAAGCCGCTGGGGCTGAAGCCGCGCGGCGTGGAACGCGACACGGTGCGTCAGAGCTTCTCGCACGGCCGCACCAACACCGTGCAGGTCGAGCGCAAGAAGCGCCGTATCGTCTTGCCGGGCGAGACCGCCAGGGCCGACGAGCCGGCACCTGCGCCGCGCCAGTCCGAACCGGTGAAGATCACGCCGCGCGATACCATCGCCCCCGAGCCGCCGAAGCCGACGCCCCGCGCCGGACTGGTGCTCCGCCAGCTCTCCGAGGAGGAGATGGACGCGCGCGCCCGGGCGCTCGCCGATGCGCGCGTGCACGAGGCCGAGGAGCGCCGGGTCGCCGAGGAGCAGGCCGCGCGCCGCAAGATCGAGGCCGAGCGCCTCGCCCGCGAGCGCGAGGATGCCGAGCGCCGCAAGGCCGAGGAGGAAGCGCGCCGCAAGACCGAGGAGACCGCCAAGGCCCGCGCCGAGGATACCGCCCGTCGCCGGCTCGGTGACGAGAAGAAGCCAGGCGGCGCCGAGCCGCCCCTGGCGACGGCGCCGCGCGTCGGCGTCAAGGCCAAGAGCGGCGAGGACGAGGACGACCGCGGCGCCGCCGCGCTCCGCGGCCGGGTGAAGACCGCGCCGACCCGGGTCGCCGAGCCGAAGCCGGTGAAGCGCACCGAGGACCGTCGTCGTGGCAAGCTGACGCTGGTCAACGCGCTCGACGATTCCGAGCGGGCCCGCTCGCTGGCCTCGATCCGCCGGCGCCGCGAGCGCGACCGCGCCCGGGCGCATGAGGGGCCGCGCGAGAAGATCACCCGCGAGGTCGTCATTCCCGAGACGATCACCATCCAGGAGCTCGCCAACCGCATGGCCGAGCGGGCGGTGGACGTGATCAAGCTGATGATGAAGCAGGGTCAGCTCGTGAAGGCCGCCGACGTGGTCGACGCCGACGTGGCCCAGCTCATCGCCGAGGACATGGGACATACGGTTCGTCGTGTGGCGGAATCGGACGTCGAGGAAGGCCTCTACGCGCCGACCGACGCGGCCGAGGACCTCGAGCCGCGAGCGCCTGTGGTCACCATCATGGGCCACGTCGACCACGGCAAGACCTCGCTGCTCGACGCCATCCGCGAGGCCAACGTGGTCTCCGGCGAGGCCGGCGGCATCACCCAGCACATCGGTGCCTACCAGGTCGAGCAGAACGGCCACAAGGTGACGTTCATCGACACCCCGGGCCACGCCGCGTTCACCGCGATGCGGGCCCGCGGCGCCAAGGTGACCGACATCGTGGTGCTGGTGGTCGCGGCCGACGACGGCGTGATGCCGCAGACGATCGAGGCGATCAACCACGCCAAGGCGGCGCAGGTGCCGATCATCGTCGCCATCAACAAGATCGACAAGCCGGAGGCCGATCCGCAGCGGGTGCGCACCGAACTGCTCCAGCACGAGGTGTTCGTCGAATCGATGGGCGGCGACGTCCTCGACGTCGAGGTGTCGGCGCTCAAGCACACCAACCTCGACAGGC
Organism: Hyphomicrobiales bacterium; assembly: GCA_044506555.1. Taxonomy (GTDB): domain Bacteria; phylum Pseudomonadota; class Alphaproteobacteria; order Rhizobiales; family Kaistiaceae; genus Bauldia. The sequence goes on along the minus strand of JBIQKL010000051.1, from coordinate 18,876 downwards.
TGATCGAGACGATCCTGCTGCAGTCCGAGGTGCTCGAGCTCAAGGCCAACCCGAACCGGCCCGGCGAAGGCACCGTCATCGAGGCCAAGCTCGACCGCGGCCGCGGCCCGGTGGCGACGGTGCTCGTCCAGGGCGGCACGCTTCGCGTCGGCGACATCCTCGTCGCCGGTTCCGAGTGGGGCAAGGTCCGCGCGCTGATCGACGACCGCGGCGGCAACGTCAAGGAAGCCGCGCCGTCTACCCCGGTCGAGGTGCTCGGCTTCCAGGGCGCGCCGGAGGCGGGCGACCGCTTCGCGGTGGTGGAATCGGAGGCCCGCGCCCGCGAGGTCACCGATTATCGCGCTCGCCAGAAGCGCGAGAAGGCCCAGGCCAAGATGACCGGCGCCCGCGGCTCGCTCTCGGAGATGATGAACCAGCTCCAGACCGCCGGGCAGAAGGTCTTCCCGCTGGTCATCAAGGGCGACGTCCAGGGCTCGGTCGAGGCGATCAGCCAGGCGCTGATGGCGCTCGGCAACGACGAGGTCACGGCCCGGATCATCCATTCCGGCGTCGGCGGCATCACCGAATCCGACGTGACCCTCGCGGCATCGTCGGGAGCGGCGATCATCGGCTTCAACGTCCGCGCCAATGCCCAGGCCCGCACCGACGCCGAGCAGGAAGGCCTCGAGATCCGCTACTACAACATCATCTACAATCTCGTGGATGACGTGAAGGCGGCGATGTCGGGCCTGCTCTCGCCGGAGCGGCGCGAGACGATGCTCGGCAACGCCGAGATCCTCGAGATCTTCGATATCTCGAAGGTCGGCAAGATCGCCGGCTGCCGGGTCACCGACGGCGTGGTCCAGCGCGGCGCGAGCGTCCGCCTGATCCGCGACAACGTGGTCATCCACGAGGGCAAGCTCTCGACCCTCAAGCGCTTCAAGGACGAGGTGCGCGAGGTGCCGGCCGGCCAGGAATGCGGCATGGCCTTCGAGAAGTACCAGGATATGCGCAAGGGCGACGTCATCGAGTGCTACCGCGTCGAGGAGATCGCGCGGACCCTCTAGTTCGCCCGCTTTCGGCCGGCCGGATCGCTTCCGGCCGGCGGCAGGGACCATGGCAAGACCCGCAACCGGCAAGGCCCCTTCCCAGCGCCAGCTCCGCGTCGGCGAGCTGGTGCGGCATGCCCTCGCCGAGATCCTCCAGCGCGGCGACGTCCACGATCCCGCGCTCGAGGGCATGGTGGTGACCGTGCCCGAGGTGCGCATGTCGCCGGACCTCCGGCTCGCGACCGTCTACGTCATGCCGCTCGGCGGCAAGGGCGGCGAGGCGGCGGTCGCCGCATTCGACCGCAACAAGCGCTATCTTCGCGGCGAGATCGCCCGCCGGGTCGAGCTTCGCTATGCGCCCGAGCTCCGCTTCCGGCTCGATACGTCGTTCGCCGAGAGCGAACGCGTCGATGCCCTGCTCCGCTCGTCCGAGGTCCGCCGCGACACGGACGGGGACGCGGAATAGCGTCCCCCGACGGCGGGATGTGTCCGCCTGGCCGCCTAGCCTGCCGCCTCCTCGATCGCCTCCATGTCGTCGTCCGAGAGGCCGAAATGGTGGCCGATCTCGTGGATCAGGACGTGGCCGATGACATGGCCGAGGGTTTCCTCGTGCTCGGCCCAGTAGTCGAGGATCGGCCGCCGGTAGAGCCAGATCATGTTGGGCATCTGCCCGGTGGCCGGCACCGCCCCGTCGTGGGCGAGGCCGACGCCCTGGAACAGGCCGAGCAGGCCGAACTCGGATTCGATCCCGAGATCGTCGAGAACGTCGTCTTCGGGGAAGTCGGCGACACGGATCACGATGTCGCCGATCAGCCGCCGGAACGCCTCCGGCAGACCCTCATAGGCGGTGCGGCCGATCGCCTCGAAATCCTCGAGGGACGGGGCCTCCATGGTGCTCCAGTCGTGTGTGTCTCTGCTCATCGCGGCGCGTAGGTGAAGAGGAGGTAGAGGGCGAGGAGGAAAAGGACGGCGAAACCGAGGAACCGGCCGGTGCGCTTGGCCCAGATCTCGAGCTTGTCCGGCGGTCCGTCCCGGCTGCGGTCCCGGTCGTTCACGGCGTCACCGGCTGAGCCGTCATGGCGACGTTGGTGCGAAGCAGCTTGTCGCGGAGTCCGTGGCGGAAGGCAAGCTCGAGCGCCAGGCCGATCTCGCCGCGCTTGTCGAGGACCTGGGCGACATAGGCCCGATCGAAGCCGAGATAGCGGACCGCCGTGCGGGTCGTCGCGGTGGCGCTCGCCGGCGTCCCCGAGGAGACGCTGATCTCGCCGACGAAGCTCCCCGGCCCGCATTCCCCGACGCTCCGGCCGCCGACCGAGATGTCGACTTCGCCCGAGACCAGGAAGGCGAGGACCGGCGCGTTCTCGCCTTCGCGGGTGAGCACGGCACCGGGCTCCGCGGTCAGCCACCGCCCTGCCGCGATCAGCTTCCGCGCATCGGCCGTCTCGAGCGTCGGCACTGCCGTCTCGTAGAAGGCGCGCTCGTCGGCGGTGAAATGCGCCGTCCGGTTCCGATAGGCGATGATCGCGAGCTGCGCGACATTGGTGAGGGTGAAGATCGTCTCCCAGAAGGTCCCCACCGGATCGTGCAGCCACACGCCGTAGTAGAGCGCCTGCAGGGTGCCCGCGCCGATGGCGATGATCCGGAGCCAGAGCATCCGTGTCATCATCATCGACAGGACGAGCAGCACGTAGCCGGCATGGCCGACCAGCGCCCCCGGCGAGAAGGCGGAATCCAGAGTCATGTGCATGGGTGTCGACCCGCTTGGTTTGATCTGGGGCGCCGACGGAGATCGCTACCGGCGAGGGATTGCAACCGAATAGGTGAGCCAGCCGCCGCTGGTGGCGAGCCGTTCGGCGAGGCGGCGCGCCACGGCCGGCTTCTCCGGCACCATCCAGCGAATCCGCTGCCAGCCGCGCTTCTCGCCTTCCGCCGCGAGCGTGTCGATCAAAGCCTGCCCGACCTTCCGTCCGCGCGCATCCTGGACGACGAACAGGTCGTCGAGTTGCCCGGTCCGCATCCCGGTCATCGTGTCGGGGAGGTCGAAGAACACCGCATAGCCGACCAGTCGGCCCTCGAGGCGTGCCCCGATGATCTCGGCGGTGCGGTCCTTGAGCAGCAGCTCGGCGTAATACTCGTCCGGGGCGCGAGGCGCCCCGCGCTTGCGGTCCTGCACGCACGCCGCAATCAGCGGGGCAAGCTCATGGGCGTCCTTGAGGGACAGGCCGGCGATCACCACATCGTTCATGGACGCCAAGGTCCACGGCGGAGGGCCTGCGGTCAAGAGGCCACTTCTCCTCCCGCTTGTGGCATATTCGCCACAATTGCCGGGTCCAGAAATCGCGAAAATGCCCCAATCAGACCCTTACCAAGCCGCTTTCCTGAACTTATATATCATCATGTAACAGGACGTGATGCAGACGGAACCCGAACGGTTGTGATGGCGTTCACTGTCAAGGACGCCAGGAACTGGCAGGGTGAGGTCAACAAAAGGGCGGCAAGCCGTCCGACAGGGGTCAAGGCGATGAGCATCAGGTTTCCGCATGAGCTGGCCGCCGCGGTGGAGTACGCCGAGCGTGCCGTCGAAAGGCCTGCCGCGCCGGCGGTGCCGAACGCGGTGATGGCTGACGCAGTTTACGACCTGGGCCTCGCCGGCGAGCCGATCCGGATGGCGGTCGGTCCCGGGTTCATCCCGGCCGGCAGCCCTCGCAAGCTGATCCCCGGCCAGACGTATCACTAAACAAGTTCAACGAGATCACTGAGCGGCTTTATCCCCCCACCCCGACCTCCAAAGCTGCCCAGTTGAGAGAACGGCCCGGTGCGCCCCCACCGGGCCGTTCGCCTTTTCGTGATCCTGCCCGGCAGTTAACCTGTCGTCAACGATCCTGAACCCAGGATAAACGGCCGATCCAGTCTCGGTTCAGGAGACCACCGCTATGGTCCCCCCGACACGAACCCTGGGGAGCCCGTCATGATCGCCATCGTCCTCACCGCCCTCGGCCTGGCCCAGACCACCACGTCCGTGAAGCCGCAACGCGAAAGCGCCCGCCGCTTCCGCTGGCGCGGGAGCGACGGGCGCTGGCATTGGCAGGCAGCGTGAGGCTTGTTCAGCCGAGTTCGCGCACATCGACGAAGCGGCCCGCGATGGCCGCGGCCGCGGCCATCGCCGGCGACACCAGGTGCGTCCGCCCCTTGAAGCCCTGACGGCCCTCGAAATTGCGGTTCGAGGTGGACGCGCAGCGCTCGCCCGGCCGCAGCCGGTCCTCGTTCATGGCGAGGCACATCGAGCAGCCCGGCTCGCGCCATTCGAACCCCGCCGAGATGAAGACCTTGTCGAGCCCCTCGGCCTCGGCCTGCTCCTTCACCAGGCCCGAGCCGGGCACGATCATGGCGTTCACGGCATCGTGGACCCGCTTGCCCGCGACGACCTGCGCCACGGCGCGGAGGTCCTCGATGCGGCCATTGGTGCAGGAGCCGACGAAGACGCGGTCGATGCTGATGTCCTTGATCTTCGTGCCGGGCTCGAGCCCCATATAGGCCAGCGCCCGCTCCACCGCGCGGCGGCGGTCGGGATCGGCGATCTCCGCCGGGTCCGGGACCTTGCCGTCGATGGTCGTCACGTTCTCCGGGCTCGTGCCCCAGGTGACGATCGGCGGCAGCTTCGAGGCATCGAGCCTGACCTCGCGGTCGAAGGCGGCGCCCTCGTCGGTCTGGAGCGTCTGCCAGTGGCGGAGCGCCATGTCCCACGCCTCGCCCTTCGGCGCCTTCGGGCGGCCCTTGATGTAGGCGAAGGTGGTCGCGTCGGGTGCGATCAGGCCGGCGCGGGCACCGCCCTCGATCGACATGTTGCAGACCGTCATCCGGCCTTCCATCGAGAGCCCGTGGATCGCCTCGCCGGTATATTCCATGACGTGGCCGGTGCCGCCGGCGGTGCCGATCTCGCCGATGATGGCGAGGATGATGTCCTTCGCCGTTACGCCCGGCGGCGGCGTACCGTCGACCGTGATCCGCATGTTCTTCGCCTTCTTCTGGATCAGCGTCTGGGTGGCGAGCACGTGCTCGACCTCCGAGGTGCCGATGCCGTGGGCGAGTGCGCCGAAGGCGCCGTGGGTCGAGGTGTGGCTGTCGCCGCAGACGATGGTCATGCCGGGCAGGGTGAAGCCCTGTTCGGGACCGATGATGTGGACCACGCCCTGGCGCCGGTCCAGCTCGTCGTAATATTCGACGCCGAACTCGGCGGCGTTCTTCGCCAGCGCCTCGACCTGGATCCGAGATTCGTCGTTGGCGATGCCGTGGGAACGGTCCGTGGTGGGCACGTTGTGGTCGACCACGGCCAGCGTCTTCTCCGGCGAGCGGACCTTGCGGCCGGCCATGCGCAGCCCCTCGAAAGCCTGCGGGCTGGTCACCTCGTGCACCAGATGGCGGTCGATATAGAGAAGCGTGGTGCCGTCTTCGGCTGCATGGACGACGTGGTCGTCCCAGATCTTGTCGTAGAGGGTCTTGGGCTTGCTCATCGTGTCGATTCCGGATGGATTGATCGCTTGCGGGATTTTTGCTGGCTCGTTGGCCGGAAAAGGGCGGACGGCGGTGCGGCGACCGGCGTCAGCCGCAGCTAAGCCCGTCGATCGTAATGTGCCGCGCGAGGAACCGCCATGGCAGGCGTGCCCGGTCGTCGAGGACGACCATGGCCACGCGGCGCGGCACTCTGTGCGAAAAGCCCTGCATGACAGTTAGATAGCAATCGTTCCGGTCCGGGACAATCGTTTCTCTCGTGCGACATCCTGCCGGAACGTGACAGCGGTTCGTGGCTTTACTGCGCGAGGGGGCGCCAACGCCCGGGTCGCCGAGGCGACCCGATGCCCAAAGGAGAGCACCATGCCGTATATCGAAGGCTTCGTCGCCGCGGTCCCCACCGCCAACAAGGAGGAATATGTCAGGCACGCCAGGGAGGCTGTCGCCTACTTCAAGAGCCTCGGCGCCACGCGCTGCGTCGAATGCTGGGGCGACGACGTGCCGAAAGGCGCGCTCACCGACTTCTACAAGGCGACCCAGGCGAAGGACGACGAGACGCCGATCTTCAGCTGGATCGAATACCCGGACAAGGCGACCCGCGACGCCGCCAACAAGCGGATGAGCGAGGATCCGAACATGGCCAACATGGAGATGCCGTTCGACGGCAAGCGCATGTTCTGGGGCGGCTTCGAGCAGATCGTCGACGAATAGGGCAGTCGGCAGCGAAAGGGGCAATCGGCAGTAGGCAGTAGGCAGTAGGCAGTCGAGAAAAGGGAACTCCGAACGGCCGTGGGCCGACTACGCAGCGGAGGGATCTTGGACGCGCGGGTCTCCGCAATGCTACCACTGCCGACTGCCGATTGCCGCGACTGGAGAGAACACGGATGCGCCTGCCGATCGTACTCGCCGCCGTCATCGCCACGACCGCCAGCGCCGCGGCGCAGGAGATCGCCGACGGTTTCGTCTGGCTCAAGGACGTCGCCCCGACCATCGAACAGGACATCCGTTACTACGGTTCGCACAATTTTCTGGGCCGGCCGGTCGCCGGATACGAGGCGCCGGAATGCATCCTCACCCAGGGGGCTGCCGAGGCCCTGCTCGCCGTCCAGGCCGAGTTGGCCCAGTCCCGGCTGTCGCTCAAGGTCTATGACTGCTACCGGCCGCAGCGCGCCGTCGACGACTTCATCGCCTGGGCGGCGGTGCCGGAGGACCAGGCGACCAAGGCCGAGTTCTACCCGCGCGTCGACAAGGCCGATTTCTTCGACCTCGGCTACGTGGCCAAGAAGTCCGGCCACACGCGCGGCAGCACGGTCGATCTGGCCATCGTGCCGCTCGGCCACCCGGCCGAGCCGACCTACGCGCCGGGCGAGGAGCTCGCCGACTGTGCGCTACCAGCCGACCAGCGCTTCGCCGATCCGAGCCTCGACTTCGGCACCGGTTACGACTGCATGGACGAGAAGTCGCACCACGGCAACGCCGATATCGCCCCGGTGGCGCAAGCCAACCGCCTGATCCTCAAGGACATCATGGAGCGCCACGGCTTCGTGCCCTACCCCGAGGAATGGTGGCACTACACGCTGAAGGACGAGCCCTTCCCCGACACCTATTTCGACTTCCCCGTGACGGCGCAGGCGGCCGCCGAGCCGGAGTAGGCGCTACTCCATCGCCTCCACCTCGATCGTGGCGCCGTCGCGGAGCCGCATTGCGAGGCGTTCGGCATCCTCCGCCGTCATCGAGCCGCTGATCTGGAGCTTTTGCCGCCGAGGATCGGCTCGCGGATCAACGGCGCGGTGATGACCTCGCCGTCGACGCTCAACGCCGCCGTCTTGCCGACGTTCTCCGTCGTGAACGCGGCGAACGCCGTCGTCGACTCCGGATCGAGCTCGATGTTGACGATCGGCGCGCCGAGCACGGCGTCGGTGGCGGCCTCCGCGTCGAGGACGGTCAGCGACAGCGGCGCCGCGGTCGCGGAAACGGCTGCCGCGACGAGCACGAACGCGGCGAGGAAGAGACGGATCGATCCGGGCATGGCGCGCCTCGCGGTTTGAAATGGCGCGCCGAGTATGGTCGGGTCGGGCATGGCTGTCTTGTCACGATTCGTCCTCGCCGCGATGGCCCTCCTCGGCGCTGCCGGCACCGCCGCCGGCGCCTGCCGGAACGAGACGTTCGCGGACAAGGACTACATCGTCTGCAGCTTCGACCTCGCTGAGAGCGATCTCAGGATGTTCTGGAAGGATCCGGGCGGACGGACCTTCGGCACCTTCACTGCCCTCTCCGGCTATCTCGAGGGCCATGGCGAGCGGCTCGCCTTCGCCACCAATGGCGGGATGTACGGCCAGGACCATGCGCCGATCGGCCTCTACGTCGAGGACGGCGAGGAGTTGGCGGCGGTCAACACGACGTCGTCGGACCCCGACGTGAAGCCGATCCCGAACTTCTACAAGGAGCCCAACGGCATCTTCTTCGTCGGCGACGGCACGGCCGGGGTGATGTCGACCGAGGCGTTCCTCGCGACCCGCCCGGACGCCCGCTACGCCACGCAGTCGGGACCGATGCTGCTCGTCGACGGCGAGATCCATCCGATGTTCATCCCCGGATCGAGCGACCTCAACCCGCGGAACGGCGTCTGCGCGCCGACGCCGAACAGCGTCGACTTCGCCATCACCCTCGGCACGGTGAACTTCCACGACTTCGCCACCATGTTCCGAGACCATCTCGGCTGCCGCGACGCCCTGTTCCTCGACGGCGGCTCGGCCTCGGCGCTCTATTCGCCCGAGATGGGCCGGAACGACGGCCCCGGCCATGGCGGCTTCGGCCCGATCATCGGCGTGGTGACGAGGGCACCCGGCGGCTGAGGCACCGGAACCTTGACGTCCGCGGCGCCGCGGCGCACATGAGGTCGCAGAAGAGGACACCGGCCATGCAGAAGTTCACCACGCTGACCGCCGTCGCGGCGCCGCTCAACATCATGAATGTCGATACCGACATGATCATCCCGAAGGACTACCTCAAGACGATCGAGCGGACCGGGCTCGGCCGCGGGCTGTTCTCGGAGATGCGCTACAACGAGGACGGCAGCGAGAATCCGGACTTCGTCCTCAACCAGCCGGCCTACCGCAAGGCGCAGATCCTCGTCGCGGGCGACAACTTCGGCTGCGGGTCGAGCCGTGAGCACGCCCCCTGGGCGCTCCTCGACTTCGGCATCCGCTGCGTGATCTCCACCGGCTTCGCCGACATCTTCCACAACAACTGCTTCAAGAACGGCATCCTGCCGGTCGTGGTCTCCAAGGAGAACCTCGACAGGCTGATGGACGACGCCGAGCGCGGTGCCAACGCGACCCTGACCGTCGACCTCGAGAAGCAGGAGATCCACGGCCCGGACGGCGGCACGGTGAAGTTCGAAGTCGATCCGTTCAGGCGGCACTGCCTGCTCAACGGCCTCGACGACATCGGGCTGACCATGGAGAAGGCCGACCACCTCGCCGCTTACGAGCAGCGCGCCGCCGAAAGCCGCCCCTGGGCGTAAAACGGATATCCCGCGCCGGCCCCAACTCCGCTCATCCCCGCGCACGTGCGCGGGGATGGGCGGTTGGGATGAAGCGCTCCCGACCATGAACTGGTCATAGCCGCACGGAGCGAGGCACCGCCCTTGCCGGCACGGCAGGGCTCGATTCCGCCGATTCACGCCTTGCTCATGCCTCGTCTGCCATTCATGGATAGCGGATCGA
>JBIQKL010000051.1:0-9511 GCA_044506555.1 Hyphomicrobiales bacterium | reverse complement strand
CCGCCGATTCACGCCTTGCTCATGCCTCGTCTGCCATTCATGGATAGCGGATCGAGAGCGGAGCCGGCAGGACCGGGATGGTGCGGATCATCACGCGCGTGGGCATCGCCGTCGTCGGCGTGGCGGCGGTGTACCTGCTCGCGATCAACATCGTCCTGAACCTTCCGGCGACGCAAGCGCTGTTCAACCGTTCGCAGGAAGGCAGGATCATCCTTTCCTGGGACCGTGCCTGGAGCCTGCTGCCGTTCCGCGTCCATGTCACCAACCTGAAGGTCAACGGCCAGTCCTGGTCGCAGCAATTCGAGGTGACGATCCCCTCGATCAGCGCCGGCATCGACGTTCCGTCGCTGTTTGCGAAGACGCTCCGCTTCAACGATCTCGAGACCGCGGACCTCGACGTCCGTTTCCGCCCGCGCCCGCGTCCCGACCGCGACGACGCCGCGCTCCGCCCCTTCTATCCGGAGATTCAAGGGCGGGATCCGAGCCTTGCCGCCGACCCGGTTCCGACGCAATCGCCGGGCTGGCTCCTGGTGTTCGACGTCGCCCGCATCGGCGGCAGCAACCGGCTGTGGCTCGCCGCCAACCGCATGACCCTCGACGGCACCGCCGCGGCGCTGGTCGAGCGGCAGAACAAGCACGGCCCGCTGACGGTCCGCGACGGCAGGGTGGACCTCACGGTCGAGGCGCTCAACGTCGCGGGGAAAGACGTCGCCGACACCGGGTCGCTCGCCGGCAGCTTCGGCTTCGCGAGCTTCATCCCGCAGGAGAACCGCGGGGTGAAGATCCTCGAATATGCGACGATGGACGCCGACATCGACCTGCCGATCAACGGCATCGACTTCCTCAACGCCTTTCTCGGCTCGGTCGCCGACATGTCGGTCGGCGGCCGCGGGCGGCTCAAGGGCCACATCGCCTATGCGCTGGGCTCGCTCGCTCCCGGCGCCGACCTCCAGATCGACGCCGAGACCCTCCGGGTCGACCTCCTGCCCTATACCGTCCGCGGCTCGGGAACGGTCATGGCGAAGGTCGAGGCGTCCGCTCCCGAGGAGATCGTCGCCCACCTCGCCTTTTCGACGATCACGGCGACGCACGGCGGCGACGACCACAGCCTGTTCGAGGGCAAGGACATCGGCATCGACGTCGTCCGTTCCGCCGTCGTCTTTCCCGAGGCCCTGACCGAGGAGGTGCCGCGGAGCGTCAAGCTCGCGCTCCCCAACGTCACGGTGCCGGACGTGAGCGTCTACCAGCGCTACCTGCCCGACGAGTGGAAGGCGGAGCTCGTCGCCGGGCGAGGCTTGCTGGAGGGCTTGGCGATGATGTCGCGAAACGAGCTCGCCATCGACCTGACGCTCAGTTCCGCCGACGCCGCGATCCGGCTCACCGACGATACCTTCGAATCGGGCCTCTCACTGGTGCTGAAGGCGAACGGCACCGCGGACGACGCCGGCGCCCGCATCGACGTCGCGGGGACCTCCGTCGAACTGGACGACTCGCGCGTCACCAGCCGCTCCGGCGACCAGTCGTCGCCATGGCATGCCCGGTTCGCCATCGCCGAGGGCTACGCCGCGTTTCCCTTGCCGGAGGAGCAGAACGAGAAGTCCGGCGTCGTCGGCTTCTGGAGCCTGTTCAAGAAGATCGACCTCAAGGCGATGCTCGGCAGCGTCGACGGCCAGGTACGCGGCAAGCTCGGCGTCAGCGACCTCGACTGGCTGACGGTCCTGTTCCGCAAGCCTTTCAGCCTGAAGATCGCCAGCGCCGCCGAGGTCGATGCCGATCTGACGGTCGACGAGGGGCGGCTGACCACGGCCTCGAAGCTCGAGATGGCGCCGACCGACTTCACCCTCGGCATCCTCGACTACGTGGTGAAGGGAACCGGGGGATTCGCGCTCGGCATCGCACGGAGCGACGCCAAGCCCGACCTCAACCTGACCGCGAGCCTCACCGGCGCCTCGCTTCGCCTCGAAGACGAGAAGACGGCGGTCGTCTCCGACGTGACCATCGCCGTCGATGCCGTCGCCGAGGCGGTGTCGCCCAAGGACGGCGGCACCCTGAAATCCGTGGCCATGAACATCCCGTCGGCGAAGATCACCGACCTCTCGGCCTACAACACCTACCTGCCGAAGAACGCGCCGATCCGCATCTTGAACGGCACCGGCGCGCTCAGCGCCAGGCTGTTGATGAAGGGACCGGACGATGCCACCGGCTTCATGAAGCTGACCAGCTCGCGCGTCGATGCCGACATCCAGGGCGACCGGCTCTCGGGCATCATCGGCCTCGACATCGTGATCGCGGGCGGCTCGGCCCAGGAGAGGCGGTTCGACATCTCCGGTTCGAAGCTGGCGCTGAGCGACGTGCAGGTCACCGGCCGTCACGCGACCGGCGGCTGGGCCGGCGACGTGAACGTCGGCAAGGGCAGCGTCGTCTGGAAGCGGCCGATGACGCTGGACATGGGCGCCACCCTCCACATGAAGGACGCGCAGCCGATCCTGGCGATCTTCCAGGCCAATCGGAAGGAGAACAAGTGGCTCGACCGCCTGCTCGACCTCCGCAACATCAACGGCCGGTTCACGCTGCGGGCGGAGCCCGAGAGCATCGTCATCCCCTACGCGTTCGCCACCTCGAACACCTTCGACGTCGGTGCCAAGGGGATCTTCGGCGCCAGCGGCCGCCAGGGGGTGTTCTACGCCCGCACCGGCAAGCTCGCCGGCATCCTCGCCATCGACGACAAGAACAAGAAGTTCGAGCTGATCGACGCCACGCGGAAGTTCGAATCCTACAAGCCGGGCGGTCCGGTGCCGGGGATCCACGACACGCCGCGGGCCCGCGCACGCACGCCGAAGGGCATGCCGCCGCCGACGCCCTCGTCGCGGCCGAACAAGCAGCAGCCCTTCTCGCTGTTCAAGCGGCGGTGACGGCAACACTGGCGCGTCGCCGCGCTTCGTCCTAAGTAGACCGCCGTGACGCTCGAACCCGCGCCAAACACGCCCGGCCAGAAGCCGATGAACCCGCTGCTCAAGCTCGCGCTCGAGCTCGGACCGCTGGGGGTGTTCTTCTTCGCCAATGCCCGAGGCGAATGGCTGGCGGAGAAGGTTCCGGCACTGGGGGCCTTGGGCGGGCCGATCTTCATCGCCACCGCCCTGTTCATGGCGGCCCTCGTCGTCTCGCTCGCGGTGTCCTTCGCGATCACCCGCACGCTGCCGGTGATGCCCTTCGTCACCGGGATCGTCGTCGTCGTCTTCGGCGGCCTGACGCTGTGGCTCCACGACGAGACCTTCATCAAGATGAAGCCGACCATCGTCAACACGCTGTTCGGCGTCGTGCTGCTCGGCGGCCTTCTCTTCGGAAAGTCGCTGCTCGGCTACGTCTTCGATTCCGTGTTCCGGCTCACCGACGAGGGCTGGCGGAAGCTGACGTTCCGCTGGGGCATCTTCTTCCTCGTGCTGGCGGTGCTCAACGAGATCGTCTGGCGCGTCGCCTCGACCGATATGTGGGTCAACTTCAAGGTGTTCGGCATCATGCCGATCACCTTCGTCTTCACGCTCTTCCAGCTGCCGCTGATCAACCGCTACACGATCCCCGAGGAAAAATCGGCGCCGTGAGCCAGGCCGCGGACACGCACCGCGAGACCGCCACCATATTCGTCGCCGGCATCGCGATCTTCGCGGCGCAGGCCGCCATCCTCCTGTGGATGGGCCAGCCGGCGGCCGCGCCCCCCGGCAGCGGCGGATTGTGGGGCGCCGGCCCCTCGACCTCCCTCAGACTCTTCGACTGGTACACCGGCTCGCACTTCGTCCACGGCTTCCTGTTCTACTGGCTGACGTGGCTGGTCCTGCCGCGCTGGAGCGTCGGCCGCCGCGGCGTCGTCGCGATGGTGATCGAAGCGGCCTGGGAGATCATCGAGAACACACCCTGGGTGATCGACCGCTATCGCGACGTGACCGTCTCGGGCGACTATGTCGGCGACACGGTCCTCAACTCGGTCTTCGACCTGTGGGCGATGCTGGTCGGCTTCTGGCTGGCGGCGAAGCTGCCGGTGTGGCTCACCGTCGCGCTGGCCATCGCGCTCGAGGTCGGCGCGCTCGTCGCCATCCGCGACAACCTCACCCTCAATGTCCTGATGCTCCTCTACCCGATCGAGGCGATCCGCATCTGGCAGGCGGGGTAGTCAGATCCCGAGCAGCGCCACGCCCTCGGCCTCCGCCGCTCGGCGCAGTTCCCTGTCCAACGTCGCGAGCGGCAGGTCGCGGCGCATGGCGAGCTCGAGGTAGCAGGCGTCGTAGATTGTGAGACGATAACGGGTGGACAGATCCAAGGTTGAGGTCCAGGCGTATGCGCTCGTGTGAGGATCGACACGGATCGGCAAGTCCACCATGTCCGCCAGACCTTCGTCGCGGTCGTTCTGATCGATCCGCCCGCGACGCAGCCCTTGCTGGAGGGCGTTCCCGACCTCGAGATGCCAGAATGCCGGAACCCACGCCACGGTCATGGCGATCGTTGCCAGCACTTGCCTCGTCTCGTCAGTCTCCTCATCGCCGTAGACCCAGGTCAGTGCCACGGACGCATCAAGGACGAGGCTCAACGGCGCCCCTCGTCGCGATAGGCCTTCCATTCATCCCAGTTGAAACGTCCCCGGCCCTTGGAGCGAGCCCGCTCCACGATCCGCTTCGCGGCGAGCAGCGCCTGCTCGCTGCCGGGCGCGCTCCGGAACGGCACCAGCTTTGCGACAGGCCTGCCGCGCTTGGTGATGACGATCTCCTCGCCGTTCTCGGCCCGCTCCAGCAGCGCCGAAAGGGTATTCTTCGCCTCGAAGGCACCGACTTCCGTCATGTCCGGCTCCAGCCAGTTGGACTGCTAGCTGCAATATAGGCCGGTTTCGGGCCGGTCGCCACGAGCAATTACCCCGGCGGCTTCAGCGCTGCCTCGATCGCCGGGCGGATCGCGTCATCGAGCGCCTTCGCGTCGATCGGGCCGATATGCTTGTAGCGGATGACGCCCGCCGCATCGACGATGAACGTCTCCGGGACGCCGTAGACGCCCCAGTCGATGGCGGCGCGGCCGCGGTCGTCGACGCCGATGGCGGCGTACGGATTGCCCAGTTCGTCGAGGAAGCGGACGGCGTTCGCGGTCACGTCCTTGTAGTTGATGCCGACCAACCGGACCCGCTCGTCCCGGGCGAGCTCGATCAGTTGCGGATGCTCGAGCCGGCACGGGCCGCACCAGGAGGCGAAGACGTTGACCACGGTCACCGGCCCCTTGAGGTCGGCGGTGGCGAGACCGGGGCGATCGATACCGGCCAGCGGCGCGAGATCGAAGTCGGGAGCCGGCTTGCCGACCAGCGCCGAGGGGATCGCCTCCGGGTTCCCCGCCGTCTCGAGGCGGATCAGGAACACCGCGGCCAGCGCCACGAACACCGCGAGCGGCAGCAGATAGACAAGCCGCGGCCGCCGGCGCGGCGTGGGGTCGGCCTGGTCCGTATCGCTCATGACGACGCCTTTCCGCCCGACCGCCGCCGGACGCCGCGCGCCTCGAGGTCGGCGATGCGCCGGCGCTGGCTGCGGCCGTCGACCACGATCCATGCGACGATGCCGACCAGCACCACGGCGGTCACCGCATAGGCCGCGACGATGAAGCCGAGATGAGCGCCTTCCGCGATCATCCGGCGGCAGCGACGATCTGCATGGCGCGCACCCGCCGCCGGAGGATCTCGTTCCGCATCGCCATCACGAGCAGCGTCGCGAACAGGAGCGTCATGCCGAGCGCCATGATCAACAGCGGCCAGAGCAGGGCGGGATGGATCGTCGGCCCGTCGAGGCGGAAGACGCTCGCCGGCTGGTGCAGCGTGTTCCACCAGTCCACGGAGAACTTGATGACGGGCAGGTTGATCGCCCCGACCAGCGTCAGGATCGCCGCCGCCCGCGCCGCCTTGCCGGGTTCCTCGACCGCCTGCCACAACGCGATCAGCCCGAGATAGATGAGGAACAGGATCAGCACCGAGGTCAGGCGCGCATCCCACACCCAGTAGGTGCCCCAGGTCGGCTTGCCCCACAGCGACCCCGTGACCAGCGCGAGGAAGGTGAAGGCGGCACCGAGCGGAGCGGCGCTCTTCTGGAGGACGTCGGCGAGCGGGTGGCGCCACACCAGCGTGCCGAGCGCGGCGATCGTCATGAGCCCATAGCAGGCCATGGCGAGCCACGCGAAGGGCACGTGGATGAACATGATCCGCACCATCTCGCCCTGCTGGTAGTCGGCGGGCGCGACGAAGAACGAAAGATAAAGCCCCCAGCCCAGGACGAGCACCGCCGCCGCCCACAGCCAAGGCAGGAGCCGCCCGGAAAAGGCGAGGAAGCGCGTCGGGTTGGCAAGGGTCACAGCCGGCATGGCTCCTGTATTAAGGGCCCGCCTGCGGCGCGGCAATGGCACGTCGGACGGCGCGTCGCCGCAGGACCGTGGCCGCGCGGCCTCTTTCCGGTCTATTTTGGCATGCCCTATCCGCACCGGACGAAACGTCAGACGCACCCCGCCCGAGGAGGCCCGATGATCAGAACCGCCGTTGCCGCGCTTTCTCTCTTCGCCTCCGTGTCGTTCGCCCTTGCTGCCACCGACGACGAGCTCAAGCAGCAGATCGTCGGGGCGTGGGGACAGGACGAAACCTGCTCGACCGGCTCGCTGACCTTCCGCGAAGACGGCACCTTCAACTTCGTCCAGCCCGGCAGCGAGCCGAGCGGCGGCACATGGAGCATCGCGGGCGGCGTGCTCAGCGGCGCGCGCGAAGGTGGCGGCAAGCAGCCGGACGCGACGGTCGTCTTCGCAGACGACAAGATGACCATGACCGAGACCGAAGGCTCGCAGCGGGCCGCCGTCTTCCTGCGCTGCCCGGCATAGCCCGCAACGTCGAACGGAGACGTCCCATGTTCCGCCCCTGCCTCGCGTTGCTTCTCCTTTCCGCCTCCGCATCGCTCGCCCTCGCCGCGACCGACGACGAGCTCAGACAGCAGATCGTCGGCCCATGGGGGCAGGATGCCGAATGCGCGGCGGGCGCGCTCACCTTCAATGCCGACGGCACCTTTGCCATCACCAGGGCCGACGACGATCCCGAATCCGGGACCTGGCAGATCGCCGAGGGCATCCTGACCGGCAGCGACCAGCCGACATCGACGGTGACCATCGAGGGCGACAAGCTCATGCTCGGCGACCCCGAGGGCGGCAGCCGGGTCGAGACCTTCACCCGCTGCCCGGAGTGACCGCGGCGCGCCAGCCCTTCGGCTTATTCGAGACTGACCCGGAGCGCGGCGGCGCCGGCGATGGCCGCCACCACGGCGCTGACGAGCGTGAGGGCGCAGAGGATCAGGAACGGCGGTAGGAACGGTGCCGGTTCGGTCACCGACGCCACCGCGGCGCTCACCCCGAAGATCAGCACCGGGATGGTGAACGGCAGGACGAGGACGGCGATCAGGATGCCGCCGCGGCCGAAGGCGGCGGCGAGCGCCGCGCCCACCGCGCCGACCAGGGTCAGCGCCGGCGTACCGACCAGCAGCGTCAGCGTCGTCGCGCCGAGCGCCAGCGGCTCGAGGCCGAGCAGCAGGCCGAGGAACGGCGCGGCGACCGTTAGCGGCAGGCCGGTCGCGAGCCAGTGGCCGGCGGCCTTCGCCAGCACCACCAGCTCCATCGGCACCTCGGCGAGGAAGACGAGGTCGAGGCTGCCGTCGTCGCGGTCGTCCTGGAAGAGCCGGTCGAGCCCGAGCAGCGTCGCCAGCAAGGCTCCGATCCACAGGATCGCCGGGCCGATCCGCGACAGGAGGTTGAGGTCGGGCCCGACCGCGAACGGCACGATCGTCACCACCGCGAGGAAAAAGACGAGGCCGACCAGCGCGCCGCCGCCGCGGAATCGGAGCCTCGCCGTCTGGCCGGCGATCGCGCCGAGCCCGGCGATCATGGGCCGCCGCCGAGCGGCAGCGTCGCCGCCGGCGTCACCGGCAGCGGCCGGTGCGTCGCCGCCACGGCGATGCCCCCTGTTGCGAGATGGGTCGCGATAAGCCCCCCGAGCATCGTCTCGGCCGCCGCGTCGAGCGCGGTCGCCGGCTCGTCGAGGAGCCACACCGGCCGCGCCGAGACCAGCAGCCGCGCGAGCGCCACCCGGCGCTTCTGCCCGGCCGACAGCCGGCCGGACGGGAGATCGGGAAGATGGGCGAGGCCGACCGCCTCGAGCGCCGCCTCGATGTCGCCCCCGCCGCCATAGAGCCGGCGCGCATAGTCGAGATTGTCCGCGACGGTCAGGCCCGGCTTCAATCCGTCGAGATGCCCGAAATAATGGACCGCGGCCGAGAGCGCCCCGTCCGCGGACGGTTCGAGCCGGACCGTGCCTGCCGCCGGCGCGAGCAGGCCGGCGATCACCCGGAGCAGCGTCGACTTGCCGGCGCCGTTCGGACCGATGACGGCGAGCAACTCGCCCGCGCCGACCGTGAAATCGACGCCGACGAATACAGTCCGCCCGCCGCGCTCCGCCGCAAGGCCCTCACCAGTCAAGCGCATGTCGGCCCCGCGATTGGTCCCGGGACGGCCCCCGCCTTCGTCCCCTCGCCCCGGCGGAGAGAGGGACAGGGTGAGGGGGGATAGACGGAGAGGCAAGGGACTCGATGGTTCTTCCGCGCTCGTGCGTGCCCGCAGGTGCTTGCGCCGTGCGCATCAAGGCGGAGACGACTCGGGCCAGACCCGAGCGCCCGGAGCCCCCTCCTTAACCCTCGCCCCGCCGGGGAGAGGGGTCGGGACAGCAGCAGGCTGCATCGCGAGCATCCGCACTGCGCCACGATCTCGCCCCTTTGTCTGGAACCGGTCCACGAAATTCACTATAAGGCCCCCAGCCCGCGCCGTCGCGGTCTCCGCCGCCCTCCGGCGCCGGCGGCCCCGATCTCGCCGAGGCGGCGCACGCCATCTTATCGAGGACCCTCCCTCCCGTGACCAGCGACAGCTTCAAGAGCCTCTCGACCATCACCGTCGGATCGAAGACGTACGATTACTACAGCCTCGCCGCGGCCGAGAAGAACGGCCTCGACGGGATCTCGCGCCTGCCCTACTCGCTCAAGGTGCTGCTCGAGAACCTGCTCCGCGCCGAGGACGGCCGTTCGGTCACCGCCGACGACATCCGCGGCATGGCGGGATGGCTCACGGAGAAGCGAAGCGACCGCGAGATCGCCTTCCGCCCGGCGCGCGTGCTGATGCAGGACTTCACCGGGGTGCCGGCGGTCGTCGACCTCGCCGCGATGCGCGACGCGATGCAGTCGCTCGGCGGCAATCCGGACCGGATCAACCCGCTCGTCCCGGTCGACCTCGTCATCGACCACTCGGTGATCGTCGACGATTTCGGCAATCCGCGCGCCTTCGGACGCAACGTCGAGCTCGAGTACGAGCGCAACGGCGAGCGCTACCGGTTCCTCCGCTGGGGCCAGTCGGCCTTCCGCAACTTCCGCGTCGTGCCGCCGGGCACCGGCATCTGCCATCAGGTCAACCTCGAATA
>JBIQKL010000050.1:9957-28536 GCA_044506555.1 Hyphomicrobiales bacterium | reverse complement strand
TAGAATCTCCGCATGGACTGGACCGACGAAGGCATCATCATCGGCACCCGCCGGCACGGCGAGACGAGCCTCATCGTCGAGCTCATGACCGAGCGGCACGGCCGGCATCTCGGGCTCGTCCGCGGCGGTCGCTCGCGAACCCAGCGGCCCGTCCTCCAGGCCGGCAATTCCGTCACCGCGACGTGGCGGGCCCGGCTGGACGAGCATCTCGGCAATTACACGCTGGAGGCCTCGACCTTCAGAGCCGCCCGGCTGATGGAGGTGCCGGCCGGCCTCTACGGCCTGCAGGCGCTTTCCGGGCTGATCCGTCTTCTGCCGGAGCGCGATCCGCATCCCGGCCTCTACGCCGCGCTGGTCACGCTGGTCGACCTCCTCGACGATCCCCCGCTGGCCGCCGGGCTCTATGTCCGCTTCGAGCTGCGGGTCCTGGAGGAACTCGGCTTCGGCCTCGACCTCGATCGCTGCGTCGCGACCGGCGTCAACGACGACCTCGCCTACGTCTCCCCGAGGAGCGGCAGGGCGGTGAGCCGCTCGGCGGGCGAGCCCTACCGCGACCGGATGCTCGGCCTGCCGGCGTTCCTGCTGGCCGCGCCCGGCGGCCGCCCCGAGGCGGCGGACCTGGCGGCGGCATTCCGGCTCACCGGGTTCTTCCTCGCCCGTCACGTCTACGAGCCGCGCGGCCTGCCGCCGCCCGATGCGCGCGAGCGGTTCCTGTCGCTGCTGATGGCGACCGCCTAGAACTTCCCGTACTCGACGTAGAGCTCGGAGAGCGAGCGCGCGGGCGAGATCTCGGCCCGGATGCGGTTCTCCTTGATGCTGATCGCCTCGGCCCGCTCGAGGACCTCGCCGATCAGCGTCGCCGGAATCACCACCACCCCGTCCTCGTCGCCGAACACGTAGTCGCCCGGCGCGACGCGCACATTGCCGGCCCGCACGGTGCACTCGCAGTCGACGACGTTGAAGCGGCCGACCGCGTCATAGGGCGAGGTGAACCGGTGGTAGATCGGGAAGCCGGCGCGGCGGATGAAGGCGGTGTCGCGGATGCCGCCGTCGACGATGGCGCCGACGCAGCCGCGCGTCGCCGCGCCGGCGCTCCACAGCTCCCCCCACACGCCGGTTAGCATCTCGCCGCTGGTGTCGTAGACCGCCACGACGTTGGGCGTCATCCGGTCGATCACCTTGGGGCCCATCCGCTTGGCGATGTCGAGCGAGGCATCCGGCGCGCCGACGATGGTGAAGGCCGGGCCGGCGATCATCGCGGTCCGGTCGAGCGGGCGGATTGCGGGGTCCATCGCCTGGTGGCGGAGGCCGAGGGAATCGAGCACGTCGCAGACCGCCGGCGTATAGAGACGCTTGTAGCGCTCGGCGATGTTCACCCAGTCATGCTGCTCCACTTTGACCTCACCTTGAATGCCGTTGCCCGCGCGGATGCCGTCCTCTGTCGCGACACTCGCACGGTGCCGAGAATGCAGAATGTCGCGATGCAATTCCCTGTGTGATGCACGCATCTCGGCCGTGACGGCTTTCCGGCTTTCGCACATTGACCTGCACCCTCCCGGCTGGGACACGGGCAGACCGGCAACCTCGACGGAAAGAAGCGAAGCGCACGGAGGAACGGCCATTGAGCGGACGGACCCAAAAAGCCTACCGGCCGAACCGCCTGCCGGTCGTCGCGCTCCTGCCGGCGCTGTTGCTGATCTCGCTGTTCCTCATCCTCCCCGGGATCGTCGTCCTGGCGCTCAGCTTCCGGCCCGGGACCAGCTTCCAGATCGGCAGCATCTTCACCGGAACGATCAGCTTCGAGCACTATGCGCGCCTGATCTCGAATCCGGATCTGTTCAACAGCTTCATCCGCAGCGTGACCTACGTCGCCGCGGTGGTCGGCTGCTCGGTCGTGCTCGGCATGCTGACCGCGGTGCTGCTCCAGAAGCCGTTCCGGTCGCGGAACCCGGTGCAACTGCTCCTGCTCCTGCCCTGGGCCGTCCCGGGGGTGGTCGTCGCCGTACTCTTCCTCTGGATGTTCAACCAGGGTTTCGGGGTGGTCAATTCGGTCCTCCTCCGGCTCGGGATCATCGAGGACCGCATCGGCTGGCTGACCGACGTGCACTACGCCATGGCCGGCGTGGTGATGCCGACGGTCTGGAAGACCTATCCCTTCATCGCCATGACGCTCATCGCCGCGATGAAGGCGATTCCCGCGAGCCTCTTCGAGGCCGCATCGATCGACGGCGCCAGCGAGTGGCAGAAATTCGTCTTCATCACCGTGCCCTCGGTGATGCCGGCGCTGATTCTGGCCAGCATCATCACCGCGCTGCTCTCGTTCAAGGAGTTCGACTTCATCTATCCGCTCACCGGCGGCGGTCCGGTGCGGGCGACGGAGACGCTCGCCATCCAGGTCTACAACGAGGCCTTCCGCTTCTTCCGCCTCGAGACCGCGGCGGCGCTCGGCGTGGTCACCACCATCATCGCCGGCATCATCGCGGCGGTCGGCTACCGCTACCTCCGCCGGGAGTACTTCCGGTGAGCGCGCCGGGGCACCCGGACCGGCCGGCGGTCCCCTATCTCCGGCCGCTGATCGCGTGGTCGTTCGCCGTGGTCCTGCTCATGCCGGTCTACTGGATGGCGGTGACGATCGTCTCGCCGACGTCGGCGATCCTCAGCCGGCGACCCCATCTCGTGCCCTCGCTGGAGGCGATCGACCTCAGCGCCTTCGTCAGGATCTTCACCGAGCGGCCGGTGCTGGCATGGCTCGGCAACTCGGTGACCGTCACGCTGGTCGCCATCGTCGTGACGCTGCTCGCGGCGCTGCCCGCCGGCTATGCCATCTCGCGGGCGAGCGGGTTCCTCCGCGATCTCGTCGGCTACATCCTGCTGGTCTCGCTGGTGCTGCCGGCGACGCTGATCGTGATCCCGATCTTCCAAGTCTACGGAATGCTCGGGCTCCTCGACAATCCGGTCGCGGTCGGCTTCGCGGTCGCTTCGACCACCGTGCCCTTCTCGGCATGGATGATGAAGACGTATTTCGATTCGATCCCGCTCGATCTCGAGGAGGCGGCGGCCGTCGACGGCGTGAGCCGCTTCCGCATCTTCACGTCGGTCATCCTGCCGATCTCGGGGCCGGGCATCGGTGCGGTGCTCGCCTTCACTTCGATCTGGGCCTGGGCCGATTTCCTCTACGCCTCGACGCTTCTACTCCGTGATTCCTCGTGGACGCTGACCATCGGCATCGTCACCTTCATCGGCGAATACGCTGCCGACTGGCAGGGGCTGATGGCGACCGGCCTGGTGGCGACCATTCCGCTGCTCATCATCTTCCTCGCCCTCCAGCGCCTCCTCGTCGAGGGCCTGACCGGAGGCGCGGTCAAGGACTGACCGTCGCCGGTTGCGACATTCGCACATTGAACTGTGCGGCCTGCGCAAGCAGCCTTCCCGAGACGCCCGGGAGAGGTGTCCCGGCCCCGCCGGCCGCGATGCCGGCGGCCGAGCAGAGTGACGTTGCCGCAGGCTTCATCAAGGGAGGACATGCATGACCACTTCTCGACAGGCGCACGCGCCGGCACGGTTCGCATTGTGCGCCGCCTCGGCGTTCGCGGCGCTCGCCGCCGGGCTCGCGACCGCATCGGCGCAGGACATCGTCCTCGAGTTCCCCTCCTTCCAGCATGACGAGGCCTCGACCTCGGCCTGGTGGCGGGAAGTGATCGCCGACTTCGAGTCCCGCCATCCGGGCGTGAAGGTCGAATTCTCGAACTCGCCGGGAAGCCGGCATTCCGACCTGCTCGCCACCCGCTTCGCCGCGGGCCAGCCGCCGGACATCGTCCAGATGATCAGCCGCAACTTCGTCGGCTTCGCCGCGCAGGGATGGTTCGAGGAGATCGACACCTGCTTCACGGACGACACGCTGTCGCATTTCGGCGGCCTCCAGTCCTACATGCGCTGGAACGACCAGACCCAGGGGCTGCTGCTCAACTCGTACGGCTACCACCTGTTCTACAACAAGGGGATGCTCGACGCGGCCGGGGTGGCGCCGCCGACCAACATCGACGAGTTCGTCGCTGCGGTGGCCGCGGTCGACGCGCTCGATGCCGACTATGTCGGCTTCTCGGGCGTGACCCGGGCGGAGGCCGACGCCTTCCTCCAGGCCTCGATGTTCGTGACCGGCGAGGGCGTGCCGTGGGTCACCGACCAAGGCTACAACCTGACCAGCCCCGAGATGGTCGAGGTGATGGAGAAGTTCCGCCAGATCCACGCCGAGGCCCCGCAGGGCATGGGCGAGACCGAGCGGAACGAGCTCTTCTTCAACGGCAATGCCGCGATGATGCTCGACGGCAACTACATGTGGCAGCAGGCGCTCGACGAGGCCGAGCCGCAGGTCCGCGACCAGGTCGGTATGGCGCTCGCTCCGTTCGAGAACGAGCCGGGCTCGGTGAGCAACAGCCTCCACATCCCGACCGGCATCGATCCCGATCGGCGCGCCCTGGTCTGCGATTTCATCGCCACCGCCGCGCGCCAGGATTTCCAGGAGAAGTACGGCGAGGCGCTCTCCGTGCCGCCGCCGCGCGACGGCGCCACGACCGATGCGCTGAAGCAGCGCTTCCCCGAGCAGCTCGCGATCATGATCGAGGGCAAGGAGAACGCCGTCTCCATCCTCCCCGACAACCAGAAGGTGATGGAGAACTATGGGATCTGGGCCAACCTGGTCGCCAATGCCGTGGTCGAGATGTTCGCCACGGACCGGCCGACCGCCGATATCCTCGCAGACCTGCAGACGCGCCTGGAGGCCGACATCCCGCTCGGCTGAGCGTTGCGCTCATTGCGATAGGAGGAGGCGGGGTGACCGGAAGGCCATCCCGCCTTTTGTTGTCGGAGGGCGGGCCGGCGCCGGTCACCGGCCGGCGTCCCGTCCGAAGGCGAGATGGTGGAGGACGATGCCGCTCGCGGTCGCGACGTTGAGCGAGTCGAGCCGGCCGGCCATCGGGATCCGTACCGTCCGGACCCGTTCGAGGATCGCGTCGGACAGGCCCGGTCCCTCGGTGCCGAAGATGGCGGCCACGCGGCCGCCGATGCCGACCTCGGCCAGGCGCGACGTGCCGGCGGGACTGAGCGCGAGGCCGGTGAAGCCGTGGGCGGCGAGGAGGGCAGGGATGTCCGTGCCGCGTTCGAGACGGGCAAAGGGCACCGTCAGCGCCGCCCCGACCGAGACCCGGATCGCCTTCCGGTAGAGCGGGTCGCAGCAATCGCTGTCGAGGATCACGGCCGCGGCGCTGAAGGCGGCGGCGTTCCGGAAGATGCCGCCCATGTTGTCGTGATTGGCGATGCCGGAGAGGACGACGACGATGGCGCGCTCTCCCGTGCCGGCGAGCAGCGCGTCGGCGCTCGGCATCGGTGCGCGGCGGCCGACCGCCAGGATGCCGCGATGGATGTGGAATCCGGCGATCCGGTCCATCACCGCCTGGCTTGCGGAAAACGCCGGTACGTCGTCGGATAGCGTCGCGATCAGTTCCGCCAGCGCCGCGACGCGCTTCTCGGCGACGAGCAGCGACACCGGCCGGTGCAGGGAATGTGCCAGGAGCATCCGCACGACGACCTCGCCCTCGGCGATGAACAGCCCTTCACGCCCGACCAGGTCGCGCTCGCGGACATCGCGATAGGCGGCGACGCGCGGGTCGGCGGGATCGTCGATGGCGACGACGTGGGTCATGGCAGCGGGATCCGTCGTTGGCCGATGGGCGCGATGGTTCGCGGGCCCGCGGCGGAAGGTCAAGCGGCATCGGCGCTTGTCGGCCGGAGGCGGGGACTGTAGTGGAGGCGCGCGGCCCCGCGCCGCACGATCCCCGCAACCACCGTGACGGAATCCGTTGGCGCCGCCGCTTCTCTTCCTCCGTGACATCGCGCTGACCTTCGGCGGCACGCCGCTGCTCCGGAGCGCCGACCTCAGCGTCGGGCCGGGCGAACGGATCTGCATCGTCGGCCGGAACGGCTCGGGCAAGTCGACGCTCCTCAAGATCGCGGCCGGACTCGCCGGCTTCGACGGCGGCGAGCGCTTCCTGCAGCCCTCGGTAACGGTGCGCTACCTGCCGCAGGAGCCGGACTTCGCCGGGTTCGATGCGGTCCTTCCCTATGTCGAGGCTGGCCTGGCCCCCGGCGACGATCCATACCGGGCGCGCTACATGCTCGAGGAGCTCGGCCTTCGCGGGGACGAGGATCCCGGCCGCCTCTCCGGCGGCGAGGCGCGGCGCGCGGCGCTGGCGCGGGTTCTCGCTCCCGAGCCGGATGTCCTCCTCCTCGACGAGCCGACCAATCATCTCGACCTCATCGCCATCGAGGCACTGGAGACGACGCTGAAGGGGCTGCGCTCGGCCGTGGTGCTGATCAGCCACGACCGCCGCTTCCTCGAGACGCTGTCGGAGGCGACCGTCTGGCTCGACCGTGGCGTGACCCGCCGGCTCGACCGCGGCTTCGCCCATTTCGAGCCATGGCGCGACACCGTGCTCGAGGAGGAGGAGCGCGAGCGCCACAAGCTCGACCGCCGCATCGCCGACGAGGAGCATTGGCTCCGCTACGGCGTCACCGCCCGCCGGAAGCGGAACCAGGGCCGGCTCCGCACGCTCGCCGGCTACCGCGAGGCGCGGCGCGAGGCGCTCGCCAATCGCCCGACCGGCAACGCGACGCTCGCGCCGGCGAAGGCACAGGTGTCCGGTAAGCTGGTGATCGAGGCCGACGGCATCGGCAAGAGCTACGGCGACCGGCCGATCGTCCGCGACGTCTCGATGCGGATCGAGCGCGGCGACAGGATCGCACTGGTCGGGCCGAACGGTGTCGGCAAGACGACGCTGATCAACCTCCTGACCGGCGCGCTGGCCCCCGACGCCGGCACGGTGAAGCTCGGCGCCAACCTCGAGGTCGCGACGCTCGACCAGCGGCGCGAGAGCCTCGACCCGGAGGAGACCGTGGCGGCCACCCTGACCGGCGGGCGCGGCGACAACGTCATCATCGGCGGCGAGTCGCGGCACGTCGTCGGCTACATGAAGGATTTCCTGTTCCGCCCCGAGCAGGCGCGGACGCCGGTCCGGGTTCTCTCGGGCGGCGAGAAGGCGCGGCTGATGCTCGCCCGCGCGCTGGCGCGGCCCTCCAATCTCCTCGTCCTCGACGAGCCCACCAACGACCTCGACCTCGAGACGCTCGACCTCCTCCAGGAGATGCTCGCCGACTATCCCGGCACGCTGATCATGGCGAGCCACGACCGTGACTTCATCGATCGGGTCGCGACCTCGACGCTCGTCGCGGGAGGCGACGGACGCTGGACCGAGTATGCCGGCGGCTATAGCGACATGGTCGCCCAGCGCGGCGGCGGGGTCGCGGCGAAGCCGGCAGCCAGGCCGAAGCCGGCATCCGCGGCCGGGAAGGCTCCCGCCACGGCGCCGTCGGTCCGCAAGCGCCTCTCCTTCAAGGACGAGCACGCGCTCAAGGTGCTTCCGGATCGGATCGCGGCGCTCACCGCCGAGATCGAACGGCTGGAGGCGGCGCTGTCGGATCCGGCGCTCTACGGCCGCGACCCGGCGAAGTTCGCCGCGATCGGCGAGGCGCTGGCCAAGGCCCGGGCCGAGGTCGCGGCGATGGAAGACGAATGGCTGCGGATCGAGATGCTCCGCGAGGAACTCGGCTAGGCGCGCCCGCCGCGGTTCCTATCCGCTCCGGCCGATGCCCATGCCGCCGTCGACGAGGATCGTCTGGCCGTGGATGTAGGAGGCGTCGTCCGAGGCGAGGAAGGCGATGACCGAGGCGATCTCCTCGGGCGCGGCGATCCGGCCGGCGGGGATCATGCCGATCACCGCCTGCTCGATGTTCGGATCGCGTTCGAAGTCGGCGTTCATCGGCGTCCGTGTCGCACCGGGACCGACGCCGTTCACGCGGATGCCCTCACGGGCATAACGCAGCGCCAGCGACTTGATCATGCCGGTCAGTCCCGACTTCGACATGACGTAGGCGATCGCCACATCCTCGACCGGGAAGTGCGCCTGGATCGACGAGGTGACGACGATCGCGCCCGGCCGTCCCGAATCGAAAAGCTGCTGGATCGCGGCCTGGGCGCAGAGGAAGGCGCCGCGGAGATTGACTGCCATGACGCGGTCGTAGTCCGCCAGGATCACCTCGTGCGGCTCGTGCACGACCTTGATGCCGGCATTGGCGACCAACACGTCGAGGCCGCCCCAGGCTTCCTCGACCCACGCGAAGAGCGAATCGACTGCGTCCTCGTCGGCGATGTCGGCCGGCGCGAGCAGATGGCTGCCCTCGGGGTACTGCGCCTCGAGGTCGTCGAGCAGCGCCTCGGCGGGCTCGGGATCGTCGAGGTAGTTGACTGCGACGCTCGCCCCCTCCTCGGCGAAACGGAGCGCCGTCGCCCGGCCGATCCCCGTTGCCCCGCCGGTGATCAGCACCCGTTTTCCCGAAATCCCCCGCATCGCGTCGGCCCTCCCTGCTCCTCCGCGACGATCCTCGCCGCGACGGGCCGCGGGCGCAAGCGGCGACCGGCTGTCGCCGCGGTGCTTCGCCGCGCAGGAGACGCGGGCCCGAGCGCGCTATATGATGTGCATCAACCGAATGGGACTCGCATGCACGACGCGCTACAGATCGTAACCTTCATCGCCCTCGCGGCGGTGCTCGTCGTCCTCATCCTGGGCATCGTCAACATGACGCGCGGGACGTCGCCGAACCGGTCGCAGACGCTGATGCGCTGGCGCGTCCTCCTCCAGTTCATCGCGCTGGTGGTGATGATGGCCGCGCTCTACCTCGCCTCGCCGCACTGAGCGCGACGATGGTCCGGCTCAACAGGATCTATACGCGCACCGGCGACCAGGGGACGGCGGCCCTCGGCAACGGCGAGCGGCGTAAGAAGTCCGATCTCCGCTTCGCCGCGATCGGCGAGGTCGACGAGGTAAACGCCACGATCGGCCTCGCGCGCCTCCATGCCCATGCCGACCTCGACCGGATTCTGGCCCGCATCCAGAACGACCTGTTCGATCTCGGCGCCGATCTCGCGGTGCCGGAAGGCGGCGAGAAGGGGAAGTCGCGGCTCAGGATCGCCGAGGCGCAGGTGACGCAGATCGAGGCGGAGATCGACCGCTGGAACGCCGACCTCGCTCCGCTCACCTCGTTCGTCCTGCCCGGCGGCAGCGCGCTGGCCGCGGCGCTCCACCTCGCCCGGACCGTGACGCGCCGGGCCGAGCGGGCGATCGTGGCGCTCGCCGCAGACGAGGACGTGAACCCCGCGGTGCTCGCCTACGTCAATCGCCTGTCGGACCTCCTGTTCGTCGCCGCCCGTTTCGCCAATGACGGCGGCGCCGGTGACGTGCTGTGGGTGCCGGGCGAGAACCGCTGAGGCAGGCGCCCGCGTGCCGATCTTCCCGATCCACGACGGGCGGACGCTCACCCATGTCGGCCGCCCCTATGCGACTTGGGCCATCATCGCGATCAACGTCGTCGTCTACTTCTTCTTCGAGGGCGGCATCACCGGCGGAACCAGCTTTGCCGCCGTCTACGGCTTCGGCCTGATCCCGGCCACCTACAACGACTACTACGACTTGCCCGCCGACATCCTCGCGGTGCCGGACTGGGCGACGCTCGTCACCTATGCCTTCCTCCATGCCGATTTCTGGCACCTGCTCGGCAACATGGTCTTCCTCTGGGTCTTCGCCGACAACATCGAGGATGCCTTCGGACACCTCCGGTTCCTGGTCTTCTACCTGCTCTGCGCGGCCGGGGCCGGCTACGTCTTCCTGCTCTCCGACCCCATGGCGCAGACCCCGCTGGTCGGCGCGTCGGGTGCGGTGGCGGGCGTGGTCGCGGCGTACCTGATGCTTCATCCGCGGCAGCGGATCTGGATCCTGGTGCTGATGCGCGTGCCGCTCCGGCTGCCGGCGTTCTGGGTGCTGGGCTTCTGGGTCCTGTTCCAGTTCTACTCGATCATCGTCGCGGAGCCCGAAGAGCAGATCGCGTGGTGGGCGCATATCGGGGGGCTCGCGACCGGCGCGGTCCTCGTCCTGGTCATGCGCCGGCGCGGCGTGCCGCTGTTCGACCGGCCGGCTTGACGTTGACGATCCGGGGACCCGCCGATAGGGTCCGCGGCCGTTCCAGAAGGTCCAAGGGCGCTCCGATGAAGCTGCTCGTGCCCGTCAAGCGGGTGATCGATTTCAACGTCAAGGTTCGTGTGAGGCCCGACGGCTCGGGAGTAGATCTCCAGAACGTCAAGATGGCGATGAACCCGTTCGACGAGATCGCCGTCGAGGAGGCGCTCCGCCTCAGGGAAGCCGGCAAGGCGAGCGAAGTGGTGGTGGTATCCGTCGGCCCGGCCCAGGCGGCGGAGACGATCCGCACCGGGCTCGCCATGGGTGCCGACCGCGGCATCCTGGTGAGGACCGACCAGCCGACCGAGCCGCTCGGCGTAGCCAAGGCGCTCGAGGCGATCGTCGCGGCGGAGCAGCCCGGCCTGATCATCCTCGGCAAGCAGGCGATCGACGACGACTGCAACCAGACCGGCCAGATGCTGGCGGCGCTGCTCGGCTGGCCGCAGGCGACGTTTGCATCGAAGGTGGCGGTCGACGGTGACAGCGTCACGGTGACGCGCGAGGTCGACGGCGGGCTCGAGACGCTCCGTCTGTCGCTGCCGGCGGTGGTCACCACCGACCTCCGGCTCAACGAGCCGCGCTACGCATCGCTGCCCAACATCATGAAGGCCAAGAAAAAGCCGATCGACGAGAAGACGCCGGAGGAACTCGGCGTCGATCTCGCACCCCGGCTGAAGGTGCTGAAGGTGACCGAGCCGAAGGGCCAGCGGCGCGGCGAGCGCGTCGCTTCGGTGGCCGAACTGGTCGAGAAGCTCAAGAACGAGGCCCAGGTCCTGTGACGACGCTGCTCATCGCCGAACACGACAATGCGTCGCTCAAGGAGGCGACGGCCCGGACACTCACCGCGGCGAAGGCGCTCGGCGGCGACGTCCACGTGCTGGTCGCGGGCAAGGACTGCGGTCCCGCCGCGCAGGGTGCCGCGAAGCTCGACGGGGTCGCCAAGGTCCTCGTCGCCGAGAGCGACGCGCTCGCCCACCAGCTTGCCGAGCCGCTCGCCGCGCTCGTCGTTGGGCTCGCCGGCCCATACGACGTGCTGGTCGCGCCGGCGACCAGCACCGGCAAGAACGTGATGCCGCGGGTCGCCGCGCTCCTCGACGTCATGCAGGTCTCCGACGTGACGGCGGTGCTGTCGCCCGACACGTTCGAGCGGCCGATCTATGCGGGCAACGCGGTCGAGACCGTGCAGTCGGGCGATGCGAAGAAGGTGGTGACCGTGCGCGCCTCGGCGTTCAAGCCGGCCGAGGCCGGCAGCGGCGCGCCGGTCGAGGCGATCGATGCCGCCGCTGCGATCGCCGGCAAGGCGGAATTCGTCGGCGCCGAGATCGTGCGGCTGGAGCGGCCGGAGCTGACCTCGGCCCGCATCGTCGTTTCCGGCGGCCGCGCCTTCCAGTCGGCGGAGAAGTTCAAGACGTATCTCGAGCCGCTCGCCGACAAGCTCGGCGCGGCGATCGGTGCCTCGCGCGCCGCGGTCGACGCGGGCTATGCGCCGAACGACTACCAGGTCGGGCAGACCGGCAAGGTGGTTGCGCCGGACCTCTACATCGCCTGCGGCATCTCGGGCGCGATCCAGCATCTGGCCGGGATGAAGGACGCGAAGGTGATCGTGGCGATCAACAAGGACCCGGACGCGCCGATCTTCCAGGTCGCGGATTACGGCCTCGTCGGCGACGTCTTCGAGATCCTGCCGGAGCTCGCGAAGGCGCTTTGAGCCCGGCGTGTCCCGGGCCGCTGATATCCACGCCGCGGGGCCTACATAACCTTGACAAGGCTCGGAGCGATGGCCGAAGTGTGCTCGACGTTCGCGCCTGGAAGACACGGAAGGCCATGACAGGTCAGATCGGCAGAATCGGCGTCATCGGCGCCGGCCAGATGGGCAGCGGCATCGCGCATGTCTGCGCGCTCGCCGGATACGACGTCGTGCTCCACGACGTCTCCTCGGACCGGCTCAAGTCGAGCCTCGCCACGATCCACGGCAACATGGCGCGTCAGGTCTCCTCGGGGAAGGTCGAGGAGGGCGATCGTAACGCCGCGCTGGAGCGGATCGGCTCGAGCTCGGATGTCGAGGGTCTCGCCGACTGCGATCTGGTCATCGAGGCGGCCACCGAGAACGAGACCGTGAAGCAGGAGATCTTCACGTCGCTCGCGCCGGTGCTGAAGTCGGACGCGATCCTCGCCACCAACACCTCGTCGCTGTCGATCACGCGGCTCGCCTCGGCGAGCGACCGGCCGGAGCGCTTCATCGGCATCCACTTCATGAACCCGGTTCCCGTCATGGAGCTGGTCGAGGTGATCCGCGGCATCGCCACCGACGAGGCGACCTTCTCGGTCGCCAAGGAGATCGTCGCCCGGCTCGGCAAGACGGTGGTCGTCGCCGAGGATTTCCCGGGGTTCATCGTCAACCGCATCCTGCTGCCGATGATCAACGAGGCGATCTACACGCTGCACGAGGGCGTCGGCACGGTGACCGCCATCGACAGCGCCATGCGGCTCGGGGCGCATCATCCGATGGGCCCGCTGCAGCTCGCCGATTTCATCGGCCTCGACACCTGTCTGTCGATCATGCAGGTGCTCTACGAGGGCCTGGCGGATTCGAAGTACCGGCCCTGTCCGTTGCTGGTCAAATATGTCGAGGCCGGATGGCTGGGACGCAAGGCCGGACGGGGCTTCTACGACTACCGCGGCGATACGCCGGTGCCGACACGCTGAGGCGGGTCAGGGTTTCTCGATCTCGATGGCGAGCGCATGCATGCCGCGGGCGAACTCCTCGGCGAGCGAGGCATTGACCATGCGATGGGCGTCGACCCGGCTCCGGCCGGCGAAGGCGTCGGAGGCGATCCTCACGCGAAAGTGGGTCTCGCCCTCGGGGCGGTGGCCGGCGTGGCCCTTGTGCAGGTGCGACTCATCGACCACATTGAGCCGTGCCGGGTGGAATGCCTCGCGAAGCGTGCGGGTAATCCTTTCCTGAGCGGTCATCTTCTCGTCCTCGAACCTCCCTTACCGTTGGCACATGCTTCGGCTTGTCGGCCGGATGTGCCCCGACCATAATCGCGGCGATGAACCTGAACTCCAAATACTTCGACCGGATCCGGATCAACCCCGACAGCGCCGCGGCCGCGCCCGCGGAAGCGCCGCGCTGCGAGTGGGCCGGCTGTGAGCAGCCGGGCGGCTACCGCGCGCCCAAGGGCCGGCACCGCGAGGGCGAGTACCACAATTACTGCCTCGACCACGTGCGCGAATACAACAAGTCGTACAATTACTTCGCCGGGATGCGGGACGACGACGTCGTCGCCTACCAGCGCTCGGCTTCGATCGGTCATCGGCCGACCTGGAATATGGGCGTCGGCAAGACCGGCGGCCGGCCGCCCACGGACTGGGCCGAGAAGATCGTCGATCCTTTCGGCTTCTTCAACGGCAGCGGCCCGCGCCGCGAGAACGAGCAGGCCAGCCCCCAGCGCACCCTCGGCAACTTCGCCCGGAAGTCGTTCGACGCGCTCGATCTCGACGGCCACGAGACCGGCAGCGAGATCAAGGCGCGCTACAAGGAACTGGTGAAGCGCCTGCATCCGGACGCGAATGGCGGCGACCGCAGCCTGGAGGATCGTCTCCGCGAGATCATCCAAGCCTACCATTACCTGAAATCGGCCGGGTTCTGCACGTGACGCCAGTGGCGGCATGGCGTACCGTCCTGTATAAGCCTGCGGCAAACCCGCCGTCCCTGCGTGCGAAACATCCTTCGCCGCCTCATATATAAAGCGAAACCGACGACGCCCTGTGGCGCCACGGGGGAATGATGACTGAAGCCATTGAACGGGCCCCGCTGCCCGACATGAAAATCTCCGTCCGCCAGGTCTTCGGGATCGACAGCGACCTCGAGGTGCCGGCCTATTCCGCGTCCGACGAGCACGTGCCCGACACGGATCCGGATTATCTGTTCGATCGCGACACGACCCTCGCGATCCTTGCCGGCTTCGCCCATAATCGCCGGGTCCTGGTGTCCGGCTATCACGGTACCGGCAAGTCGACGCATATCGAGCAGGTCGCTTCGCGCCTCAACTGGCCGTGCGTCCGCGTCAACCTCGACAGCCACATCAGCCGCATCGACCTGATCGGCCGCGACGCCATCGTGCTCCGCGACGGGCTCCAGGTGACGGAGTTCCGCGACGGCATCCTGCCGTGGGCGCTCAAGCACAACATCGCGCTCTGCTTCGACGAATACGACGCCGGCCGGCCGGACGTGATGTTCGTCATCCAGCGCGTGCTGGAAGTGTCGGGCAGGCTGACGCTCCTCGACCAGAACAAGGTGATCCGGCCGCACGAGGCGTTCCGCCTGTTCGCCACCGCCAACACCATCGGCCTCGGCGATACGTCCGGCCTCTATCACGGCACCCAGCAGATCAACCAGGGCCAGATGGACCGCTGGTCGATCGTGACCACGCTCAATTACCTGCCGCACGACAAGGAGGTCGACATCGTCGCCGCCAAGGTCGCCGCCTATCGCACGCCGGAAGGTCGCTCGACCATCGCCAAGATGGTGCGGCTCGCCGACCTGACGCGGAGCGCCTTCATCAACGGCGACCTGTCGACCGTGATGAGCCCGCGGACGGTGATCACCTGGGCGGAGAACACCAATATCTTCAACGATCTGGGCTTCGCCTTCCGGGTCACCTTCCTCAATAAGTGCGACGAGCTCGAGCGCGGGCTGGTGGCGGAGTTCTACCAGCGCTGCTTTAACGAGGAGCTGCCGCAGTCAGCGGCCAACGTGGTACTGAGCTGAGGGGTGAGCGTCGAAGGCCGCTGCGTCCCTCGTGGGACCGTGGCCGGATAGGGATTGGATCCCACTTCCGTCATGGCCGGGCTCGTCCCGGCCATCCACGCCCCTTCCCCCGACGCGGTGTTCGCGTGGATGCCCGGCACGAGGCCGGGCATGACGGCGGTGAAAACGGAGGCGACCGCGTCGTTCTTCGAGGAGGACCACACGATCCTACGGACGTTCCGTTTCGATCGTGCTCGCAGTTCGCGGCCTCAAGGAGCAATATAGCGGTCTCGAGCCGGACATTACGCGATATGCCATGACCACCACCAACCAGAAGCCTGCACAGCCCAAGGAATCCGCGGTCGACCCGTTCAAGCGGGCGGTCGTCGGCTGCATGCGGGCGATCGCCGGTAAGCCCGACCTCGAGGTGACCTTCGCCTCGGACCGGCCCTCGCTCTCCGCCGGCCGGGCGCGGCTTCCCGAGCCGCCGCGGAAGATGACGGGAACCGACGTCGCGGTGACCCGCGGCCTCGGGGACTCGATGGCGCTCCGGCTTGCCTGCCACGATCCCGGCGTCCACCGGTCGCGGCTGCCCGCGGGGCGGAACGCGCGCGCCGTGTTCGACGCGGTCGAGCAGGCCCGGGTCGAGGCGCTCGGCGCGCTCCGGATGAGCGGCGTCGGCGACAATATCGCGGCGATGCTCGAGGACCGCTACCACCGCGGCAACTACCATGAGGTCAGCGACCGTGCCGATGCGCCGCTGGAAGATGCCGTGGCGCTGATGGTGCGCGAGCGGCTGACCGGCAAGGTGCCGCCGAAGTCGGGACGGAAGGTCGTCGAACTGTGGCGGGATTGGATCGAGGAACGGGCCGGCGAGGACCTCGAACGGCTGTCCGAGAGCGTCGACGATCAGGTCGCCTTCGCCGATGCCGTCCGCGATATGATCGCCTCGCTCGACATGGGCGACGAACTCGGCTCCGAAGGCAGCGACGACGACGAGGAGGACAGCGAAGCCGGCAACGCCGACGAGAGCGAGGGCGCATCGGACCAGAGCGATGCCGCCGACGCCGCGGCGCCGCAGGAGGTCGAGGCCTCGGCCGCCGATGCAGAGGCCGGGGAGGGCGAGTCGACCGAGGCCGACGCCGAGGACATGATGGACGACGGCGAGATGTCGGACACGCGCGACACGGGCGAGGCCCGCCGTGCGCCGACCCCGTTCTCCAACCTGCCGCCGGTGGTCGACTACCGGGCCTTCAC
This sequence comes from Hyphomicrobiales bacterium, assembly GCA_044506555.1. Classification (GTDB taxonomy): domain Bacteria; phylum Pseudomonadota; class Alphaproteobacteria; order Rhizobiales; family Kaistiaceae; genus Bauldia. The sequence continues at coordinate 12,405 of JBIQKL010000050.1, read as the reverse complement.
CACCCGCTTCGACGAGGAGGTCCAGGCGGAGGACCTGTGCGACACGGCCGAGCTCGACCGCCTTCGGTCCTACCTCGACAAGCAGCTCGCCAATCTCCAGGGCGCGGTCGCCCGCCTCGCCAACCGGCTGCAGCGGCGCTTGATGGCGCAGCAGAACCGGGCCTGGGAATTCGACCTCGAGGAGGGGACGATCGACGCCGCGCGGCTGTCGCGCATCATCATCGACCCGATGCATCCGCTCACCTTCAAGGTCGAGCGCGATACCGATTTCCGCGATACCGTCGTGACGCTCCTCCTCGACAATTCCGGCTCGATGCGGGGGCGGCCGATCACCGTCGCCGCCACCTGCGCCGACATCCTCGCCCGTACGCTCGAGCGCTGCGGGGTCAAGGTCGAGATCCTCGGCTTCACCACCCGCGCCTGGAAAGGCGGCCAGTCGCGCGAAGCGTGGCTGCAGGGCGGCAAGCCGGCCAATCCGGGCCGGCTCAACGATCTCCGCCACATCGTCTACAAGGCAGCCGACGCGCCGTGGCGCCGCTCGCGGCGGAACCTCGGCCTGATGATGCGCGAGGGGCTGCTCAAGGAGAACATCGACGGCGAGGCGCTGGCCTGGGCGCATTCGCGGCTGATCGCGCGGCCCGAACAGCGGAAGGTCCTGATGATGATCTCCGACGGCGCGCCGGTCGACGATTCCACGCTGTCGGTGAATCCCGGCAACTACCTCGAGCGCCATCTCCGCTACGTCATCGAGGAGATCGAGACCCGCTCGCCGGTGGAACTGATCGCCATCGGCATCGGCCACGACGTGACGCGCTACTATCGTCGCGCGGTGACGATCGTCGATGCCGAGGAGCTGGCAGGCGCGATGACGGAGAAGCTCGCCGAGCTCTTCTCCGAGGAAGGCCACGACGGGCGCGGTCCGCGCGCGCGCAGGGCGGCGTGAGGAAGGCGCTGCCGGCCCTTTTCGGAGCCTGCCTTCTGGCCGGCTTCTGCTCGGTGCATGCGGCGGACTCCGGGCCTCGCCCGATCACGCTGACGGCGAAGCCGATCGAGCGCTTCCTGCCGCTCACCGACCAGACCCGCTTCGGCCAGCTCGAGTTCCGCGGCGGCCTCGATCTTTCCGCGCAGACCATGGATTTCGCCGCTCTTTCCGGCCTCGATTTCGCTGCCGACGGGCGTCTCTATGCGGTGAGCGACCGCGGCCGCTGGTTCTCGGCGGAGCCGATCGTGGAAGGCGGCCGCCTCGTCGGCCTCTCCGATCCGTTCGTCGCCCCGATCCTCAACAATGCGGGCGATCCGGTCGTCGGCAAGAAGTGGGCGGATGCCGAAGGACTGCGGTTCGCGATGCGGGGCGGGCGCGAGACGGCGCTGGTCGTGTTCGAGCGGAGCAACGACGTGCGGGCCTTCGCCGGGCCGGACTTCGCGCTGTCGCGCTCGACCGACGTGCCGCTTCCGGCCGGCGCCAAGAAGATGAGCGGACGCGACGGCGCCGAGGCGATCGCGGTCGCCCCGGCCGACGGCCGGCTCGGCGGCGCGATGGTGGTGATCGCCGAGATGCTGCGGGACACGGACGGCAATATCCAGGCGTGGATCGTCGGCGGGCCGGAGGCCGGTGGCTTCTCGATTCTCCGCCGCGACGGCTACGACGTGGCCGACGCCGTGTTCCTGCCGGACGGGGACCTGCTCACCCTCGAGCGACGCTTCGGCCTGCCCCTGGGCATCTCGTCGCGCATCCGGCGGATTCCGGGCGATGCGGTCCGTCCCGGCGCGACGGTCGACGGGCCGATCATCTTCGAGGCCGCGCTGGGCCACCAGATCGACAACATGGAGGGGATCGCGGTGAGCGAGGGCCAGGAGGGCGAGACTCTCGTCGCGCTGGTTTCGGACAACAATCTCAGCCCGCTCCAGCGCACGCTCCTCCTCTACTTCGCGCTGGTCGACGAGCAGAGCGCCACGGCGCTGTCGGCGGAGGATTCGTCGCCGCAATGAGAAACGGCGCCCGGAGGCGCCGTTCTCGAAACAGGCAGGGCGTTCGGCCGGGGGTTACTCCGCCGCGACCGCGCTCCGCTTCTCGACCTGCCGCTTGAGGCGGCGGGCGTTGATCGAAAGCTGGCTGTCGCGCGCCGCCAGCAGGTACTTGTCGAGGCCGCCGCGATGCTCGACCGAGCGGAGCGCATGGGAGGTGATGCGGAGCCGCACCCTCTGGCCGAGCGCATCGCTGATCAGCGTCACCTGGTTCAGGTTCGGCATGAAGCGGCGCTTCGACTTGTTGTTGGCGTGGCTGACATTGTTGCCGGTCAGGACCGCCTTTCCGGTCAGTTCACAGCGCCGGGACATGGCGTCATCCTTTTCAGTGCTCGTCGCGGGATCCCGCCTTCAGGCGAGGGACTTCCGTCGCGGGGTTCGGAAAGCCGCCTCTATAGTGATCCCGAGGGCGAGCGTCAAGGA
>JBIQKL010000050.1:0-9857 GCA_044506555.1 Hyphomicrobiales bacterium | reverse complement strand
CATGTCCGCATGGCGATGAACTCGGGGAAGGTGACGCAGGTGGTGGCGGAGCCGGGCCTGTCGAAGGCGCCGGACCGCATTCCGGTGACCCAGCGGCACAAGACCGACGTCGTCGACCCGCTGGGCGCGTTCCTGGTGCCTGTCGATCGGCCAGGACGTGAGGCCTGCGACCGCGTCATCAAGGTGTTCGACGGCTGGACCCGGTTCGATGTCGACCTCTACTTCAAGGACATGAAGGCGGTCGACGGCGGCTCCGACACCTATGCCGGCGAGGTGGTCGTGTGCGGCGCCAACATGATTCCGGTCGCCGGCCACCGGCTCGGCGGCGGCTCGATGGCCGACATGATCGATGCCGGGCGCTCCGAGATCTGGCTGGTGCCGGTCGGCAAGACCGGGCTGATGGTGCCGTACCGCATCGTCCTCGGCACCCGCTGGGGTGACCTCATCGTGTACGCCACGCGCTTTGCCGCCGACGCCAGGGAGCAGCGGGCGTCGCTGGATTAATCCCCGTTCTCACCGATATCAACAAGCTGCTACCCGCGAAGTACGGATTGACTCCGGTCCGCATATCTGAAGGAACCCGGCGATGCCGTCGCCATTGCGGACACGCGGCCTGGATCCAACATCTAGGGGGCCATCGGCCGTCCTTTCAAAGATGTCGTAGGGAACGGATCGAGACACGGCCAGAGTCAGCGATTCGGACGGGTTTTGTTCCAGACTCGTTCCAGAATGGGCGGGAAGTGATATTTTCCGCCGACTTCACAGCCCCCGCGTGCTAGAGGTGGGAGCGTGTCGGGCGGCCGGGGGCCTGACGACAACGGAGCGCCTGCATATCCGCATGAGCCTTACGTCCCATCCCGGCCCCGCCGCCACCAGCGGACGGAACGTCGTCGCCGTCCTCGGCCCCACCAACACCGGCAAGACCCATCTCGCCATCGAGCGGATGCTCGCGCATTCGAGCGGGATGATCGGCCTGCCGCTCCGGCTGCTCGCCCGCGAGGTCTATAACCGCGTCGCGGCGCGGGCCGGGGCCGACCAGGTGGCGTTGATCACCGGCGAGGAGAAGATCGTTCCTCCGTCGCCGCGCTACCGCGTCTGCACGGTGGAGGCGATGCCGTCCGAGACCGACGTCGCGTTCCTCGCCATCGACGAGATCCAGATCGCCGGCGACCTCGAGCGCGGCCACGTCTTCACCGACCGCATGCTCCACCTGCGCGGCCGCGAGGAGACGCTGCTCCTCGGCGCCGCCACCATGCGAGGCATCGTCTCGAAGCTGCTGCCCGGCGCCAACATCGTCACCCGGCCGCGGATGTCGGTGCTGTCGTGGTCCGGCTCGAAGAAGATCACCCGCCTGCCGCGCCGCTCGGCGGCGGTCGCGTTCTCGGCCGACGAGGTCTACGCCATCGCCGAATTGATCCGCCGCCAGCGCGGCGGCGCGGCGGTGGTGCTCGGCTCGCTCTCGCCGCGCGCCCGGAACGCCCAGGTCGAATTGTTCCAGTCCGGCGACGTCGATTTCCTCGTCGCCACCGACGCGATCGGCATGGGCCTCAACCTCGACCTCGACCATGTCGCCTTCGCCTCCGACCGGAAATTCGACGGCTTCCAGTTCCGCAAGCTGACCGCCGCCGAGCTCGGCCAGATTGCCGGGCGCGCCGGCCGCCACATGCGCGACGGCACTTTCGGTGTCACCAGCCGGGTCGATCCGTTCGACGACGAGCTGATCAGGGCGCTGGAGACCCACCAGTTCCAGCCGGTGAAGACCGTCCAGTGGCGGAACCGCGACCTCGACTTCTCGACCGTCGAGGCGCTGAAGGAAAGCCTCGACCGGCCGCCGCCGGTGGAGGGCCTGACCAAGGCGCCGCCGGCGGTCGACGTCGAGGCGCTGTCGACCTTGTCGCGCGACGCCGAGGTGGTTCGGATGGCCACGTCGCGCGACCTCGTCATGCGGCTCTGGGAAGCCTGCCAGGTGCCGGATTATCGCAAGATCGCGCCGGCCAACCATGCCGAGCTGGTCCAGACGCTGTTCGCCTTCCTCGCCCGCTCGGGCCGCATTCCGGACGACTGGCTCGACCGGCAGGTCACCTATGCCGACCGCGCCGACGGCGACATCGACACGCTCTCCAACCGCATCGCCCACATCCGGACCTGGACATTCGTCGCCAATCGGCCGGACTGGCTCGACGATCCGGTGCATTGGCAGGAGCGGACGCGCGCTGTAGAGGATCGTCTTTCGGACGCGCTCCACGAGCGGCTGACGGCACGTTTCGTCGATCGCCGCACCAGCGTCCTGATGCGGCGGCTGAAAGAGAAAGCGATGCTCGAAGCGGAGATCACGGCGACCGGCGACGTCCTGGTCGAGGGGCAGCATGTCGGCCGCCTGGCGGGCTTCCGCTTCGAGGCGGATGCCGGCGCCGACGGAACCGACGTCAAGGCGCTGCGGGCCGCCGCGGCGAAGGCGCTGGCCGGCGAGATCGCCGACCGGGCCGAGAAGGTCGCGACCTCGGCCAACCCCGATTTCGTGCTCGCTTCCGATGGTACGCTGCGCTGGCGCGGCGCGGTGATCGCCCGGGTCGCCGAAGGCGACGACGTGCTGAAGCCGCGGCTGATCCTGCTTGCCGACGACGTGCTTGCCGCCGGCCCGCGCGAGCGCGTCCAGGCCCGCATCGATCTCTGGCTCGCCAGCCGCATCGAGACTCTCCTGAAGCCGCTGGTCGACCTCGGCGCGGCCGAGACACTGTCGCCCGAGGCGCGGGGCATCGCCTTCCGGCTGGTCGAGAATCTGGGCGTCATCGAACGGACCGAGATCGCCGAGGAGGTGAAGGCGCTCGACCAGGAATCGCGGGCCGGCCTCCGGGCGCTCGGGGTTCGCTTCGGTGCGCATCACATCTATGTCCCGGCGCTGCTCAAGCCGGGCCCGGCCGCGCTGCTTGCCGTGCTCTGGGCTATCAAGCACGGCAATCTCGAGCAGGCCGCCGACCTGATCCAGCTCGCGTCCTCCGGGCGCACCAGCTTCAAGGTCGACGCAGCCCATCCGCGCCCCCTCCATCGGGTGCTCGGCTATCGCGTCGTCGGTACCATGGCGGTGCGGGTCGACATCGTGGAACGCCTCGCCGACATCATCAGACCGCTGCTGGCCTGGCGGCCTTCGCCGGCCTCTCCGCTGCCGCCCGAGGGGGCTATCGACGGCCACGGCTTCCGTGTCACCGTGGCGATGACGTCGCTGCTCGGCTGCTCGGGCGAGGATTTCGCCTCGGTGCTCCGCGCCATCGGCTATCGCAGCGAGCGCCGCCCGGCGCCGCCGCCGACTCCCGCCGCATCTCCGGCAGAGCCGGCGCCGGCCGAGGCCGCTGCTCCCGAGGCCGCTGTGGGCGATCTGCCACCTGCCGAGACCGCCGTGATCGCTCCAGCCGAAGCCGGCGGGGATGGTTCGTCGCCCGCCGAGGCCATCGCCGAACCTGACCCGGGTTCCGCCGGGGAACCGGCGGAATCGGCCGCGCCGGACCTGCCGGAGTCGGCGGTTGACGTCGAGGCGCCGGTCGAGGCTGACGAGGTCGCGGTTGCCGCCGGGGAGGCCGCCGCCGTCGACGAGGCGCCCGCGACCGCGGAAGAGATCACGTTGCCGGCTGACGTCGAGGCCGCCGTGGATCCCGCCGCGGAAGGCGCCACGCCGCCGACCGACGTCGTGACCGATGCCGCCGGTACTGTCACGGAGGCGGACGCCGCGCCGGAGACGGCAGCCGAGCCCGCCTTCATCGAGATCTGGCGTCCTCATCGGCCGGGGCGCCGTCCCGACCACCGCAAGGGCGGGCGGCCGCACCAGCGGCAGGAGAACGGTCGCCGCGACGGCGCCTCGCCCCAGCGCGCCGACAGCGAGGGCCGCGACGCTCGCCCGCCCCGTCGCGACCGGCCGGCGCAGGGCGAGGAGGGCCGGGGTGATCGCCCGGGGCGGCATCAGAAGGGCCGCCCGCCGCGCCATGGCCAGGGGCAGCGCGCAGAGCGTCAGGATCGCCCCCCGCGGACCGATCAGCGGCCGGAACGGCAGAAGGAGGCCGATCCTCTATCCCCCTTCGCGGCGCTGGCGGGCCTCAAGGCGCAACTCGAATCGCAGAAGCGCGGGAACTGAGGGCGCGCGTGGTCGACGGAGACCGGCGCCGCATCGACAAATGGCTCTGGTATGCCCGGCTCGCCAAGACGCGGACGGCGGCGCAGGCGCTCGCGGTCTCGGGCCGGGTGCGGATCAACCGCGAGCGGAACCAAAGCGCCAGCCATCCGGTGCGGATCGGCGACGTCCTGACCGTGGCGCTGGAATCCGGGGTTCGGGTCCTCAAGGTCGCAGCGCTCGGCGAGCGCCGCGGTCCGGCGCCGGAGGCGCGGCTCCTCTACGAGGACCTGTCGCCGCCCGAAACGACGGACGCGCGGGGGAAGTCGAGGGCCGGCCCGCGTCCGACCAAGCGCGACCGGCGTCGGCTGGATTCCTCCCTGGCCGGCGCACGCGGCGACGATTTTCCCGCCCCTGACGATAAGTCGCAATAGCCGCGCGCCGGCGGGCCGGCAGGCAGGGCGTCCGTTTCTTGCACCCCCGTGCCAAAAGCGATACGCACGACGCCGAGATCCTTAACCCCGCCAGCCCGCGCCGCATCTCTGTTCAGGGACGAGAAGAGTGACCTACGTCGTCAGCGACAACTGCATCCGCTGCAAGTACATGGACTGTGTGGAGGTGTGCCCGGTCGATTGCTTCTACGAAGGCGAGAACATGCTCGTCATTCATCCGGACGAGTGCATCGACTGCGGTGTCTGCGAGCCGGAATGCCCGGCCGACGCGATCAAGCCGGACACCGAGCCCGGGCTCGAGAAGTGGTTGCAGGTCAACGCCGAATACGCTTCGAAATGGCCGAACGTGACCGTGAAGCGCGACCCGATGCCGGAGGCGAAGGAATTCGACGGCAAGCCGGGCAAGTTCGACCTTTACTTTTCTCCCGAACCGGGCGAAGGCGACTAGCGGAAAACACGCCGTCCTCCGCCGGGACGGCCCCCGACAACGCCCCTGCAGGCGGCCTTGGCCGCCGAATGGTTTACCGTGGGCGCGGTAAACCATTGAAAATTCCTGATTTTGTGCTATATTGCCGGGGTAGTTGGAGTAGTCAGGCGCTTTTGCGCGAAGCCATAGCCCTTCCAGGCAACCAGACCGCCCCCGACGTGGAACGTTCAGGACCGGGCTTTCCCGGGCCGGAGGGGTGCGTCGCTGCGAGACGGAAGCCCAGGCCCGAGCGCCCGGTGCCCTGTTGAAAGGCACAAGAAGGTTCGTGATGACGAAGCCCAAAGTGAAGCCGGCGGCCGGGAAGGCCGTCAAGTCTGCTGCATCGGTGAAGTCAGCCAGCCCGGCGAAGCGCGCTGTGCCGGCCGCGCGCAAGGTCGCCTCGACGAAGAAGGCGGCGCCCGGCGTGGCGGCCGAGATCCCGAAGAAGGTTTCCACCAAGTCAGTGCCCGCCAAGGCCGCGGCGGTGAAGCCGGCCCCTGCCAAGTCGGCTCCCGTGAAGCATGCTTCGGCGCCGGCGAAGTCCGCAAGGAAGCCGGAGCCCGCACCGGTGAAGCCGGCGGCGGCAGCCCCCAAGGCAGCGCCGGCGACCGCTCCGCGGCCGGCGATCGTAGCATCCAGGCCGGCCGCCGCGACGGTCAGGCCGGGCTCGCCAGTTCACGCCAAGGCGGCCGAAGCGGTCGCGAAGAAGCCGACGGTCAGGACCGAGTTCAAGGCCGGCGAGTACATCGTCTATCCCGCGCACGGGGTCGGCCGGATCGTCGGTATCGACACCCAGGAGGTCGCGGGGCTGAAGCTCGACCTGTTCGTCATCTCCTTCCTCAAGGACAAGATGACGCTTCGGGTGCCGACCACCAAGGCGACCGGCGTCGGCATGCGTAAGCTCGCCGATCCGAACACGGTGAAGCGCGCGCTCGAGACGGTGCGCGGCCGCGCGCGCATCAAGCGCACGATGTGGAGCCGTCGCGCCCAGGAATACGAGGCGAAGATCAATTCCGGCGACCTGATCTCGATCGCCGAGGTGGTTCGCGACCTCTACCGTTCGGAGAACCAGCCGGAGCAGTCCTATAGCGAGCGCCAGCTCTACGAGGCCGCGCTCGACCGGATGTCGCGCGAGATTTCCTCGGTCAGCCGCATCTCGGAGACCGAGGCGATTCGCCAGATCGAGCAGAATCTCGCCAAGAGCCCCCGCCGTGGCGCCAAGCCGGAAGGCGAGGAAGCGGCCCAGGAAAAGGCCGCCTAATCCGGCAAAAGCTCCGGAATATGGCTTCCGAGGCGCCGATGGGGAACCATCGGCGCCTCTTTGTCTTCTGACTCCAGGTCGCCAGCGATCACGTGCTGCATCACAGCATTGTGTGATCCGCCTCCGCCGTGCCGCCCGTAAGGTGGCAGTCGGCGACCGCGACGGAAAGAGCAGGGAAGATGGGAAGCGCAGCGGGACCGCGCCGCGAATTCGTCAGGGCCGCGATGGAGGCGCCCTATCTCGACCGCGACGAGGAGCACAGCCTCGCCGTGCGGTGGCGCGAGGCGCGTGACCAGGCGGCCCTTCATCGCCTGACCCAGGCGCACATGAGGCTGGTGATCGCGATCGCCGCCCGGTTCCGGAACTTCGGCCTGCCGATGGGCGACATGATCCAGGAGGGTCACGTCGGGTTGCTCGAGGCGGCCGCACGGTTCGAGCCTGACCGCGGCGTCCGTTTCTCGACCTACGCCACCTGGTGGATCCGCGCCTCGATCCAGGATTACATCCTGCGCAACTGGTCGATCGTTCGCGGCGGTACCTCGTCGGCGCAGAAGGCGCTCTTCTTCAATCTGCGACGCTTGCGTGCCCGTTTGGCGCAGAATGCCGACCAGCGCCCGCGCCAGCTCGTCTACGCCGAGATCGCCGACGCGATCGGGGTGTCGAAGGCCGACGTCGAGGTGATGGATTCGCGGCTGTCCGGCCCCGACATGTCGCTGAACGCGCCTGTCCACGAAGGGGAGGGCGCAGCGTCGGACCGCCAGGACTTCCTGGTCGACGGCGTGCCGCTTCCGGACGAGACCGTCGGCGAAGTGATCGACGGCGAGCGCCGGATGGTCTGGCTCCGCTCGGCCCTCGGCGTGCTCAACGAGCGCGAGTTGCGCATCGTCGAGGAACGCCGGCTCCGCGACGACGGCGCCACGCTCGAGGCGCTCGGCGAGAGCCTCGGCATCTCGAAGGAGCGCGTACGCCAGATCGAGAACCGCGCCCTCGAGAAGCTCCGCACGGCGCTGCTCCAGGAGAACCCGGACCGGGCCAGCTTCGTCTGACCCTGCATCCATCTGGACGATGGTGGGATCGGCCTCCTCTCGCGAGGCGCCTTTCGACGCGCGTACGAGACGCGCTGCGGGTTCCGCCGAACCTCAGCGGTCGGTGACGACCTTCAGCTTGGTGCCGGCGACGATCGCCTGGCCAGCCTTCAATTCGTTCAGCACGAGGAAGAGCTGCCGCGGGCGATCGACCCCGCTCATCCGGGCGGCGAGCGTGTCGACGGTGTCGCCGGGCCGTGCCGTGATGATGCGGATGGTGAGCGGCTTGAGGCGCGCCAGCGTCTGCTGGTCGAGCTGGCGGAAGCTCGCGACGGTTTCCGAGGCGGCCTTCTCCAGCCCGGCGGTCGGCGCCTCGTTGGCGAAGATGAAGCGATAGGTGGCGCCGGAATCGGCCTGCACGATCGCGATCCGGAACTCCCAGCCCTTGGCGCTCGCCTGGGCCGAGGCGGCCGGCATGCCGTTCACGGTGAACCGGCTGATGCTGGTCTCCTTGAGCCCGTTGACCCAGCCCGAGGCGAGGTACTGGCCGAGATCCGCGCCGCGGACCAGCGCCACGGCGTCGAAGCGGAGCGCGGTGCCGTCGGCGCCGGTGGCGAGCACCGCGTCGCTCGCATTGTCGATCACGAAGCCGTCCGGCACGCTGAACCCGACGCCGAGCGTGGGATGGATGAAGGTCCGCTGGCGGACATAGCCCTGGCTCGGATCGTCGCCGTAGATCAGGCCGTCGATCCCGGTCAGGTAGCGGTCGCGGTCGACTTCGCCGAGGCCGGGCGCGCCGAACTCCCGGGCGGCGCGGGTCGCGAACTCGACGCGCTCCGGCGTCGCAGGGTGCGAGGCCAGGAAGTCCGGCCGCTTCTCGAGCATCGGCGCCGCCACCTTGTATGCCGCGTATTGGGCCATGGTGTTGAGGAAGCGGGCGGCGGCGAACGGATCGTAGCCGGCGCGGCCGATGGTCTTGACGCCCATCGCGTCGGCCTCGAGCTCCTGCTGGCGCGAGAAGCTGGCCAGCGAGCGCTGGCTCGAGGCGAGGGCGAGCTGGCCGTCATCGCCGAGCACGTCGGTGACCACGCGGCTGACGATTACCGCATTCCGGGCCTTGTTCTGGCGTTCGATCGCATGATTGGCGATGACGTGCGCCATCTCGTGGGCGAGTACCGCCGCGACCTCGGACGAATCGTTGGCGAGCGCCAGGAGGCCGCGCGTCACGTAGAGATAGCCGCCGGGCAGCGCGAAGGCGTTGATCGCGGGTGAATTGAGGATCGTGATCCGGTAGGCCTGCTCGGGCTGCTCCGAGGCGGCGACGATCCGGCCGACGATCCGTGCGACGGTCTGCTCGAGCTTGTCGTCGTGGTAGATGCCGCCATAGGCGGCGACGATCCTGGCGTGTTCCTCCGCGCCGGCGCCGGTCGCGGCCGGCACCGTCTGCGGCTGCGGCCCGATCCCGGCTTCCGGCGGCGTCCCGGCCGTCATGAGCTGGTTGCAGCCGGCGAGCGCCATCGCGGCGAGGAACGCGACCGCGATCCCCGCCCGCCTGGCAAAATCCTGCGCTCGGCTGCCCCGCATCGCCGCCAAGGTCACTCCGTCAGATCCAGGACTTCCAGCGAGAGCGGATGCGTGAGCCGGATTGCCGGTCCGCCGCTCTCCTCGATTACGCCACGCACGCGCACTGCTCGTCCTTCCAAGGAATCCACCGGGATTCCGGCTTCTCGAAGGCGAGGATGCAGGGATTCCGGCACCATGATGGTGAAATCCCTGCGGTAGTTGCGGCCGAAATCGAGGAACACCATACGCGACCCGTATCCAACCGATACGATCCGACCCTCGACCAGAGCATATAGGCCGGATCGGGCCAAAAGCGAAGTGCGATCCGTGGCTTTGCCGACGATCTTTGAGTCGTCCCAGAGGCCGGCGCGGTCGCGGCGTGCGATGGTTTCCAGGGCGAGCAGGGCCCTGTCGCAGCCATCGTCGCCGCTCCCGGGCCGGACCACCGCGAGCCCTTTTCGGACGAGTTCGGCCTCAAGGAGACGGCCGTCGCCGGCAAACACCCTGCCGACGATCCGCCCGTAGCGATCGGGCTGCCCGGTCGGGACGACGCTGATCGCGCCGCTTGCTGCAAACGCGCGGTAGGCTGCCGCCGACGCCGCGTCGCGATCCCCGGCATCGCCGCCGGGAAACGCGATGCCTGCAAGCACGATCTGCGCCCCGTCGGGCGCCGCAAGGTGAAAACCGTCACCGGCGAGCGCGGCCACCGGAGAGTCGGCCGCCGGACCTCCGCAGGCGGATATTGCCTCGGCCGCCGGGCAGGGGACGGCGGTCAGGGCACACAGCGCCAGGATCGCTGCCGTGAGGCCTGTCGGAGCGGACACGCTCCGAGGCTACCACCGGGGCGCCGGCCTGTCTGCCCGAAGGGCGCGGTTCCCCGTTAATTCCGCGACGCATCTGTGCTACACCCGCGTCCGGGACCCCGTAGCTCAGCAGGATAGAGCATCAGATTCCTAATCTGAGGGCCGCGCGTTCGAATCGCGCCGGGGTC
>JBIQKL010000184.1:0-4083 GCA_044506555.1 Hyphomicrobiales bacterium | reverse complement strand
CGAGCGGAACACGACCTCGCCATCCTGAGGTGCCTGGTCGCGAAGCGAGCGGGCCTCGAAGGACGCACGGCGCCGCCGCTGATCCCACATGAGCGCTTCCCGCATCACCCCTCCGGCGCATAGAAGTCGGCCGCGGCGCTTCCCGTCTCCGACCCGTCGAGATCGCGGACGGCGAAGTCGAATCCGGTGAGTCCGGGCTTGGCCATGTTCCCCGGCTGGGCGACGAAGACCTTGATCTCGCGCAAGCGGTCAGCCTCGACGTCGACCGCGATTGCCTTCGCCGGCTGGTGGTTCTCCGCGCTGACCAGCCACATGCCGGCGCCGGGCAGGCCGTCGAGCGAGACCTCGAAGGTCCGCGGCTCGTTCATCATGTTGAGGACCTTGAGCGTGTAGCCGTTGCGGATCGAGCCGTCGGACAGCGTCACGTAGAGCGGGTTGCGGTCGGGGATGACGTTGAGGTCGAGACGGTCGCGGGTGGCGAGGCCGACCACCATCGCCAGGCCGACGAGACACCAGAGGCCCGCATAGAGCATCGTCCGCGGCCGGACGAAATGGGCGAGGCCGACCGGCTTCTGATGTGCGGTCGCCGCCGCCCGGCCCACCGCCTTCGCTTCCGCCGTGTGCGCATTGTAGTCGCGGAGCGTGGTGTAGGAGATGAGGCTGAGCGGCTTGCCGATCTTCTCCATCACGCCGTTGCAGGCGTCGATGCAGAGCGCGCAGGTGATGCATTCGAGTTGGTTGCCGTCGCGGATGTCGATGCCCATCGGGCAGACCGCCACGCAGGCATTGCAGTCGACGCAGTCGCCGACGTCGAGACCCTCGGCGAGCGCCTTCTTCTGGTGCCGCGACCGCGGCTCGCCCCGCCAGTCGTTGTAGGTGACGAGGAGAGAATCCTCGTCGAGCATGGTGCCCTGGATGCGCGGCCAGGGGCACATGTAGATGCAGATCTGCTCCCGCATGAAGCCGGCGAAGACGAAGGTCGTGGCGGTCAGGATCGCAACGGTAATGTAGGCGACGGCCGGAGCCTCACCGGTCGCGAACTGGAGCGCGAGCGTGGGCGCGTCGGCGAAGTAGAAGATCCAAGCGCCGCCGGTGGCGACGGCGATCAGCAGCCACACCGCGTAGACCGCGCCCCGCTTCAGGGTCTTCTGCGGGCCCCAAGGCTCCTTGTCGAGCTTCATGCGGGCGTTGCGGTCGCCTTCGATCAGCCGCTCGACCCAGATGTAGAGGTCGGTCCACACCGTCTGCGGGCAGGTGTAGCCGCACCAGACGCGGCCGGCCACCGAGGTCACCAGGAACAGGCCGAGGCCGGCCATGATCAGGAGGCCGGCGACGTAGTAGAATTCCTGGGGCCAGATCTCGATGAAGAAGAAGTAGAAGCGGCGGTTGGCGAGATCGACCAGCACCGCCTGGTCGGGCGCATAGGGGCCGCGGTCCCACCGGATCCAGGGCGTGATCCAGTAGATGCCGAGCGTAACCGCCATGACGATCCACTTCAGCCGGCGGAAGTAGCCTTCCGCACGCTTCGGGTAGATCTTGACGCGCGCCTGGTAGAGCTTCTGGCGGGCGCGGGCATTGACCGCCTCGACGTCGATTCGCTCGACGTTCGAGGCGGTCCTGCCCTCCTCCCCGGCAACCTCGGCGGCATCCGTGCTCATTGCGTCGCGGCTTCCCCGCCCCCGAGCGAGTAGACGTAGAGCGCGAGTTCCTTGACCACCGTGTCGCTCAGGCGCCCCGCCCAGGCGGGCATGACGCCGTGCTTCGGCGCCTCCATCTGGGCGACGATCTCGCCCACCGTGTCGGTCTTGAGAGCGATGGCGTCGTTGAGCCGCGGCGCCCCGATCGACCGGTCGCCCTCGCCGTCCACGCCGTGGCAGCCCGAGCAGTAGCTCGGGTCGGCGTAGAGCGCGGCGCCTTCGGCGGACAGCGCCTCGTCGTGCGGCTTGCCGGAGAGCGACAGCACGTAGTTGGCGATCGCCACCATCTGCGGCCTGGCCAGGATGCCGTCGAAGGACGGCATTTCCGAGTAGTGCGTGTCGGCGTGGTCGGAGCGAATGCCGTACGCGATGGTGTGGTAGATGTCGTCGAGGGTGCCGCCCCACAGCCAGTCGTCGTCATTGAGATTGGGGTAGCCCTTGGAGCCGGCCGCTCCGGTACCGTGGCACTGGATGCAGTTGACCAGGAACGCCGAGCGGCCGCCGGCGACGGCGAAGCGGTCGAGGTCGGCATTCGCCCTGATCTCCTCGAGCGGCAGGCTCGCGATCTGCTCGAGCCGGCCGGCCTGGGCCTCCTGGGCGAGATCGATCGCGTCCTGGACCTCGCCGCGGGTCGAGTGGCCGAACAGACCGACGTTTCCACCACTGAGCAGCGGGACGCCGGGATAGAGCACCACGTAGCCGATCGAGAAGACGATCGAGGCGTAGAACGTCCACAGCCACCAGCGCGGCAGCGGCCGGTTGAGCTCGCGGATGCCGTCCCATTCATGGCCCGTGGTCGCATAGCCGGTGACGGAATCGAGCTCCGGGCCGCCGGCCGGCGACGCTTCCGGGTTCGCGGTCTTGCCGGAATCAGCCATCGCGGCGGTCCTCGTGATCGTCGTGCCTGAAGGGAATGTCGGCCTGGTCGCGGAACGAGGCGCCGGGGCGGAACGCCCATCCGATCGCGACGAGGAACACCGTGAACAGGAACACGAGGCCCCAGCTGTCGGCGAACGCGCGGAGCATGTGGTAGTCCATGGCCGTCACCTCCGGTTGTCTTCGGAAAGCGGCTCGTAGGCGGCGAAGTCGACCAGCGTGCCGAGCATCTGGAGGTAGGCGACGAGCGCATCCATCTCTGTGACGGCGGTGGCGTCGCCGTCGAACAGGCCGATCTTCACCTTGTCGCCGTAGCGCGCCTCGAGGCCCGAGGTGTCGGCCTCCGGATCGGCCTGGGCGATGAGGTCGGCGCGCGCGCTGGCGATCATCTCCTCGCTGTAGGGGACGCCGACCGCGGCGTTCGCGACGAGACTGCCGGCGATGTTGTCGGCGTCGAGCCGCGTCCTCGCGAGATGCGCGTAGGGCGGCATGATCGACGTCGGCACCAGCGAGCGCGGATCGCTCAGGTGCTGGACGTGCCACTCGTCGGAATAGCGGCCGCCGACCCGGGCGAGGTCCGGCCCGGTCCGCTTCGAGCCCCACTGGAACGGATGGTCGTACATCGATTCCGCGGCGAGGCTGTAGTGGCCGTAGCGCTCGACCTCGTCGCGCATCGTACGGATCATCTGGCTGTGGCAGACGTAGCAGCCCTCGCGGACGTAGATGTCGCGGCCGGCGAGTTCGAGCGGGGTATAGGGGCGCATCCCCTCGACCTTCTCGATGACGTTCTGGTGATAGAACAGCGGGACGATCTCGACGATGCCGCCGATCGCCACCACCACCAGGCTCAGGCCGAGCAGCAGCGTCGCGTTCTTCTCGATCTTCTCGTGACGATTCATGATCATCGCTCAGGACCTCACTCGGCGGGGGCGGCGATCGGGGCCGCGCCCATGGGTGCCTCCACGCGGAGGTCGCCCCGGATCGTCTTCCACACGTTGAAGGCCATGAGGATGCCGCCGGCGAGGTAGAGCAGGCCGCCGAGCGCGCGGATCAGGTAGTAGGGGTGCATGGCCTCGACGGTCTCGACGAAGGAATAGACGAGGAAGCCCTCCTGGTCGTACTCGCGCCACATCAGGCCCTGCATGATGCCCGACACCCACATCGCCGAGGCGTAGAGGACGATGCCGATGGTCGCGAGCCAGAAGTGCCAGTTGACCAGGCGGAGGCTGTAGAGCCGGCTGCGCCCCCACAGTCGCGGCGCCAGGAAGTAGACCGCCCCGAAGGTGATCATGCCGACCCAGCCGAGCGCCCCGGAATGGACGTGGCCGATCGTCCAGTCGGTGTAGTGCGAGAGCGCGTTGACCGAGCGGATCGACATCATCGGCCCCTCGAAGGTCGACATGCCGTAGAAGGCGATGGCGATCACCATCATCCGGATGATCGGGTCGGTGCGGAGCTTGTCCCACGCGCCCGACAGCGTCATCAGGCCGTTGATCATGCCGCCCCAGGA
>JBIQKL010000183.1:1676-4091 GCA_044506555.1 Hyphomicrobiales bacterium | reverse complement strand
TCGGTGCCGAGCACCTTGTTGCATTCGCGCATGAAGGCGGCGAGGCCGGTCCACCCCTTGGCCGAGACCAGCTTGCCGTCGACATGGGCGCCGGTCGGCGGCACGTCGATATAGGTGCCACCGACGGCGGTGACCTCCGGCTCGCAATACTGGAGCGCGGCGACCTCCTTGCCCCGGATCGTCTCGGGAACGGCCATCAGCACCTGCACGCCGTGGCAGATGGTGAAGATCGGCTTGTCGTGCTCGTGGAAGTGCCGGATGATCTTCTGCACCCGCTTGTCGATGCGGATATATTCCGGCCCGCGCCCGCCGGCGATGTACACCGCGTCGTAATCCGCCGGATCGACCTTCGAGAAGGTCTTGGTCACGTGATGGTTGTGGCCGAGCTTCTCGGTGTAGGTCTGGTGGCCCTCGAAATCGTGTAGCGAGGTGTGCAGGAGGTCGCCTGCCTTCTTGTCCGGGCAGACGATATCGACTTCGTGGCCGATCGCCTCCATGCCCTGGTCGAACACGAAGATTTCGTACTCCTCGGTGAAATCGCCGACGAGCATCAGAATTTTCTTGCCAGCCATCTCCAGCATCCTCCCGTTTTTGCCGTCTCTCCCGCGGCGTGAAAGCTGTTCCTCATCCTTAGAGAATCAGCCCCGAATGACGAAGCGGTTTTTCGAGGTGCGCACCTCGGCGCTGGCGGCTTGCACCATGGCCGGGCATGGTCCAAAGCAAAACGGCATCCGCGACCGGGGGGACGATGGCAACCAAACCGTCCGATCTGCTCTATGGCGTCGACGACGTCCCGCCACCCGGCCGCCTGTTCGCGCTGGGGCTGCAATACGCCATCCTGATCAGCGTCTACCTGGTGGTGGTCGTGCTGGTGGCGCGGGCCGCCGGCGTGTCGCCCGACACGGCGACCGACCTGATCAGCCTCGCCTTCATCGCGGCGGCGCTCGGCGCGGTGCTGCAGGCGTGGCCCGGGCGGTTCTTCGGCTCGGGGTTCCTCGCGCCGCCGGTCTACTCGGCGATCTACTTCGCCCCGGCGATCCTCGCCGCCAAGTCCGGGGGACTGCCCGCGGTGGCGGGGATGACCGTGTTCGCCGCCCTCGTCGAGATCGGGCTGTCGCGGCTCCTCGACCGGCTGCGGGTCGTCTTCCAGCCGCTCATCGCCGGCTTCGCCATCCTGATCGTCGGCCTGCAGCTCGGGCTCGTGGGTGTGTCGGAAACGCTGGATGCGGCGGGCGAGAGCCATCCCGGCTTCGTCGCCGACGTCGCGATGGGGCTGATCACCCTCGGCGCCTG
Organism: Hyphomicrobiales bacterium; assembly: GCA_044506555.1. Lineage (GTDB taxonomy): Bacteria > Pseudomonadota > Alphaproteobacteria > Rhizobiales > Kaistiaceae > Bauldia. Next base: position 2,798 of record JBIQKL010000183.1, on the reverse strand, counting down.
CATCGGCTTCTCGATCTGGGGGCGCGGCGTGCTGCGGCTCGTCTCGACGCTCATCGGCCTCGCGCTCGGCGTGGCGGTGGCGCTGGCCACCGGCGTGATCGGCCCGCCGACCTTCGCCACCATCGCCGCTGCCGACTGGATCGACCTGCCCGATCCGTCGTTCATCGGTTACGCCTTCGAGCCGCCGCTGGTGCCCGCATTCATCGCCTCCGCCGTCGCCGCGACGCTCCGCACGGTCGGCGTCGTCACCACCGCGCAGCGCATCAACGACGCCGACTGGAAGCGGCCGGACATGGACAACGTCGCCCGCGGCGTCGCCGGCGACGGCCTCGGCTGCCTGGTCGGCGGGCTGCTCAGCGCGCCGGGGATGAGCTCGGCGGCCTCCTTCGTCGGCCTCTCCAACGCGACCGCCGCGACCAGCCGCTCCATCGCCTACGTCACCGCCGCGATCCTGATCGTCTTCGCCTTCGTGCCGAAGGTCGGCGCGGCGATCGTCGGCCTGCCGCTCGGCGTCGCCGGCGCGATCCTCGTCTTCACCGCTGCCTTCCTGATCGTCAGCGGGATCCAGGTGATGCTGACCCACGGCCTCGATCCGCGGGGCGGATTCGCGGTCAGCATCGCCCTCTTCGTCGGCGTGTTCAGCCAGGTCAATCCGGCCTACTTCACCCGCCTCCCCGACTGGATGCACATGGTGACCAGCGACATGCTTACCGTGTCGCTGGTGATCGCCATCGGCCTGACCCTCCTGTTCCGGATCGGCATCCGCCGCAACGACGCCGAGGCGTGGGATGCGACCGACGCCGCCCACGCCGAGTTGAGCGCATTCCTCGAACGGGAGGGCAAGGCGTGGAAGCTCGATCCGTCGGTGGTCGCACGCGCGAAGGCGGCGGCGGCGAGCCTCGTCGACCGGCTCAAGGCCGGCGGCTATCTCACCTCGCCGGTCGCGATCACCGCCAGCTTCGACACCCTCGAACTGACGGTCCAGCTCGTCTATCGCGGCGCGGCGCCGCCGATGGAGCATCACCGGTTCCTTCATCCCGCCGCACACGAGGAAGCGGCGACCGTCATCGGGCTGACCGGATACGCGCTGAGCACGGGCGCCGACCGCACCAGCGTCTCGAT
>JBIQKL010000183.1:0-1576 GCA_044506555.1 Hyphomicrobiales bacterium | reverse complement strand
GCCATGCCCACCCAGCTTCTTTTCCGCGACGATGCCTACCTGCCCGACACGGAGGCGGTGGTGCTCGGCATCAACGACCGCGGCGGCATCGTGCTCGACCGTACCGTGTTCTACGCGACCGGCGGCGGCCAGCCCGGCGACAGCGGGCGCCTGCTTCGCGCCGACGGCACCGCGATTGCGATCGCGACCGCGGTTTATGGCGAGGACAAGAGCGAGATCGTGCATGTGCCGGCCGAGGGCCAGCCGCTGCCCGAGCCCGGCGAGACGCTCCGCGCCAGTCTCGACTGGGAGCGGCGCAACCGCCACATGCGCATCCACACCGGGCTGCACCTCCTTTCGGTCGCCCTCCCCTTCCCGGTCACCGGCGGCTCGATCGGCGCCGAGGAAGGTCGTCTCGACTTCGACCTCGACGGCGGCGAGGTGCCGCCCAAGGAGGAGATCGAGGCGGAGCTCAACGCGCTGATGGCCGCCGACCATCCGGTGACGACGGAATGGATCACCGACGAGGAGCTCCTCGCCAATCCGGGCCTGGTCAAGACGATGAAGGTGAAGCCGCCGATGGGCTCCGGGCGGGTCCGCCTGGTGCGGATCGGCGACGTCGACCTCCAGCCCTGCGGCGGCACTCATGTCCGCACCACCGCCGAGATCGGACGGCTGGCGATCGGCAAGATGGAATCGAAGGGCAAGCAGAACCGCCGCGTCCGCATCCGCTTCGCCGAGGACGCCTGACATGCCTCCCGACGCGAGCGAGGACCGTGCCCGCTGGTTCGTCTCGACGGACTGGCTCGCCGCGCATCTCGGCGACCCGGAGATGGTGGTCGTCGACGGCAGCTGGCACCTCCCCGGCACCCGCGACGCCGCGGCCGAATATGCCGCCGCGCACATCCCCGGCGCGGTGTTCTTCGACATCGACGCGGTCGCCGACACCTCGAACCCCCTGCCCCACATGCTGCCGTCGCCGGAGCAGTTCGCCGCCGCGGCCGGGGCGCTCGGCATCGGCGAGACGCAGAGGATCGTCGTCTACGACAGCGTCGGGCTTTCGTCGGCGCCGCGGGTTTGGTGGACGTTCCGGATCATGGGCGCCCGCGACATCGTCATCCTCGACGGCGGGCTGCCAAAGTGGCGCGCCGAGGGCCGTCCGGTTGACGACGCGCCTGTCGCCCGGGCGCCGCGCGTGTTCCATGCGACGCCGGCACCCGATCCGGTCCGCGACCTCGCCGCGGTCCGCGCCAACCTCGACGGCGGCGCCTTCCAGCTCGTCGACGCGCGGCCGCGCGCACGCTTCCTCGGCGAGGCGCCCGAGCCGCGCCCGTGGGTCAAATCCGGCCGGATCCCGGGCAGCCTCAGCCTGCCCTCCACCGAGCTGATCGCGGACGGCATGCTCAAGGACACGGCCGCGCTCCGCGCTGCCATCACCGCCGCCGGCATCGATCTCGCGAAGCCGGTGGTGACCAGTTGCGGCTCCGGCGTCAACGCCGCGACGATCACGCTCGCGCTCGACATGCTCGGCGTGCCCTCGGCGATCTACGACGGCTCGTGGACCGAATGGGGCGCCCGCGAAGATACGCCGATCGCC
>JBIQKL010000182.1:0-4094 GCA_044506555.1 Hyphomicrobiales bacterium | reverse complement strand
CGCCTCGCAGGGCGCCGGGCAGATGCGGCCGGTGAACTCCGGGAAGTTGTTGGTGGAATGGAGGTTGCGGAGCGCCTCCTGCCAGTTGCCGCGATAGACCAGGTCGTTCCAGTCCGGGATCTGGTTATTCACCGGGCAGCCGTTGTGGCAGAACGGGATGCCGCAATCCATGCAGCGCGCCGCCTGGTCGCGGGTCGCTTCCTCCGAGAGGGGGATGACGAACTCGCGGTAATTGCGGACGCGATCTCCCGCCGGCAGGTAGCGCCGGTCGTGCCGCTCGATCTCGAGGAAGCCTGTAACCTTACCCATGAGAACCGCCAACCGCTGAAGCCTGGAAACTGATCGACCGGGTCTCCTCTCCGCGGAGACCCCCTCCTGTCCTCCCCCTTTCAGGGGGAGGGACGACGCGGCAACGGCGCGGTTCCCTGTCGCGGCCCAGCATCGTCATTCTCCCGCCGCCGCGTAGGCCGGCTCTTCCTCGCGCTGCTGCTGCCGTTCGAGCTCCTTCAGCGCGCGGCGGTATTCGACCGGCATCACCTTGCGGAACCTGGGCAGGCAGTCGCGCCAGTTGTCGAGGATCGCCCTAGCCCGCGTCGAATTGGTGAAGCGGGCGTGGTTGGCGATGAGCGTGTGCAGGCGCTCGGCATCGTGCCGGCCCATGTCGGACATCACGTCGACCAGGCCCTTGTACTCGACGTCGCCGCCGCGGTGCTGGAGCTTCTCGAGGAGATCGTCCTCCTCGATCACCGGCTCGAGCTCGACCATCGAGAGATTGCAGCGGGACGCAAAGGTCTCGTCCTCGTCGAGGACGTAGGCGATGCCGCCGGACATGCCGGCCGCGAAGTTGCGGCCGGTCTGGCCGAGGACCACGACGACCCCGCCGGTCATGTATTCGCAGCAGTGGTCGCCGGCGCCCTCGACCACGGCGACGGCGCCGGAATTGCGGACCGCGAAACGCTCCCCGGCGACGCCGCGGAAGTAGCAGGCGCCGGAGATCGCGCCGTAGAGCACGGTGTTGCCGACGATGATCGATTCCTCGGGAACGATGCGCCCGTCCTCCGGCGGGCGGATGACGATGCGGCCGCCGGACAGGCCCTTGCCGACATAGTCGTTGCCGACGCCGATCAGCTCCATCGACACGCCGGCCGCGAGCCAGGCGCCGAAGCTCTGGCCGCCGGTGCCGCGGAGCGTCACTGCGATCGTGTCCTCGGGCAGGCCGGCATGGCCGTAGCGCTTCGCCACCTCGCCGGACAGCATCGCGCCGGCCGAGCGGTCGGTGTTCTTGATCGTCTCCTCGATCCGCACCGGGGTGCGGCCTTCGAGCGCCGGCATCGCCTGCGCGATCAGCCGCCGGTCGAGCACCTTGTCGATCGGATGGTTCTGGACCTCGCTGTTCCAGATCGCCACGCCCTCGGCCGCCTCGGGCTTGTGGAACAGGCGGCTGAAGTCGAGCCCCTTGGCCTTCCAGTGCGCGACCATCCCGGTCTTGTCGAGCATCTGCATCTGCCCGACCATCTCGTTGAAGCTGCGGTAGCCGAGCGCCGCCATCATCTCGCGGACCTCCTCGGCGACGAAGAACAGGTAGTTGATGACGTGCTCCGGCTGGCCGGTGAAACGCTTCCGGAGCACCGGGTCCTGGGTCGCCACCCCGACCGGGCAGGTGTTGAGGTGGCACTTCCGCATCATGATGCAGCCGGCGGCGATCAGCGGCGCCGTCGCCATCCCGAACTCGTCCGCGCCGAGCAGCGCGCCGACGACGATGTCGCGGCCGGTGCGGAGACCACCGTCGACCTGCACCGCGATGCGGCCGCGGAGCGCCTCGCGGACCAGGGTCTGGTGGGTCTCGGCAAGCCCGATCTCCCACGGCGAGCCGGCATGCTTGATCGAGGTCAGCGGCGAGGCGCCGGTGCCGCCCTCGTAGCCGGAGATGGTGACGTGGTCGGCGCGCGCCTTGGAGACGCCGGCGGCGACGGTGCCGACGCCGACCTCGGAGACCAGCTTGACCGAGATCGCCGCGTGGGGCGCGACGTTCTTGAGGTCGTAGATGAGCTGCGCCAGGTCCTCGATCGAGTAGATGTCATGGTGCGGCGGCGGCGAGATGAGGCCGACGCCCGGCGTCGAGTGCCGTACCTTGGCGATCACCGCGTCGACCTTGTGGCCGGGCAGCTGGCCGCCTTCGCCGGGCTTGGCGCCCTGCGCCATCTTGATCTGGATCATGTCGGAGTTGACGAGATACTCCGTCGTCACGCCGAAGCGGCCCGAGGCCACCTGCTTGATCGCCGAGCGCATCGAATCGCCGTTCGGCATCGGCCGGAAACGGTCGGTCTCCTCGCCGCCCTCGCCGGTGTTCGACTTGCCGCCGATCCGGTTCATGGCGATGGCGAGGGTGGTGTGCGCCTCGCGGCTGATCGAGCCGTAGGACATCGCACCGGTCGCGAAGCGCCTGACGATCTGTGCCGCCGGCTCGACCTCCTCGAGCGGCACCGGCGCCCGGCCGTCCTCCTCCGCCGACCTGATGCGGAACAGCGAGCGGATGGTGACGTGCCTGTCCTCGGTCTCGTTCACCAGCCGGGCGAACTCGCGGTACCTGTCCTGCGCGTTGCCGCGGGCGGCATGCTGGAGCGCGGCGACGGTCTCCGGCCGCCAGACATGGGCTTCGCCGCGGAAGCGGAACGCGTAGTCGCCGCCAACGGCGAGCGAGGTCGCGAGCACGGGCGAATCGCCGAAGGCGTCGCGATGCCGGCGAAGCGTCTCCTCGGCGATCTCGGCGACGCCGGCGCCCTCGATGGTCGTCGCGGTGCCGGTGAAGTAACGCCGCACGAAGTCGCTCGAGAGGCCGACCGCATCGAAGATCTGGGCGCCGCAATACGACTGGTAGGTCGAGATGCCCATCTTGGCGATGACCTTGAGGATGCCCTTGCCGATCGCCTTGATGTAGCGATGGACGATCTCCTCGTCGTCGACCTCATCCGGGAAGCCCGACTTCATCGCCGACAGCGTCTCGAAGGCGAGATACGGGTTGACCGCCTCCGCGCCGTAGCCGGCGAGCACGCAGAAATGATGGATCTCGCGGGCGTCGCCGGTCTCGACCACGAGGCCGACCGAGGTGCGGAGACCGACCCGGATGAGATGATGATGGACGCCCGCCACGGCCAGCGCGGCCGGGATCGGCACCCGGTCCGCGGCCACGGCGCGGTCGGACAGGATGATGATGTTGATGCCGCTCCGCACCGCCGTTTCGGCGTCGGCGCAGAGCTGGTCCATCGCCGCGGCCATGCCGTCGACGCCGCTCTCGGAGGCGAAGGTGATGTCGAGGGTCCGCGACTGGAACGGGTTGTCGTCGATGTCGCCGATGGCGCGGATCTTCTCGAGGTCCTCGTTGGTGAGGATCGGCTGGCGCACCTCGAGGCGCTTCCGCCGTCCCTGCCCGGCGATGTCGAACAGGTTCGGCCGCGGCCCGATGAACGAGACCAGGCTCATCACCAGCTCCTCGCGGATCGAATCGATCGGCGGGTTGGTGACCTGGGCGAAGTTCTGCTTGAAGTAGGTGTAGAGGAGCTTCGGCTTGTCGGAGAGCGCCGAGATCGGCGCGTCGTTGCCCATCGAGCCGACGGCTTCCTGGCCGGTGGTGGCCATCGGCGCGAGCAGGATCTTGAGATCCTCCTGCGTATAGCCGAAGGCCTGCTGGCGATCGAGCAGGCTGACGCCGCTCTCCGGCGCCCTGGAGGCCACGGCCGGCAGGTCCTCGAGCACGATCTGGGTGCGCGCGAGCCAGCTCCGGTAGGGATACCTGCGGGACAGGTCGGCCTTGACCTCGTCGTCGTCGATGATGCGGCCGGCCTCGAGATCGATGAGCAGCATCTTGCCGGGCTGGAGGCGCCACTTCCTGACGATCCGCTGCTCCTCGACGGGCAGGACGCCCGCCTCCGACGACATGATGACGTCGTCGTTGTCGGTGACCATGTAGCGGGCCGGGCGGAGGCCGTTCCGGTCCAGCGTCGCGCCGACACAGCGGCCGTCGGAGAACGCCATCGCCGCCGGGCCGTCCCACGGCTCCATCAGCGCCGCGTGGTACTCGTAGAAGGCGCGCCGGT
>JBIQKL010000181.1:0-4186 GCA_044506555.1 Hyphomicrobiales bacterium | reverse complement strand
CAAGCCCGAGGATGACGGAACAGCAGGAACCTTCCGCGAAGCGACTGTGCGCAGAGCGGTTGTGGGGGTGTTCCGGACTGCCGAATCTCAGAACCCCGCCGCGGAGAACGTGGTCGGTGGCGGCGAGACGATCATCGGCTGGCCCCGCTCGATCTGGTAGACGGCGAGCGTGCGCTGGCTGGTGCCGGTCGCGGTGAAGCGGAAGGCGCCGTCGACGCCGACGAAGCCGCTCGGGTTGGTCAGCACCTTCTCGGTGAAGGCCTGGGCGCCGAAACGGTTGCTGAGGCCGATGGCGAGGCTCACCGCGTCGTAGGCCAGCGAAGCATTGCGGACCGGGTCGTGGCCATAGGCGGCCTTGAACCGCGCCGCGAAGCCCTGGAAGCCGGCGGCGTCGGGACCGGGGAACCAGCCCTCCGCAAGGTTCGATTCGGCAAGCACGCGCGGGTCGTTCCACTGGCCGCTGCCGAGATACGTCACCGTGCCGGGCGGGACGCCGTTAGCAGCGAGGATCTGGGCGAGGAAGGGCGTCGCGTCGCCGCCGTCGGGGATGAACACGGCGTTGACCGTGCCCTGCTGCACCACCGCCGCCACGGCCTTGGCCTTCTCCTGCATCGAGGCGCGGTCGAGATTGTAGCGCTCGATCACCTGGATGCGGGATCCGGTATTGGCGGCGACCCGCTGGAGGGTCGCCTCGACCACGGTGCCGTAGGCGTTGGCGGGCAGGAGCGCGGCCAGCGACTGCTTCCCCTGGCTCGCGGCATAGGTGACGATCCGGTCGACGTCGCTCTGCGGCAGGAAGCTCATCAGGTACACGCCCTTCGACGCGGTGGTCGAATCGGTCGAGAAGGCGATGACCGGCACGCCCGCCGGCTTGGCCACGGCGCCGGTCGCGACGACCGCCTGGGCGAAGACCGGCCCGAGGATGAGCTGCGCGCCCTCGGCCAACGCAGCCGCAGTCGCGTCGCGGGCGCCGTTCGGCGTGCCGCGGTCGTCCTTGATCAGGATCTGGAGGTTGGCGTTGGGGAACTCGCGGAGCGCGAGGTCGGCGGCGTTCCGCATGTCCTTGGCGAGTTGGGCCGCGTTGCCGGTGGCCGACAGGGGCAGGAGCAGGGCCACCTTGGTCGCGCCGCTGCCGAGCACTTCGCCGGCGACGGGAGGCAGGGCCTCCTGCACCGTCGGCACGTCCATTGAGGTGCAGGCAGCGAGGACGATGGCGGCGGTCGCCGCTGCCACCCAGGCGGACGCGGCGCGGTAGACGGCGGCAAGACGGACCAAATGATTCTCCCCGGCTCGCGGAAGACCGGCTAACAATGGCGCGAGGGTTTAGCCCATGCCGCCGCCCTTCGGAAGGCAAGGGCTTCATTTTGCCGAAATGTGGCGGGACCGGGACGAAATGGCCGCAAGCGACCGGAACGAGGACGACGGCCGCTGCTTCGCGATCGAGGGACACGTGATCGCCGCGGCGGCGATCGCGCCAGGGCTCCACGTGGTGGCGACGCCGATCGGCAATCTCGGCGACGTGACGCTCCGCGCCCTCCGCACCCTCGCGGCGGCCGATCTCGTCGCCTGCGAGGACACCCGCGTCACCCGCGTGCTGCTCGACCGCTACGGCATCGGCCGGCGGCTGATCGCCTATCACGAGCACAATGCCGCCGAGCAGCGGCCGAAGCTGATGGCGGCGCTTGCCGAGGGAAAGAGCGTCGCGCTGGTCAGCGATGCCGGGACGCCGCTCCTCTCGGATCCCGGCTACCGGCTGGTGGCCGAGGCGGCCGCCGCGGGCCATGCCGTGGTCCCGGTCCCCGGCGCCTCGGCCTTGCTCGCAGGCCTGGTCGCGGCGGCGCTGCCGACCGACGCCTTCTTCTTCGCCGGCTTCCTGCCGCCGAAGGAGGCCGGGCGGCAGAAGCGGCTCGCCGAGCTCGCCGCGGTGCCGGGCACGCTCGTCTTCTACGAATCGCCCCATCGGCTCGGGGCGTCGCTCGCCGACATGGCGGCGACGCTGGGCGACCGCCCGGCGGCCGTGGCGCGCGAATTGACCAAGGCCTTCGAGACCGTGCGCCGTGGCCCGCTTTCCGCGCTCGCCGCGGCATTCGGAGCGGCGCCCCCCAAGGGCGAGATCGTCGTCCTCGTCGGGCCGCCGCTCGAAGCCGCGCCCGACCCGGCGTCGGTGGACGCCCTGCTTCGCCGCCTGCTGGCCGAAGGCAGCGTCAAGAGTGCGGCGGAGGAAGCCGCGGCCGCGACCGGCCTGCCGCGCCGCGAGCTCTACCGGCGGGCCCTCGCGCTCCGTGACGGCGGCGATGGCGCGGGCGACTGAAGCCGATCCCCGCCGCCGGCGGGCCGAGCGCGCCGGGCGCCGCGCCGAGACTCTCGCCGCCTGGTATCTCCGGCTCAAGCTCTACCGCGTGCTTGCCCGCCGCTACCGGACGCCGCTCGGCGAGATCGACCTGGTCGTGCGCCGCGGCCGCACCGTCGTCTTCGTCGAGGTCAAGCAGCGGCAGGACGCGGATGCCGGCCTCGAATCGGTCCGCCCGACCGCCCGGCGGCGGATCGCGCGCGCGGCGGAGCACTGGATCGCGGCGCATCCGGGCGCGGCCGGCCTCGACTGGCGCTTCGACGTGGTGGTGGCGATCCCCGGCCGCGGCGTCCGCCACTTCCCGGCGGTGTTCGACGTCGAAGGCAGGGCATGGTGACCCGCCGATTGCCTTTGTCGCGGGCCGGCCTGATATAGCGGAACGCCAGTCCAGAGATCGGGGGAAGCATGCCGCTCAAGGTCGCCGTCCAGATGGATCACGTGTCGCGCCTCAACATCCGGGGCGATTCGACCTTTGCGCTGATGCTCGAGGCGGCGCGGCGCGGCCATGCGCTCTACCACTACACGCCCGACCGGCTGTCGCTCCGAGATGGCCGGGTCGAGGCGCGGGTCGAGCCGGTCGAGGTCCGCGACGTCGAGGGCGACCATTATGCGCTCGGGTCTGAGGCGCTGGTCGACCTGTCGTCCTTCGACGTGGTCCTGCTCCGCCAGGACCCGCCCTTCGACATGGGCTACATCACGACGACGCACATCCTCGAGCGCATTCACCCGGCGACGCTGGTGGTCAACGACCCGGCGCATGTCCGGAACGCGCCGGAGAAGCTGTTCGTCACCGAATTCACCGAGCTCACCCCGCCGACGCTGATCACCCGCGACCGGAAGGAGATCCTCGCCTTCCGCGAAGCGCACGGCGACATCATCGTCAAGCCGCTCTACGGCAATGGCGGCGCCGGCGTGTTCCGGATCGCCGGCGGCGACGAGAACCTCGCCGCGCTGCTCGAGATCTTCGAGACGGTCTATCGCGAGCCCTTCGTCATCCAGCGCTACCTGCCGGCGGTGCGCCAGGGCGACAAGCGCATCATCCTGGTCGACGGCGAGCCCGCGGGCATCATCAACCGCGTGCCGGCCGTCGGCGAGGCGCGTTCCAACATGCATGTCGGCGGCCGCGCCGAGCCGGCTGAGATGACGGCGCGGGACCGCGAGATCTGCGCGGCGATCGGCCCCACTCTTCGGGAACGCGGGCTGATCTTCGTCGGCATCGACGTGATCGGCGACTACCTGACCGAGATCAACGTCACCTCGCCGACCGGCATCCGCGAGGTGCGGCGCTTCGGTGGCCCCGACATCGCGGCGCTGGTCTGGGATGCGATCGAGGCGCGGCGGCGGGACTGAGCGCTGCGCTGAGGGCGACTACCGGCCGAGGATCAGGTCGAACAGCGCACGGTTCTGGATCTCGGCATTGAACTCGGCGGCGACGAATTCCCGCGCCCGGGCTGCCAGCCGCGGGCCGAGCTCGGGCTCGAGCATCAGCCGTTCGATCGCCGCGGCAAGCGCCCGCGCGTCGCGCTCGGGGACGAGCAGCCCGGTGTCGTCGTCCGCCACTAGTTCCGGAATGCCGGAGTGCCAGGTTGAGACGACCGGCAGGCCGGCCGCCATCGCTTCCATCAGCGTCACCGGTATGCCCTCCTGGTCGCCGTCGGCGGCGGTGACGCTGGGCAGGGCGAGGCAGTCGGCATCGGCCATCAGCCGGAGCACGGCGTCGTGGGGCTGGCGGCCGTGGAAGACGATCGCCTCGCCGACGCCCGCCCGCGCCGCCTCGTCCCTGAGCGCCGTTTCCTCCGGCCCGTCGCCCACGGCGTGGACGATCAGGTCGCGGCC
>JBIQKL010000049.1:25421-30276 GCA_044506555.1 Hyphomicrobiales bacterium | reverse complement strand
CGGCGGAACCACGACGCGATCACCGCGCCGATCAGGCTGAACACGCCGATCGAGTTGGCTGGGGCCGGCGCCGGTACGGAACGCGGCGGTGGTGAAGCGGTCGCTGCCGCAGAAGCCGAGGACGCCGCGGCGGCCTCAGGCATCGCATCGGCCGATGGCGCAGATGCGGCCAGCTTCGCCTCCACGTTCTGCACGAACTGGCGGATCAGGACGTTGGCGGTCTCGTTGACGATTCCGGTGCGCCCGAACTGCGCGATCGGCCCGACGAGCTGAATGTCGGCAACCACGTCGACGCTGGTTCCGCCCGGCACCTCGGCGAGGCGGTAGTCCATGACCAGCTTCGAGCGGCTGCCGCCGCGCTTGTCGGTGCCCTTGCCCTCGACGTGGCCGGTGTGCTTCGCCTCGTCCGGCGTCACCTTGGCCTCGCCCTCGAAGGCAGCGCCGAACGGCCCGAGCTTGATCGACACCTTGCCCTGGTAGACGCCGTCGCCCTTGTCGGCGATCAGCTCGGCGCCCGGCATGCAGCCCGCCACCGTCGGCACGTCCTGGAACAGGTCCCAGACTTCCGGCAAGGGCCTCGCAACGGTGAAGGTCTGCTTGATCTCCAATGTCAGGCTCCGGTCGTTCTGGAGTTGCGTAGTGCATCCTTCGAGGTCGCGCTTCGCGCGGCACCTCAGGATGGCGAGGTGGAGGTTCTCCGTCGAACACTATCCCATGTCGCCATGCTGAGGTGCGCGGACGAGAAGTCCGCGCCTCGAAGCACGTACGAACGCGCCACCTACGCCTCCACCGCCATCCAGCCCGCATCGGGATCGTCCCAGCCCTCGGGACGGGTCACGGCGCCCTGCTTCTTCAACGTCTCGAAATACGGCCCGCGATCGAACATCGGCAGCGGAGCCCGCGCCTTGATCCGCTCGGCGCGGAGCGCCTCCGTGGCGGCCATGTCCGCCTCCCACTTGCGACCCGCCTTCCTGAGGACCACGCCGTAATATTCGTGCGCCGAGGTCTCCGAGACGATGCCGCACTGGACGTCGTAGACGACCTTGTCGACCTCGCGGCGAAGCGGATCGCCCCAGCCGCCGCCGCCGGTGGTGACGATGCGCACCGTCGAGCCCGCCTTGACCGTGACGGTGTCGGACATGCCGGGATAGCCGGTCTCCGCTCCCTCCCCGTCGATCACCGAGACCTGGTAGGGGAGCCCCGCCTTGCCGCCGTTGACGCCGTAGCAGGCGAGCAGCGAGCGGTCGGCATTGGAGATCAGCCGGCATTCGCCGAGCGTGCGGATCTTCTTGTCGTAGCCGAGGCCGCCGCGGCGGAAGCCGGCACCGCCGGAATCCTCCTTGAGGCCGAGTTGCTCGATCAGGATCGGATAGCGCGTCTCGGAGAACTCTGCCGGCAGGTTCTTCGAGTTGGGCACGACGTGGACGACGTCCGAGCCGTCAGCCCAGGGCCGGCCCGGGCTGCCGCCGCCGAGCACCTCGCGGAACAGATAGAAGTCGGCCGAGGTCCGGCCACCGGTCAGGCCCCAGATGCGGATCGTCTCGTGGTCGGCCGGCATCCGGCCGCCGGTCGCCTTGGAAAGGCACGCCGCGAACACGCCGAGCGAGCGGAGCATCAGGAAGAAGCGCATGCCGGTCGGCTTGCCGAAGGTCGGGGTGATCAGCGTGCCCTTCTCCGGGAACACAACGTCGATCACGTCGAGGACACCCTCGTTCGAATCGATCTCGGCGGCCCGGTCCGGCGAGGCCGCCAGCGAGCGGAGCGTCGGCGCCAGCCACTTCCGGAAGTAGCGGCCCTCGACCTCGTCCAGCGACCAGTTGATCGGCCCCTTGGCCTCGGGATCGGTGCCGTTGAAGTCGAGGACGATCTTGTCCGGCGTCTTGGTCATCGTCAGCCGAATGGCGTGGAGCTTCGGCTCGTCGACGCCATCCGCCTCGATGTAGTCCTCGTACTGGTAGACCCCGTCCTTGATCTTGGGCAGGATCTCGCGGCGGAAGATCTCGGCGGTGTTATGGAGGATCTGGTCGAAGGCGGCTTCCAGCGCGTCGATCCCGTAGCGCTCGGCGAGCGCGACGATGCGGCGCGAGCCGAGGCGGGCGGCGCCGATCTCTGCGTCCATGTCGCCGGCGAGGTGCTCCGAAAGACGGGAATTGCGCGTGATGATCCGGAACGCCGCGGTGTTCAGCCTGCCGCCTTCGTAGAGCTTGATCGGCGGGACCAGCAGGCCCTCCATCCACGAATCCGTGGCATGGACGGGGAGGCTCCCCGGCACCGAGCCGCCGACGTCGTCATGGTGGCCGAACACCTGGCTGAAGCCGATCAGCCGCTCGCCGTGGAAGATCGGCACCGTGGTGCAGAGGTCCGGCACATGGCCGATGCCCCCGCAGGAATTGTAGGGATCGTTCCAGAAGAAGACGTCGCCCGGCTGGATGTCGTCGCGGAAATACTGGAACACCGGCTCGACGATCGCCGAGTAGGAGCGGCCGGTCAGCTTCCGGCCCTTGGCGTCGAACAGCGCGACCCGGTAGTCGTGCTGGTCGCGGATCATCGGCGAGCGGGCGGTGCGCTCCACCGCCGCCTCGATCTCGAGCTCGGCGGCGCGGATCGTGCCGTGGATCACCTCGAGCTCGATCGGGCCGAGCCTGGTCTTCTGCGGCGTCTTGTCGAGCATCAGTCGCGCTCCCCGCTCTTTTCCACGATGAGATTGCCGTAGGCGTCGGCGCGCACCGACCAGCCGGCCGGCACGACGACGGTGGACCCGTATTCCTCGACGACGGTCGGCCCGGCGATGGCCTGGCCGGTCGCGAGCTCCTTCCGGTGATAAAGCGGGCAATCGACCCAGCCGGTCTGCCGCCAGTAGACGGGACGGGTCGCGAACGGCTTCGCCGCTGCCCTACCCCCCGCCTCGGGCGCGATCGACGGGCGGTGCTGCTCGCCCACCGCCTGGATGCGGAGATTGACCAGCTCGACGTCCTGCTCGCCCTCGTAGTGGAAGCCGAAGGTGCGGTCGTGGACCTTGTGGAACTCCTTCCACATGTGCGCGATCGCCGCCGCTTCGTCGAGGCCGGCGGGGATGTCGACCTGCACCTCGTGGCCCTCGCCGAAATAGCGCACGTCCGCGATGCGGCGGAGCGCCACCCGCTCCCGCGGGATGCCCTCGGCCATCACGTCGGCGAGCCCGGTGTCGGCCAGCGCGTTCCACGCCGCGATGATCTCCGCCGTATCGGCGCTCGACTGGCGGCGGACGATGGTGCGGATATAGTCGCGCCGCACGTCCGAGACATGCAGGCCGAAGGCGCAGAGATTGCCCGGGTCGGGCGGCGAGATGACGGTGGTGACGCCGAGGAAATCGGCGACCTCGGTGGCGAACAGACCGCCGGCGCCGCCGAAGGCGACCATCGCATACTGGCCCGGCTCGCGACCGCGGGTGGTGGTGACCTGGCGGATGCCGAAGACCTGGTTCGCCGCGGCGATCTCGAGCGCGCCGGCCGCGACCTCCTCCGGCGCCATGCCGAACGTCGTGCCGAGCTCGGCATAGGCGGCACGCGCTGCATCGAGGTCGAGCTTGATCTCGCCGCCGATCAGCGCGGTCGGCAGGCGGCCGAGGACGATCGCGGCGTCGGTGACGGTGGGCTCGGTGCCGCCGCGGCCGTAGCAGATCGGGCCGGGATCGGCGCCGGCGCTCTGCGGACCGACCTTGAGCTGGCCGTAGGCGTCGGTCCAGGCGATCGAGCCGCCGCCCGAGCCGACGGTGACGATGTCGAGCATCGGTGTCTTCACCGGGTAGCTCTCGACCTGCGAGGCCGAGGTGTACATCGGCTTGAGATCCTCGATGATCGCGACGTCGGTCGAGGTGCCGCCGACGTCGATGGTGAGGATGTCCTTGTAGCCGGCGAGCGCCGCCATGTGGATCGAGCCGAGGATGCCGGCGGCCGGCCCCGAGAGCAGCATCGTCACCGGACGGTCGCCGGCGGTGGCGTGCTTCACGACGCCGCCGTTCGACTGCATGATCAGGAAGGGGATGTCGCCGGAGCGGGTGCGGATCTTCTGCGCCGCGTTCTCGAGGTAGGTCTTGCAGTAGGGCTTGACCAGCACGTCGACCAGCGTGGTCATCGCCCGCTCGTACTCGCGGTACTCGGGCAGCACCTCGTAGGACAGCGAGACGAAGACGTCCGGGAAGTTCTGCCGGATGATCTCGCCGACCGCCTGCTCGTGCGCGCCGTTGGCGTAGGAGTGGAGCAGGCAGACCGCGATGCACTTCACCCCGTCCTCGACCAGCTCGCGGACGGCCTCCAGCACCGCCTGCTCGTCGATCGGCTCGAGCTCGGTGCCGTCGTAGCGCATCCGCCCCGGCACCTCGCGGACGAGATGGAGCGGCACGAGGCGCTGCGGCTTCACCCAGAAGAACGAGTTGCCGTAGCCGTCGGGAACCGACTGGCGCGCGATCTCGATCATGTGGCGGAAGCCGCGGGTGACGATCAGCCCGAGCCCTGCGAACTTGTGCTCGAGCACGGCATTGGTCGCGACCGTCGAGCCATGGAGGAGCATCCGCACGTCCTCCGGCGGCCGGTCCAGCGTCTTCAGCACCTTCTCGACGCCGTCGAGCAGCCCGATGCTCGGATCGGACGGGGTCGACGGCGTCTTCACCGCCGTGATCCGCCCGGTGGCTTCATCGATGGCGACCACGTCGGTGAAGGTTCCGCCGGTATCGATGGCGATCCTGAGGCCCATCTCGCGACTCCGCATCGTATCCACATAGAGGATATCGTATTCACATTATGCACATGGTGCGGAGGCGGACAAGTGGCCGAGACGGGCTTCGGACAGGGTCGTGGACCGGGTGCCTCGGTGTGAG
>JBIQKL010000049.1:9929-25321 GCA_044506555.1 Hyphomicrobiales bacterium | reverse complement strand
TGGTCACGTCTCCATGCGGCTCGCTGTCCTCTCCGACATCCACGGCAATCTCCCCGCACTCGAAGTCGTGCTCGACGACCTCGGCCGCCGCGAGGTCGCCCAGGTCGTCAATCTGGGGGATTGCGCTTCGGGGCCGTTGTGGCCCCGGGAGACGCTGGCCGGACTGATCGCGCTCCGCTGGCCGACGGTGCGCGGCAACCATGACCGCATCCTCGGCCGCGACCGGCCGGACGCGATGGGGCCGTCCGACCGGTTCGCGCACAGCGAGACCGAGTCGGCGCAACGCACATGGCTGACGCTGCTGCCGCCGGCGCTCGATCTCGGCGAGGGCGTCCTAGCCTTCCATGCCCGCCCCGGCGACGACGACGCATACCTGCTCGAGGACGTCGCGGCGGGCCGGTTGGGTGCCGCCGCCGTCGAGACCGTCGCCGAGCGCCTCGCCGGCGTGGCGGGGAACGTGATCCTGACGGGCCACAGCCACCTGCCCTCGGTCGCGTCGCTTCCGGACGGACGGATCGTCGTCAATCCCGGCAGCGTCGGCCTGCCCGCCTACCGGGACCCGACGGAGCCCGTGCACATCTCGGAGTCGGGCTCGCCCCTCACCCGGTACGCCATCGTCACCGTCGAGGACGGGCGGCTGGTCGGTGTCGATCAGGTCGCCCTCGCATACGATCACGCCGCCGCAGCCGACCGCGCCGAAGCCAACGGACAGCCGGACTGGGCCCATGCGCTCCGCACCGGCCGGATGCCGGCATCCGTCCCGGCGGCCTCGGCGACTGCCTGACGGGGTATGTGTCCCCGTCTCTGGACGCCCGTCGCGGACGTGGCATAGTGGCGGCATGCGCAAGCTCGTCGCAGTGGCCGCCCTGCTCCTTGCCGCTCCCCCGGCCCACGCCGCCGGGACGTTCTACGATCGCTACGTGATCGGGCCGGACGGCATCCCGCCATGCTACGCCCGGGCCTATACCGACGAGCATCTCGCGGAGCACCCGCGGCAGAAGGTGACGCAGTTCTTCCTCTCCTCCCGCGCGGTCGACGATAGCCGGCCGCCGCGCTCCTTCGACATGGGCTTCGGTTTCCGGCTGAAGGGATCCTCCGACGTCTTCGCCGCCGAGGCCGCCTGCGCGGCCAAAGGCGACGGCGCTGCCTGCTCGGTCGAAGGCGACGGCGGCGCGTTCAGCCTGACGCCGCGGCCGGACGGCCTGCTCGTGACCGTCGAGGGGCGGCTCGAGATCGAAGGGGCGGATAGCTTCAGCCCCAACCTCCACGACAGCGACGACCGCGCGTTCCGCCTCTATGTCAGCGTGCCCGAGGCGTGCGTGTTCGACATCTTCGGCGGCGACGATGCCGGCGCCGGCACCGGGATCGAATCGCTGACCCCGTCGATCGAGCGGCCGAAGTAACGCCGGCGCCGCCGACCGAGTCGCGCCACCGGCATCCTTGTGCAAAACTCTGCGCGCGATTCACCGTGACGGGAGGGCACCCGGATGGCGGCAGCGGCAGGGCTCACGCGAAGCCAGGTTCTCGGCCTCGTCGCGATGAGCGTGGCGGTCCTCGTCGTCGCCAACGATTTCACCGCCCTTTCCGTCGCGATTCCTGCCATCGAGCAATCCTTCGGCGTCGGCCTCGATACGGCCCAGTGGGTGATCAACGGCTACGCCATGGTGTTCGGCGTGCTGATCGTCACCGGCGGACGCCTCGCCGACATGTTCGGCCGGCGCCGGATCTTCATGCTCGGTGCGACCGCGTTCGCAATCTTCTCGGTCATCGGCGGCTTCGCACCGAACGTCTGGGTGCTGCTCGCCGCGCGCTTCCTGATGGGCATCGGCGGGGCGCTGATGTGGCCGGCGATCCTCGGCATGACGTTCGACCTCCTGCCCTCGAACCGGGCCGGGCTCGCCGGCGGCATCATCCTCGGCGCGGCCGGCTTCGGCAACGCGGTCGGGCCGCTGCTCGGCGGCGTCCTCACCGACACCGTCGGCTGGCGCTGGATCTTCTTCCTCAACCTGCCCGTCGCGGCGCTCGCGATGCTGATCACGTTCCGCGTCGTCGGCCCGGACAAGCCGAGCGCACCCGGCCAGCGGATCGACTATGCGGGCATCGTGGCCATCTCCATCGGCATCCTGTCGCTGCTCCTCGCGCTCGACGAGGGCACGGACCGCGGCTGGACGGACCCGCTGATCCTCGGCCTTTTCGCCCTCGGCGGCCTGGCGCTCGTCGCGTTCGCCTTCGTCGAGCGGAGCGCCGGCGAGACGGCGCTGGTTCCGCGCGACGTGCTCGCCAACCGCCAGTTCGCGGCCGCCTGCCTGGCGACGCTGATGATGTCGGCGATCTTCTTCTCAGCCCTCGTCTTCCTGCCCCAGTTCATGGCCAAGCAGCTCCATTACGACGCCATTCATGCGGGCGCGGGCCTCCTGCCGATGATGGGCGTCTTCGCCCTCACCTCCTTCGTCGCCGGCCCGCTCTATAACCGCCTCGGTCCCAAGATCATCGTCGGCGCCGGCGCGATCTGCCTCGGCGTCGGCATCTTCATGCTGTCCGCGATCACAGCCGAGACCGTCTATCGCGATCTCGTGCCGGGCATGGTCGTGCTCGGGATCGGCGTCGGCCTCTTCTACTCGTCGGTCACGACGGCGGGCATCACCGCGATCGACAAGGACAAGTCGAGCCTCGCCGGCGCCATCGTCTACATGGCGCAGATCGCCGGCGGCTCCATCGGCCTCGGGCTCAACACGGCACTGGTGGTCACCGGCGCGACGCTGCCCGAGGGCATCGCGGTCGCCTTCAAGGTCAACGCGGCGCTGGCTCTCGCCGGCTTCCTCGTCGTCGTCCTCTTCATCGGCGGCAAGGTCGACCGCGAACGCCTCGCGGGCCTCATCCATCACCACCGGGCTCACGCATGATGACGAGAACGACAGCCGCCGCGACACTCCTTGCGCTCCTTTCTCTCCCCGCGGCGGCGCTCGCCGACGATGCCGGCGACATCCGCGCCCGGATCCTCACGTGGACCGACGACTTCAATGCCGGCCGCATCGAGCCGGTGTGCGACCTGTTCTCGAAGGAGTTGATCTCCACGGTTCGCGGCCAGGGCGACCGGGACTACGCCACCCGCTGCGACATCCTCACCAAGTCGATCAACGACCCGGCGCGAGACTTTCACTACGAGGTCGACATCCACGAGGTGATGGTTTCGGGCGATCTGGCGGTGGTGCGGCTGACCTGGACGCTGTTCATGACGCCGCTGAACGTGACCGTCGTCGAACCGGGGATGGACGTCTTCCGGAAGGAAGCGGACGGCCAATGGCGGATCGTCCGCTACCTCTCCTACGAGGAGGAGAACTAGGGTCCGCGCGGTGCCGGGGCCGGCGCCGAGACCGGATCGAAGGCGCGAATCCCGAGGGCCGCAACCGCGAGCGCCACGACGCCGGCGGCCACGGATATCCAGAAGCCGGCATGGGCACCGAAAGCATCGATGACATAACCCGAGGCGATGGATCCGAGCGCCATGCCGAGGCCGACACCGGTCATCCCCCAGGTGATGCCCTCCGTCAATTGCGCACTTGGCACCAGCCGCTCGATCAGGGCGAAGGCGGTGATGAAGCTGGGCGATACCGCGCCGCCGGCGAGAAGCAGCGCAACGCCGAGCATCGGAATGCTGTTCACGAACGGCGGCAACAGGGTGGTGAGCATCACCACCGCGATGGCGACGAGGAACTGGCGCGACAAGGGAGTCCGCAGCTTCTGCATGCCGTAGACGATGCCGACCAGGAGCGATCCGAAGGCGTATCCGGCGAGGATGAGGCTCGCGGCGCTCTTGTCTCCCAGTGCCTCGGCATAGGCGATGACCGAGACCTCGGCCGTGCCGAAGATGGTTCCGACCGCGATGAGCGTGATCATGATGGTCCGTACCGCCGGAATCCGTATTGCCGCGCCCGGCGCCGCGGACGTGGCCGGATGGATCGGCGGCTCGGTCCGCCGCTGCATCACGAACCACGCCGTGCCGAGGGCGAGAATGATGACTGCAGCGAGCGGACCTGCTTCCGGGAACAACGAGAGCGACAGGCCGATCGAGAGCACCGACCCGACCATGTAGGTGATCTCGTCGAGGACGGATTCGAAGGCGAAGGCGGTGTGGAGATGCGGCGTGCCGCGATAGATCACGCTCCATCGCGCCCGGACCATCGCGGCGATGCTCGGCATCACGCCGGCGACGAGCGCCCCCGCGAACAGCAGCCAGATCGGTCCGCGGAGCCGGGCGTCGAGGATCAGGCCTAGGAAAGCGACCACCGACACGGCCGTCATGGGCACCAGCACGCGGGCCTGCCCATGACGGTCGACGAAGCGGGAGATGCGCGGCGAGACCAGCGCATTGGTCACCGCGAACGTCGCCGCGACCGCGCCGGCGAGGCCGTAGCGGCCGTGCGTCTGGCTGATCATCGTCACGATGCCGATCGTCGCCATCGCGAGCGGCAGGCGCGCCAGGAATCCGGCCGCGGAGAAGGCGGCCGCGCCGGGAGCGCGGAAGATCTCGACATAGGGATTCGCCATGGACCCCACATCGATTCCTATGCGGGCCCCATGTCAACGGGACGCAACACCGCGCATTGCCGGCCGGTCGCTATTCCAGGACGATCGCCGAGAGCATCCGCCCGTAGTCGGCCTCGCCGCGATGGGTGGCGCGGCGATAGGAGAAGAAGCGCTCCTCGTCGGCATAGGTGCAAAGGCCGAGGTCGGCGGCGAGCACACCCGCCGCCATCAGGCGCGCGGCGATGAAGGCCGGCAGGTCGAGGAAGGCGTGCCCCGGACGCGGCGAGGGCACGAAGAAGGTGCTGTAGGACGGGCTCGCTGCGTAGAACGCCTCGAGGAGGTCGGGACCGACCTCGTAGTTCCGCTGGCTGATCATCGGCCCGATCACGGCGACGATCCGCTGGCGGCGGGCGCCCTGCTCTTCCATCACCCGGATGGTCGCCTCGAGGATGCCGCCGAGCGCACCGCGCCAGCCGGCATGGGCGGCCGCGACGACGCCGGCCGCCGGGTCGGCGAACAGGACCGGACCGCAATCCGCCGTGCCGATACCGACCGCGATGCCGCGCCTGGCGGTCACCACCGCGTCGGCCTTCGGCCCCTGCCCGGGCTCCCAGACCTTGTCGACCACCACGGCCACGTCGCTATGGACCTGATGGGGGGTCGCGAGCCGGTCCTGGCCGACGCCGAGGGTCCGCGCTGCGCGGGCGCGGTTCTTGAACACGAAGCCCTTGTCGTCGTGCGAGCCGATGCCGCAATTGAGGCTCCGGTAGATGCCGGACGAGACCCCGCCCGCCCGGGTGAAGAACGCATGGCGGATACCGGAGACGGCTTCGAGCAGGCCGTGGGTCAGTGGCTTCGGCTTGACCGCTTCTCCGCTCCAGGCCACCGTTCCCGATCTCAGCATCGCCGCGTCCTCGCCTCGTGTCGGATCAAGCATCGTCGTCGAAAACGGGAAGCGCAAGGCCGGAGTGGGATACGGCCAGCACCTTGAACAAGGTCCCCATGGCGTCGGGAGCGACCAGCCGACGGATGGCGCCCGCCACACGTTCCCGGGTCTCGGCATCCCTGCCGGCCGCGAGCCGCTCGCCGCGGATGGCGATACCGAGCCGGGCGAGGAATTCGCCCTGCGTCAGCAGCGGTCGCGGCGCCGCGCCCGCCTCGCGGGCGGCATCCGCCAGCGCGGCGAAATCGACATGGGCGGTGAGGTCGGCCTCGCCCGGCTCGGCGAGCGGATCGGCGTAGGCGTGGCCGCGCACCGCCTGCAGCGTATCGCCGAAGGCCGGCCCCTCATGGCCGTAGTCGATGGCCAGAACCGCGCCGCCGTCTCCTACGATCCGCGTCGCGAGCCCGGCCATGATCGCAGTGGCGGCGGAGGAGACCTCCACGGTCAAGCCTGCGCCCAACCCTCTCCCCTTGCGGGAGAGGGTGGCCGCGAAGCGGCCGGGTGAGGGGTTCGGAGAATCAACGTCTAGGTCGTGTTTCCCCCTCACCCCGGCCCTCTCCCGCAGGGGGAGAGGGAGCTCAGACTGCGCCGATACGGGCCGCAGCCCGAAGGCCAGGCGCCCCTCGCCGTCGAGCCCGACCATGCGCTCGGCCCAGCCGTCGACCGTCTGCACGTATTGCCGGATCGGCAGCGCGTCGAAGAATTCGTTGGCGACGACGATCGCCGGCCCGGCCGGCAGCGTGTCGATAACGGCGTGCCAGGCCACAGCATGGCCGGCGAGCGCCGCTTCCTGGGCGGCCCTCAGCCGCGGGCTGGTCTCGACCAGATGCACCTCGGCCGCCGCCACGAAAGCCGGGCGGATGCGGGCGGCGCGGAGCAGGTCGGCCATCAGCGTGCCGCGGCCGGGGCCGAGCTCGGCAAGCACGAAGCGGGACGGCTCCCCCATCGCCATCCAGGTCGAGACGGCCCAGAGGCCGATCAGCTCGCCGAAGACCTGGCTCACCTCGGGCGCGGTGACGAAATCCCCGCTACGGCCGAACGGGTCGCGGGCCATGTAATAGCCGTGCTCGGGGTCGACGAGGCACATCGCCATGTACTCGGCGACGGTGATCGGGCCGGTGCGTGCAATCAGCCCGGCAATGCGTGTCCCGAGCGGCGTCACGCCGCGGCGCGGCCGGCAGGCTTCCGCCGCGACGCCCAGACCATGAGGATCACGCCGGCGACGATCATCGGGATCGACAGCAGCATGCCCATGGTGAGCCCGCCGGCGAGGAAGCCGATCTGGATGTCGGGCTCGCGGAACAGCTCGGCCGTGGTCCGCGCGACGCCGTAGCCGGCCGCGAAGGCGCCGGAGACGAATCCCGGTTGCTGCAGCTTGCCCATCCGGTTGGTGAGGATGCGGAGCACGAGGAACAGGACGATGCCTTCGAGCAGCGCCTCGTAGAGCTGGCTCGGATGCCGCGGCTCGGGCCCGCCATTGGGGAACACCATCGCCCAGGGGACGTCCGTGACCCGCCCGAACAGCTCGCCATTGATGAAATTGGCGAGGCGGCCGAGGAAAAGGCCGAACGTGACCGACGGCGCGATCACGTCGATCAGCGACCAGGTCGGGATCCTCCGCACCCGCGAGAAGATCACCATCGCCAGAACCGTGCCGAGGAACCCGCCGTGGAAAGACATGCCCCCGTGCCAGAGGGCGAAGATCTCGAGCGGATTCTCCATGAAGCGCGGCAGGTCGTAGAACAGGACGTAGCCGACCCGGCCGCCGAGAATGATGCCGACGGCGCACCAGACGACGAAATCGTCGATGTCGGCCGGCTTCATCGGCGGGCCGGCGGGGCCCCAGATCCGCGCGTTCCGGACCAGCGACTTGGCGTACCACCAGCCGAGGAAGATGCCGACGATATAGGCGAGCGCATACCAGCGGATCACGACCGGGCCGACCTCGACCAGGACCGGATCGATGGCGGGAAACGGTATGGCGAACAGCGTCATCGGCCCTCTCGTCCCGCCCGGCGCACCCCGACGCGAGCGGCGACGCCCTTGTCGCACCGCACCCGTGGCGCGGCAAGGCCGCTTGCGGCGGCGCCGCGTCGTCACCATAACTAGCCGGTGCGGCGAACCCGCCGAAGGAGAATCGGCCCATGACCCAGACCTCGAACCGCCTGTTCGACGAACTGGCCCGCCTGATGACCGACGCCGCGAACGTGGCCCAGGGCGTCCGGCGCGAGGCGTCCACCGCCTTCCGGAGCCAGGCGGACCGGGTGGTCAACGAGCTCGACCTCGTCCGTCGCGAGGATTTCGAGGCCGTGCGGGAGATGGCGTCGCGGGCTCGGGCCGAGAACGAGCGGCTCGGCGAACGGGTGGCCGCGCTCGAAGCGCAGCTTGCGGCCGCAGCCGGCGGACACCCGACGGCGGCCGCCGCAGCGCCGGTTCCGGACCACACGGATGCGACGACGCCGCGGAACGATACCCCCGGCGGAGAATGAGCCGCGCCCGGAGGCGACCAGCCTTCTGTGAAAAACCCCCCTTCGCATTGCAACGAATAGTGGCCCGTGAGCTGGCGGCCCCTATATACTGATTCTTAACGGAGATTCGGTCGACGCACCCGATCCCGACATCCCGCGGGCCCCAGGGCCGATCAGCCGCGGCAATGCGACCAGCGTCCAAGGCCTCGTGCATGACCCTTCTCGACTTCGATCAGGACCGGCAATCGCATCCCGTGGATGTGATCGAGCAGATCGCGGCGTTGAACGACTGGACCTTCGAGCGCGCCGGCGACGACGAGATCACCATCTCGGTCGCAGGCGGCTGGGCTGATTATCACGTCTCGTTCTCGTGGATGGAAGACCGCGAGGCGATTCACCTCGCCTGCGCCTTCGACCTCAAGGTCCCGGAGACGCGAAAGCTCGAAGTCATGCGCCTGATCACCGCGGTCAACGAGCAGCTCTGGATCGGCCATTTCGACCTCTGGAGCGCCGAGGGCGTGGTGATGTTCCGCCAGGCGCTGCTCCTCTCGGGCGGCGCCGAGCCCAACACCCCCCAGGTCGAGCGCCTGCTGGTGACCGCGATCGAGGCCTGCGAGCGCTATTTCCAGGCCTTTCAGTTCGTGGTGTGGGCCGGCAAGGACGCCAGCGAGGCGATCGAGGGCGTCCTGTTCGAGACGGTCGGCGAAGCCTAGAGGCAGTCAGCGCAGCCGGCGGGCCAGGGTCATCCCGTCGCCGACCGGCAGGAGAACGGCGTCGACCCGGTCGTCCACGGCAATCCTGGCGTTGAGGGCGCGGATGGCGGTGACGCCTTCCCGGGTCTCGCTCGGATCGACGATGTCGCCGCCCTGCAGCATGTTGTCGAAGACAATCAGGCCGCCGACCCGGACAAGCTTCAGGCAGGCCTCGTAGTAGCCGGCATATTCGGGCTTGTGGGCGTCGATGAAGGCGAAGTCGAACTGTCCCTCCAGGCCATCGTCCCGAAGCGCTGCGAGCGTCTCCAGCGCCGGCGCGATGCGGAGGTCGATCTTGCCGGCTACGCCCGCCTCCTCCCAGTGCTGCCGGCCGATCGCCGTCCATTCCTCGCTCACGTCGCAGGCCACGATCGTGCCGTCGTCCGGCAGCGCCAGCGCGGTGGCGAGCGCGCTGTAGCCGGTGAAGGTGCCGATCTCGAGCGTGCGCCTGGCGCCGATCAGCCCGACGAGGAAGGCGAGGAAATGCCCCTGCTCCGGCGCGATCTGCATGCTCGCATTCCGCATCCCGCCCGTCAGCGAACGGAGCTTGGCGAGCACCGGATGTTCGGGCGCATGGGCACCGACGACGTAGTCGTTAAGTACGGCCGTTAGGCCGATCGATCCGCGGGACATGGCGGCTCCTGTCTCAGCATCGAGGCGGTCCGATCACCGTTCTCGCAGGGATCGGCCGTGGCGACGGTACCCGCCGCCCGAGGGTGAAGATGCGCTGCAATATGGTCAACTCGCGTTCGGGACGCTTGGCGATATCGACATAGGAAACGACCAGCCCGTCGTCACCCGCATGGAGACGGAAATAGTTGAGGCGGAAGCTCGGATAATAGACCGCCGGCAGGTACCCCAGGCGCACCGGCACACGGTGAAGAATCTTCAGCCATGTGCCGAGATTGGCGATCACTCGCCCCTCGGAATCCTGTTCGAGAAACGCGTCATGGGTGTGGCCGAACAGGTACACCGCCACGTCGGGGTGGGCGGCGAACACTTCGCGGGCACGGGCGATGTACGGCGCGTTCGAGTGCCCGGCGACCGACGAGACCTCGGCTCCGGTGATCTGAAAGCGCCGGAGCGTGTTCCGGATGTCATGGAGCACCACCAGCCCCGGGATGGCGACCACCAGCATGAAGAACATGATCAGCATGTTCACCGCGATCAGCACGTGCAGGATGTTGCCCACGAAGCCGAGCGACCGGAACAGCGGATTGTTGAGGAAGATGTTGCTGTTGACGATCCCGGCGACACGGAGACCCTCCGTGATCACCGCCGCCAGCGTGAAGACGAAGAGCAGGAGGAAGATCGAGGCTACGGCTCGGATCACCCACCACATCTCGCGGTAGAAGTAGTTGGAGAGCACCCAGTCGGGGATCTGCTCGGTTGCGACCGAGCGGATGTCCTTGAGCCAGGTGCCGCGGCCGAACGAGGAAAGCCGGCTCGCCCCGGCGACCACCACCTCGGTGATGAAATAGCCGACCGGCAGCGCGTAGCGGTTGCCGTAGTCCGGCGAGGCGTTGAAGGGATCCGACTGCTGGCCGTGCTCGATCCACACAATCCGGCCGCCCAGCGTGCGGCTCAGGTTCTCCGCAGTGTCGAGGTGGATGTTGTAGGCCGCGAGCTTCGGCACGAAGGCCGGATCGCAGGCGAGGTCGTAGTCGTGGTTGCCGACCATCATCGTGATCCGGACCTTCTCTCCGGTCCGCCGGAGCTGTTCGAAGATCGGCTGGTGGTCGGCGACGATCTTGTCGAGCTTCGCGACGCCCTGCACCGTGGTCGTCTCCCAGAAGCCGAAGGTGTCGCCGGCGATGATCAGTTCCGCGTCTTCGCCACCGGTCTCCAGATCGCGGAGGAAGACGATGAACTCACTCGTGAAATCGCAATGGCGGAGCTCGCCGTCGCCGCCGAAATGAAGGTCGCTCACGAAATACAGGACGTCCGCCATTCACCCGCCCCCAACCAACGGCGACTCATGCCCGCCAGAGATTACCCGAAGGCAACGGCTTTACGTCGACGGCGTGTTGGTCGGACTCTGCGCCCGCTTCGATCGCGCCCGCTCGATGCCGAGCTGGCGCTCGCGCCAGATGACGAACAGCCCGGCGGCGATGACGATGCCGGCGCCGAACAGCACGATCCCGGTCGGCCAGGTCGAGAAGACCAGCACGGAGACGATCACCGCCCACACCATCGAGGTGTAGTCGAACGGCGCGATCAGAGAGGCGTCCCCGAAGCGATAGCTCTGCGTCAGGAACACCTGGCCGAGGCCGCCGAAAATGCCGGCCGCGACCAGCATCCAGACGTCGGAAAGCAACGGCATCTTCCAGCCGAAGGGCAGCGTCGCCAGCGAGAACAGCGCCGTGAACAGCGAGAAATAGACGACGATGGTGGCCGCGCTCTCGTAGCGGACGAGGCTCCGGACCTGGGTGGCGGCGAGCGCGCCGAGCACCGCCCCGCCGACCGCGAAGGCGGCGCCGACGACATTGTGCTCGCTGCGCTCGGACGAGCCGGGGATGACGTAGTCCGACAGGATCACCAGCACGCCGACCAGGCCGACGGCGACCGCCGACCAGCGGTAGATGTAGACCTTCTCGCCGAGCAGCAGCACGGCGAACACTACCGTCAGCAACGGGGCGGCGTAGCCGATCGCGGTCGCGTCGGCGATGGGGAGGAGCGCGAGCGCGGTGAAGCCGCAGAACATCGCGCCGGCGCCGGCGACGGAACGGATCAGATGCTGGCCGATATGCTTGGTATAGAAGACGTGGGGCAGTTCGCCGCGCCAGCCCACCCAGACCAGCACCGGAATGATCGCGAAGAAGCTGCGGAAGAAGGTGAGTTCGCCGACCGGGTAGCGCTCCGAGGCAAGCTTGATCAGCGTCGCCATGCCGGTGAAGGCGACGGTCGAGGCGATCTTGAGCGTGATGCCGAGGTACGGGCGCGCAGGTTCGAAAGCGTCCATGGATTGCGCGCAGACACCACAACGACTGGAGAGTCGCAAGGGGCGCACGAGGAAAATTCTGGCGGCGGGCGTAACGTTCGACCCCGTTCCTGACGAACACGTTACGTGCAAGTGACTTCCGCCTGGCGTAGCTGACGATCCTGTCCGAGACTCGAGCGATGACTGCAATCCCCGCCAGCATCGAACGCAAGCTGCCCTGGAACGATCGTGCGGGCCGGTTCGCCCCGCTCAAGGCGGCCGTGCTCATGCTCGTCTCCGTTCCCGCCCTCCACTTGCTCTACCGCACGTTCGCCGGGACCCTCGGACCGCGGCCGCTGACCGAGGCGATCCATGTGCTCGGCGACTGGACGATCTACCTGCTCCTGATCACGCTGGCGGTGACGCCGGCGCGGCGGCTTCTCGACTGGCCCAAGCTGATCCAGGTGCGGCGCATCCTCGGCGTCACGGCGCTCCTCTACATCCTCGCGCATTTCACGCTCTACGTCGTCGACTCGCGCCTCGACCTGAGCTTCGTCGCAAAGGAGATCGTGCTCCGCTTCTACCTGCTGATCGGATTCACGGCGCTGCTCGGCCTGGTCGCGCTCGGCGTCACCTCCACCGACGCGATGATCAGGCGGCTCGGCGCCATCCGCTGGAATCGGCTTCACCGGCTGATCTATGTCCTGACCGCCCTGGCGCTCTTCCACTACTTCATGCAGTCGAAGATCGACGTGACCCAGCCGGTGCTGATGACCGGCTTCTACCTCTGGCTCATCGGCTACCGGGTGATGGCCGCCCGCGGCGTCAAGGAAGGACTCGTGCCGCTCCTTGCGCTTTCCGTCGCGGCGGCATTGCTGACGGCGGCGGTCGAGGCGGCGTGGTACGGGCTGGCCACCGGGGTCGGGGCTTGGCGGCCGCTGCTGGCCAATCTCGACTTCGGCTATTCGATCCGCCCCGCCTGGTGGGTGCTCGCCGCGGGCCTTGCCGTCGCGTTGGCCGCCGAGATCCGGAAGCGGACGAAGCTGGCCCGACCGCCCGCCGGCCGTACGGCGCCGGGCCGAGCCTGAACTTTTCTTCCACGCCGCGCCTTGCCATAATGAGGGCGAGCGACGTGGCGAGCCGGCCACCGCCGGCCTGGAGGGCGGAAAATCATGAAGACGAGGACGCTTGCGCTGGTTGCGACGCTCGCTGGTGCAACGATGCTATCGGGCTGTCTTACGACACCGCAGGGCAAGGGCGCGGTCGTGGGCGGCGCCATCGGCACGGCGGTCGGCGGCATCGCCTCGGGCTCGCTCGGCGGGGCGCTGGTCGGGGGCGCCATCGGCGCCGGCGCCGGCTACGTCGTCGGCAAGCACACCTACAAGTGCGAGCGCGTCAACATATTCGGCCAGAAGTACATCGGCACCTGCATCCGCTGACCGGAGCAGGCGCGACGTTCGCGCACGCGGACCGTGTCCACGCCCCGTCTTGCATTCTCGCCCCGCGGCGACTAGCCACGACAGGGACCAATGCCCACCTGATGCGAGCGGGTTCACCGCCCGCCAATCGCACGAGGAATCCCCGATGGCACTCGAGACCCGCCGGATCGGCGAGACATCCGTCGAAGTCACCATCCTCGGGCTCGGCGGCGCCACCCTCGGCGGCAACATGTCGGCGCACACCGACGCCGATGCGCGCATGATCGTGCTGGATGCCTGGGATTCGGGCATCCGCTACTTCGATACCGCCCCCTACTACGGATATGGCCGGTCCGAGCACCTGATGGGCGACGGCATCCGGCGGGAGAGCGGCTGGGTCCTGTCGACCAAGGTCGGGCGCATCCTCAGCCCGCGGAAGACCCCGCAGGCATCGACGGACCTCTGGGCCAATCCGCTGCCGTTCGAGGCGCGGTTCGACTACAGCTACGACGGCGCCATGCGATCCTACGAGGACAGCCTGCAGCGCCTCGGGGTCGACCACATCGACATCCTCTACATCCACGACATCGACGCGTTCACCCACGGTCCCGACGACCAGCCCAAGATGCATCGCGCGGCGATGGACGGCACCTACCGGGCCCTGGACGAATTGCGCCGCAACGGCGACATCAAGGCGATCGGCATCGGCGTCAACGAATCGAAGCCGATCGCCGACGCGCTGGACCACGGCAAGTGGGACGTCTTCCTGCTCGCCGGGCGCTACACGCTCCTGGAGCAGGCACCGCTCGACGATCTCTTCCCGGCACTCGAGCGGCATGGCGCCACGGTGGTGATCGGCGGACCGTTCAACTCCGGCATCCTCGCCGGGCGCGAGACCTGGAACTACGGCCGCGCCCCCAACGACGTCATTGCGCGGGTCAAGGCCATCGCCCGGGTCTGCGACGCGCATGGCGTGGCGCTCCCCGCCGCGGCGCTCCAGTTCCCGCTCGCCCACCCGATCGTCTCGAGCATCATTCCGGGGCCGCGCTCAGCGGCGGAGCTCAACCAGATCATGGAATGGCTGGAGGCGCCGATCCCCACCACCCTGTGGGGCGACCTCAAGGGCGAAGGGCTGATTCCCGAGCAGACCCCAACACCGCGCTAAAAAACAAAGAAGTCGGGAACAACAATGGAATCAACACTCGTCGCTGAACTGACCGCGCTCGCCACGGTCATCATGATCGACCTCGTTCTGGCCGGCGACAATGCCGTCGTCGTCGGCATGGCGGCCGCAGGTCTGCCCGCCGATCTCCGCCGCAAGGCGATCATCCTCGGCATCGCCGCGGCGGCCGGCCTCCGCATCGTCTTCGCCTTCTTCGCCACCCAGCTCCTCGACGTGATCGGCCTGCTCCTGGTCGGAGGCCTCCTGCTGCTCTGGGTGTCGTGGAAGCTGTGGCGCGAGATCCAGAGCGGGGCGCACAAGGCCGAAGCCGTCGGCGCCGACGCACTCGACGTCGAGCTCGACGCCAAGCTCTATGGCGACAAGATCCCCGGCGCCGAGGGCGCCAAGCCGCCGCCCAAGACCTTCCGGCAGGCCTTCATCCAGATCCTGATCGCCGACGTATCGATGTCGCTCGACAACGTCCTCGCCGTGGCCGGTACCGCCCGCGACCACGTCTGGGTGCTGGTCATCGGCCTGGCGCTGTCGGTCGCACTGATGGGCCTCGCCGCGACCTTCATCGCCAACCTCCTCAAGCGCTTCCCGTGGATCTCCTATGTCGGCCTCGTCCTCATCGCCTACGTGGCGCTGAAGATGATCTGGGACGGTGGCTGGGACGTCTATCACGTGCTCCAGGCGGGCGGGACGATCTGACCCTCCCCGCCACAGGGCGGGCCGCAGTAACGCTCAGCCGGCGAGCAGCGCCTCGACCTCGGCGAGCCGCGGCATGGAAGGGGCCGTCCCGGCGCGCGTCACCGAGATGCCGGCGACGGCAGAGCCGAACCGCACCGCCTCCGCCGGTGACGCGCCGGCGGCGAGCGCCGCGGCGAACCCGCCGTTGAAGGCGTCGCCTGCCCCCGTCGTCTCGACCACCGGCCCGGCCTTGAAGGCAGGGACGAGCGTCGACTCCATGCGCGTGTGGAGCAAGGCGCCGGCGGCGCCCAGCGTGATGATCGCCGCGCCGGCGCCTCGCTCCAGGAACACGTCGCCGGCCTTCCGGGCATCGTCGATGCCGCGAACCTCGACGCCGGTCATGACCCGCGCCTCATGCTCGTTCGGCGTGACGTAGTCGCAGAGCGCATAGATCGCATCGTCGACCGGCGCCGCCGGCGCGGGATTGAGGACGGTGACGACCCCTGCGGCCC